>JARKOQ010000219.1 GCA_029976005.1 Aggregatilineales bacterium | reverse complement strand
GATGCCATGTGAAATCCCCCTTTTGGTTCCAAGACTCATTATAGGGGCACTCCGCCGAAAGGGCGCGAGTCAGGACGATGATCGACGGAAATCGGGAAAGGCAACGAAGCCGGCCTGCGGGTGGCACGGGGCGCGGGCGGGTTTGCGCCGGAATGGATGGGATTGCAGCCCACAGGTGGGCAGCCAGGGGCGATCCTGCATCGTCCTGGGCGTGCCGAACGGCCCTCATCCCTCGGCCGCGCTCACGGCCGCGCCGGAGGCAGCGGGTGCCTCGCTGATGTGAAGCACGCCGCTGTCGCCGCCATAGGCCAGTTGGGTACCATCCGGGCTCCAGTCCACGCTGTTCAGGCGACCTGTCTCCTGGCGGACACCTAGCTCGTTGCCCGCGCGGTCCCAGATGCGCAGGGTGCCGTCCCAGGCCACGCTGGCGAGGCGGCTGCCGTCCGGACTCCACCGCACGTTGCGATGATTCCTGACGTCCCCCGGTGAGCGGTACTGATAGTCTAGCTCCCCGGTAGCGGCATCCCAGATGTAGACGTCGCCCGCGATGGTGGACCCGGCCAGGGTCGTACCATCTGGGCTGAGGTCCACGTAGGGGATTACCCCGTTGGTTATCCTGCCCTCAGGGTGAAAACGGTCGGGCGCGCCGGTGGCGGCGTCGATGCGGGCGATTCCCAACCCCTGACCTGCGAGCAGCTGGGTGCCCTCCGGCGACCAATCGAGCGAGTAGGTCTGCGTCGTCTTCGTATCGAGCATCATTGCGCCTGATGGCATCTGCCACACCCGCAGGATGCCATCCTCGCTGAGACTCGCGAGGCGGCTCCCATCCGGCGTCCAGCTCAGGGAATAGATGCACTCGGCATAGTGTCCGACCTCCGTCGTGGCAATGCCGGACGGATTGCCAGCCAGTAAGGTAAAGAGCGTCTCACCGGTGACGACATCCCAGCCGTAAATGTAACGCTCGATCCCGGCGGCCAGTTGGTGGGCCTGCGCCGGATTCCAGGCGAGGGCGGCGCGGCCCAGCGCAGATGCCGAAGTCGAGCGGAAGACCAGGGCTTGTGAAGCCGCATCGACGACCTCGACCGTGCCGGAGGCAAACGTCCGCGCGATGTACGCCCCGTCCGGGCTCCAGGCGACATCCACGATAGGGGATGGTTCTACCACCGTGGGCGCAGGGGCCTCGCTGATGTGGAGCACGCCGCTGTCGCCGCCGTAGGCCAGTTGGGTACCGTCCGAGTTCCACGCGGCCGCCTGGATCGGCGCGTCGAGGAGCTGTTCGCTGCCAAGGAGCGCCCCAGTGGATACGTCCCAGGTGCGGAAGGTGCCATCGGCGGCGACGGCGGTGAGTTGGGTGCCATCCGCGCTGAAGCGCACGGCATGGATCGTGGTCGTGTCCCACCTCAACTCCTGGCTGGTCGCCCCGGCCATATTCAGCAAGTTCTGGCCGTCCGCCACGCGCCATATCCGCACGGTGCCCGCCGTGTTGCCACCCGCGACCAGGCTGCCATCAGGACTCCAGGCCGCCGTGTAGACGCCACCTCTTGCACCTGAAGATGTCTGACCCTCGTCCAGGATTATTACTGGGTCGAATGTGGCAGGATTAGCAATCACTACTTGCGCTGCCACGTTAGCCAGCGCCACAAGAGTAGTATCAGGACTCCACACGATCTGAAATGCATCGCCCCCTTTGTCTACTTCCGAAACCAGTTGATAGGTGACTGCATCCCAGAATTTCAGGTTGGGATTGACATCAAACCCGAAAGTGATGATCTGGCTGCTATCCAGACTCCAGCTCACTCCAAGAACGCTGGCGGGAGATATTCCAGATAGTGTCGCCAAACACTGGCCGGTGTCCGTATCCCATATCATCGCGGTGACTAGCCCGTAACTATTGATGACAAAATCGCCGCTGATCAGTTCGCTGCCATCGGGTTTCCAGGCGAGACTTGCCACCCTGCCAGTGTGGCCCCGCAGCGTGTGGATGGGCTGCCCGGTGGCGGCGTCCACGATCTGCACCGTGCCGTCGTCGTACCCCACGGCGATCCGGTCGTTGGCGGGACTCCAGGCGACGGAGCGAATGGGCGTGTCGGGCGCTGATTGAGCGGCGATCCTAGCGGCGGGGAGGGGGAGGAGGCTCAGGAGGAGGGCCAGAATCAGTCCACGCGCGAGGTGTCTCATGCCAGCTTCCTTTGGCGACGGGCGTCAGCCGCCCGATTCGGGGCACAGGAGGTGGATCACTTTTACTCTATCAAGAACAGCTACTCTGACTCTAGCCGGGGGCCATCGGAATTGGCGGGCGGTCAGGTGATGATTGGCCTACGGTATGCCACCGCCGCGCAAGCCGGGTCGCGGGCCGTTCGACTTCCGGCGTCGGACCTCAGTCCGACGCGACTTTGACGCTTCGACGCTTGCCGCTTCGACGCTTTTCTCCGGCCTCTGGTCTCCCGGTCTCCTGGCCTCAGACTGCGCCTTCCAGGCAGGCCAACGTCTCGCGCACGAGGCGCGCCCAGGTGAAGCGCTCCAGGCCGTCCCCGGCCCGCGCCGCCAGCCGGTCGCGCACGCCAGGCTGCAAGGCGGCGCGGATCGTCTCGGTCAGGGCTTCCTGGTCGACGTAGGGCACCAGCAGACCGTTGACGTCGTGGGTGACGACCTCCGGGTTGCCGCCCTTGTCGCTGGCGATGACCGGCGTCCCGGCGTGCAGGCTCTCCAGCAGGGTGTGGGAGAGGCCCTCGTAGCCGGAATAGAGCACGGTGTAATCGGCGGCGCGCATCAGCACGGCCACCTGCTCGCGCGCC
>JARKOQ010000190.1 GCA_029976005.1 Aggregatilineales bacterium | reverse complement strand
GGCGCCCAGTTCGGCGGGAGTGGGAATCGGCCCCTGGGACTTGCGGCTCAGGGTCTCGCGGATCCAGCGGTTGAAGGGGGTGTTCGGATCGCGCTGGACCATCTTGGCGATCACCAGCGGCGGGCGTTCGCCTTCCAGCGTGAAGCTGGTCAAGCCGGACACGCTGAAGATGCCGGACACGACGACTCCGTCCAGCATTACCTGGAACTCATAGGCGGACAGGCTGTCCACCATCGCGGCCGGGGCGGGGACTGTCGAATGAATATTGACCACGCGAATCGCTCCTTTCGGATCGTCATTTTTCCTAAAACAGGCTTCAGTAGTTCACAGCTAAGTGTAGTATAAGGCGGGCGCTGGCCGGAAGCAACCGAGCCTTGCGGCCCAGCGCCGCAGGCGGTACGCTGAGGGGGCGTCGCGTTGACCGGAGCCGGGCATGAATCCCATCCTGACCGTAGGCCCTTTTTCGCTGGCCGTGTTCTCCAGCCTGATCCTGCTCGCGGCGGGGATCGGGCTGGCCCTGCTGGCGGCGGCGGCTCGCCGCCGGGGCGAGCGCTCCCTGGCCTGGGTCGACGCCGGATTGGGGGCGCTGATCGCGGGGGTAGTCGGGGCGCGGCTGGTTCACGTCGCCCTCCACTGGGACTATTTCGCCGCGCGCCTCCCTGAGATCACCGATTTGCAGGCAGGCGGGCTGGACTGGCACGGGGCCGCCCTGGGCGGCCTGATCGGCGCGGCGCTGGTCGCCCGCTGGCGAGGAGTGACCTGGGGGCCGCTGTCGGACGTGCTGGCCCTGGCCTGGCCCGTGGGCGTCATCCTGGGAGCGCTGGCCTGCGGCGCGGCGGCCTGCGGTTATGGGGCCGAGGTCTGGACCCTGGCCGATTTCCCGGCCTGGGCCGTCAGCGAGCGCCCGGATGTGTACGGCTTCGTCGCCCCGCGCTACAACACCCAGGACTTCGCCGCCGCGCTCGGACTCGGCCTGCTGGCGCTGATGATGCTCCTGGCCTGGCGCGGCGGGCCGTCCGGCTACCGGCTGTGGCTGGCGCTCGGCCTGAGCGCGGCGGGGCTGTTCGTGATCGGCTTCTACCGGGGCGACCGGGCCGTCTCGCTGCTGCCCAACCTCAGCCCCGATCAGGCTCTGGATGGCCTCCTGATCGCGCTGTGCGCGGGCGGCACGGCGGCCACCGGCTGGGCGGCCCGCCGGAAACGGCTACAATCAGAGACGCCGCAGCCTTGATCTGGAGGGGGTACCCGCCCATGAAACTTACCCTGGGCCTGGCCCAGACTCATCCCAAACTGGCCGACGTGCCGGCCAATCTCGACCACCACCTGGAGATCATCGCGCGCGCCCAGGCCCAGGGCGTCGACCTGCTGATCTTCCCGGAGCTGTCCCTGACCGGCTACAACCTGCAAGACTTGGTGTATGAGGTCGCGGCCCGGCCGGTCGCTTCCGACCCGGTCTTCGGCCCGCTGCTGAAGGCCAGCCGCCAGCTCGACCTGGTGGTCGGCTTCGTCCACGAGGACGCGCGCCACCGCTTCTACATCGCCTCGGCCTACCTCTCCGGCGGCGAGGTCGCGCACGTCCACGATAAGGTCTACCTGCCGACCTATGCCCTGTTCGACGAGGGACGCTACTTCGCCTGGGGCGACCGCATCCGGGCCTTCGACACGCGCTTCGGCCGGATGGGGATGCTGATCTGCGAGGACTTCTGGCACGCCTCCCCGCCCTACCTGCTCTGGCTGGACGGAGCGGACGTGCTGCTGCTGACCAGCGCCAGTCCGGGGCGCGGGCTGGACGCCAGCGACCGGTTGGCCTCGGCCCGCTGGGTAGAACTGGTCAACCGGGCGTATGCCAGCCTGTTCACCAGCTACGTCGTCCACTGCAACCGGGTTGGGTACGAGGACGGGCTGAACTTCTGGGGCGGCTCGATGATCACCGATCCGAACGGCGTCGTCGCGGCGCAAGGCCCGTACTTCGAGGAAGCCCTGGTCGTGCACCCGATCGACCTCAACCAGCTCCACCGCACGCGCAGCCGGCTGCCGCTCCTGCGCGACGAGCGCACCGGCCTGATGGCCCAGGAATTGCAGCGCATCCTGACCGGCTCTCAGAACGGCGATCCAGGCTTCTCGGACAGCGGCAGTTAGCGTCCGCCCAAGGTAAAAGTGGCCCGCGCGCGGCCGTCTCCGGGCGGTTGCGTGGCCGGGGTGTTTTCCATACAATGCGACCACCGTTCATGGCATCGTGGGTATTGGAGGTTGTATGGCGGATCAGACTCCGCAATCATGGCAGAGTGATATTTCGGCGGATGAGGTGCTTGGCGCGCCGATGACGGTCAAGGACGAAGGCGTGGCCGGAGCGTGGCTGCTGGCCCTGCTTGGCAGCCTGGTGCTGGGGATCATTGGGGCGGCGGTCGGCGGGGCGATCTGGTTTGGCTCGATCGTGCTGACCCAGAAGATGTACGCCGTCCTGGCGATCCTGGTCGGGCTGCTGGCCGGGACCGGGGTCTATCTCGGCTCCGGGCGGCGCAATGGCGTTCTGCTGGGCCTGCTGGCGGCCGTGCTGACCCTGCTCGCGCTGGCGGCCAGCGAGTATTTCATCGTGCGCCAGTTCGCCATCCAGGAAGGCGGCAAGGGGAGCCATATCCCGCTGCTGATGCCGCTGGCGGACATGGTGGACATCGTGGTCGAAAGCATCAAGAGCGATCCCGCGAACCTGTTGTTCTGGCTGGGGAGCTGCGTGATCGCGTTCCTGTCCCCGCTGCGCAAGCGCTGACCGTCACCGATCGCCCGCTGCCCGGACGCTCCCCGGCACTTCGTGTCATGCGAAGTACCGGGGAGCGTTTTTTTGTTTGGAAGTGCGACGCTCCCGCCAAGAAAGATAAATAATATATGAATTTATGCGTAATTCGTTCAATCTACTTTATACTTGTATGCAAATGCGACCTGCTTCAAGACATGAACTGCGTCAGAGGCGGAAACAACCTGCGAGACCCAACTCGGCCGCCAACATCCGTTTGAAGACCGAGCGCGCACGAAGACCGGAATCAAGCCGTGAGCATTCATCAAAAATCCCTCCTGCTTTTTGGAATCGCCCTTCTGTTGCTGATGGCCCTGCTCTATGGCTCGGCCCGGCTGATCCTGATGGACGGTTTCACCCGCCTGGAAACCCAGTCCGTGGAAGCCGACGTAAACCGGGCCTTGCACGCCATCCAGGGTGAGTTGGAGGCCCTGCACGCCACCGCCGCCGATTGGGCCTACTGGGACGACACCTATACCTTCGCGCAGGGAAACAATCCCAACTACATCGCCGGCAACCTGACGGACTCGTCGTTCGCCAACCTCAAACTCAACCTGGTCGTGATCCTCAACAGCCAGAACCAGATGGTGTACGGGCAGGCGTTCGACCTGGTGGAAGTCAGCCCCATCCCCCTCCCCAACGGGCTGGCCGCCCTTCTCCAGTCGGGCAGCCCGCTGCTGGACCTTCCGGCGCTGGACAGCGCGGTCGAGGGCCTGGTGATGGTCGAGGCAACGCCCCTGCTGGTCGTCTCGCTGCCGATCCTGACCAACGATATCCTGGGGCCGTCCGAGGGCACGCTCATCTTCGGGCGCTACCTGGACACCGCCTATGTCAGCGAGATCGCCGCGACCTACCAGTTCAATCTGAGCGCCTACGTCCTGGCCGGCGGCACGCTCCCGGCCGGGCTGGAGGCAGTGCAATCCCAACTGGAAGGCGGCCGCGGCCCGCTGGTGCAGCCCTTGAGCGAAACCCGGATCGCGGGGTATGCCACCCTGGACGATCTCTACGGCCAACCGGCGGTGCTGCTGGCGCTGGCGCTCCCACGCGACATTTACGCCCAGGGCCAGAACAGCCTGGCCTATTTTCTGGTGGCCCTGATGGTGATCTGCGTCACCCTCATCCTGGTGAGCAATGTGTTCGCCGAGCGCCTGATACTGCGCCGCCTGGGCATGTTGAGCCGCACGGTCAGTCACGTCCGGACAAGCGGCGATCTCTCGACTCAAGTGACGATTACCGGCCAAGACGAGTTGGGCCAGCTTGGCGAAAACTTCAACCAGATGATGGCCGAGATTCAGGACTACCAGCATACGCTGGCCACGGCGCGCGACCAGTTGGAACAGCGCGTCCAGGAGCGTACGGCCGAGCTGGAGCAGGCCAACGCACGGCTCCGCCAGGAAGTGGCCGAGCGGGAACAGACTCAGCGCGAGCTGGCCCAGACCCGCGATCAGGCGCTTGACGCGCTACGGCTCAAGACGCGCATCCTGGCCAACGTCAGCCACGACGCGCGCACGCCGCTGAACGTGATCACCCTCCGCTCGGAGACGCTCAAGCGCGAATACTTTGGGCCGCTCAACGCCAAGCAGCACGAGATTCTGGACAGCATCATGGCCAGCGCCCAGAGTCTGCTGGGTTTCGTCAACAACCTGCTTCAGGAGGCCCAACTCCAGACGGGCGCCAATCATCACCTCAAGCAGATCCCCTTCCATCCGGCCGCGCTCCTGGACGAAGTGCGCGACGCCCTGCTGCCGCTGGCCGAACGCAAAGGGCTGACGCTGGACGGCCAGATCGAGACCAGGATGCAGCTCCCCCTGGTCGGCGACCCCGAGGGTCTGAAGCAGATTCTGTTCAACCTGGTGGAAAACGCGATCAAGTTCACCGCGCAGGGCGGGATCACCGTGCGGCTCTTCGACGTGGACGCCGGGCACTGGGGCATGAAGGTAGCGGATACCGGCTGCGGGATTCCGGAAGCAGCGCGCGATCGGGTCTTCGACGCGTTCTGGCAGGTCGATGGCTCGATCACCCGCGAGAATCAGGGGGTTGGCCTCGGTCTGTCGATCGTGCGCCAGCTCGCCACGCTGATGGAAGCAGACATCACACTTCAGAGTGAGGTCGGACGGGGCACCACATTCACCATCGTTTTTCCCCGGATCGAGCCTGAAGTGATAGAAGGACAGGGGGAGTGATGGCCGTACCAAGTGTTTTGATCGTCGAAGACAACGCCGAGTTAAGCTCCATCCTGGCCGAGGTCCTGGTCCTGGAAGGCTTCGAGACCGAGACCGCTCCGGACGGGCAGCGGGCGCTCGACGCCCTGGCCCGGCGCCGGCCGGATGTCCTGCTCCTGGACATGCACCTGCCCAAGGTTTCCGGCGTGGACGTGCTGCGCCAGGTGCGCGCGTCGAACCGGCTGACCGGGATGGCCGTGATCGTCATGACGGCCGACGAACGCCTGAGCCGGGAGATCAAGACGCAGGCCGATGGGGTGCTGGTCAAGCCGGCCAGTATCGTCCAGCTCGTCCAGATGTGCAAGGACTTCACCCACGCCTGACGCGCCCGCGATCGCGGGCGCGATGCCGCGTGATCCTTGGTGCTCTTCCACGGACGATCTACAATGGAGACGGCGCGCGCCGGACCGGTCGGGACCGGTGGGACGGAGAATCCCCGGCGCGGTCAGGAGCAGGTCATGGACATCGCCGCCAGGCTGGTCATCCACACGCCGCTTGCCGAAAAAATCCTGGTGGGCTTCATCCGCGACGGGGTGCGCAAGGTCGGCTTCCAGCGGGCCGTGATCGGCCTGTCCGGCGGGATCGACAGCGCCCTGAGCGCCGCCCTGGCCGCGCGGGCGCTCGGCCCGGAGAACGTCCTGGCGGTGCGGATGCCCTACGCGACCAGCAGTCCGGACAGCCTCTCCGACGCCCAGGCCGTGATCGATGCGCTGGGCGTGCGCAGCCTCACGGTCGAGATCACCCCCTGCGCCAGGCCGTTGTTCGCGGCCTTCCCGGAGATGACGCCGCTGCGGCGGGGCAACGTCCTGGCCCGGCTGCGGATGGTCGTCCTGTACGACCAGTCGGCAGCCTTCGGCGGGCTGGTGATCGGCACCAGCAACAAGACCGAAACCCTGCTCGGCTATTCGACCATCTATGGGGACAACGCCGCCGCCATGCAGCCGATCGGCGACCTGTACAAGACCCAGGTGCGCCAGCTTGCCCGCGCCCTGGAGTTGCCCGCCCGCGTGATCGAGAAGCCGCCCTCCGCCGACCTGTGGGCCGGGCAAACCGACGAGGGCGAAATCGGCTACACTTACGAGGCCCTGGACAAATTGCTCTACCTGCTGGTCGACGAGCGCTTCACCCCGGCCGAGGCCGAGGCGGAAGGCTTCCCCGCCGCGATGGTGGCCGACGTCTGGCGCCGGGTGCGGGCCAACCATTACAAGCGCACCATGCCGGCCGTCGCCAAGCTCAGCCAGCGCACGGTCGGGCACGATTTCCTGTACCTGCGCGACTGGGCGGGATGAGAGGACGAGAGGCAAGAGGCAAGAAACAAGAAAAACAGAGGCCGCGCTGCTTCACTGCGCCGAGGCCATCGTAAGTCTTTCTTTGCGTTCTTGGCGGCTTGGCGGTTCAAATTGTCTTTCTTTTATCGAGTCATGCTGTGAGGAGATATGCCAATTCACGTGGACTGGGATGACGCCGAGCAGACGATCATCCGCTACACCTTCAGCTCACCCTGGACCTGGAACGAGTACCGCGCCGCGATCGACCGGGCCTGGGAACTGGCCCAATCGGTCGACCACCCCACAGACACCATCACGGACATGTCCAACAGCCGGCTGTGGCCGGAAGGGCTGTTCACCAACATCCGCAAGTCGGTCGTGGAGATTCCGGACACGACGCAAAGCGTCGTCCTGGTCGGCGGCGGGATGTTCGTGGAGATGTCGATCAGCGTGCTGCGCCGCGTCTATCGCTCGCCGGGGGCACGCTTCTTTACAGCCCAATCGGTCGAGGAAGCCCGCCAGCTCATCCTCCAGCGGCGGGCGGAGAAGGCCGGTTGATCTCGGCTCATTCCGGCAGATCGGGCGGCGGGGTCATGCTCTTCTTGCGGAAGGTCTCGCCGATGCCGGGGAACCATTCGTCCGGGTAGGCGTCGATGGGGCGGGTCAGTTCCAGCCCGCCCAGGTCGCGGGCGATAATCTCCGCCAGGCCGGGCCTGGCCCAGATCAGGCTGTCGAGTTGCACGGCCCGCGCCCCCACCTCGATGAAGTCGCGCGCGTCCTGGGTGGAGTGAATCCCGCCGCCGCCGATGACGGGCAGCCCTTCCTTCTCCACGAGCTGGACCACCTGCGACATGGCCCGCAAGGCGATCGGCTTGACCAGTGGCCCGTACAACCGCCCGCTGAGGATTTGCCCGCTGAGGGGGTCGCGGGCCAGGCCGCGCGGCGGCCCGCCGACCACGATCGCCCCCGCCGGGCTGTGGGCGACCGCCGGGGCCAGCTCCGCCGCCCGGTCGAGCGGCACGCGTACCAGCAGCGGGAGCTGGGTGGCCTCGGTCACGACCTCGATCAGGGTCTCCATCTCCTCGACCGTCGCCAGATCGTGGATGCCCAGTTCGATGCCCTGCACCGGGGTATCGGCCAGGGCACGCGCGCAGCGGCGCACGTCCGGCGGGATGGTGCCCATGATGTGGACAATAACCGGGATGGGCAGTCTGGCCCAGGTCTGGCCGTACTCCTTGATGACCTTGACGATGCCGGGGTTGGGCATCCCGGTGTGCAGCAGCAGCCCTCCGGACAGGGCCACGACGCTGGTGCCGCGCGCCGTGCGGCGGGGCTTGTAGGTGACCGGGTTGGTCACGACCGCCCCCAGTTTTTTGATCTCGATCAGGTCCTTGCGCTCCGCGGACTCGGCCTCCGGCTGACCGGCGGGCTTCGCGGCCCCCGGTTTGGCGGACTCGACCAGCGGGGCGTACTCCTTGCCGTAGCCAAAGCATCCCGCGGCCGGCATGACCGGCGATTCGACGATCAGACTGTGTTTGCCCAGGCGGGTCAGTTCGACGGACATGCGGCCTCTCCCGGTGTGGCGCGGCGGATACGAGTATTGTAGCCCTGCCCCGCCGCCGGGCCAACCGGCCACACCGGAGGCAGGGGCATCGCATCAAACGGAAAACGACATCCCACCGCAGAGGCAAACAGTTACCTGGCGTCCTCACCAGCCTTCTAGTGCCCTGATTTTTCTATGTTTTGTCTTTCTCCGCGCTTTTCCCTGGCGTCCTTGGGGCGTCTTGGCGGTTCAACCTGCTTGATTGCCCGCCCTACCCCAGGGCCACGTCGAGCAGCATCATCACCGCGAACCCGGCCATCGTGCCGAAGGTCGCCAGGTCGTCGTTGCCCGCCGAATGCGATTCGGGGATGACTTCCTCGACCACCACGAAGATCATCGCGCCGGCGGCGAAGGCCAGGGCGAAGGGCAGCAGCGGGCGCGCCACCAGGACGGCGGCCGCGCCAATCACCCCCGCGATCGGCTCCACGATGGCCGAAAGCTGGCCGTACCAGAAACTCCTGAAGCGGCTCAGCCCCTCGCCGCGCAGCGGCATGGACACCGCGAAGCCTTCCGGGAAGTTCTGGATGCCAATGCCGATCGCCAGCGCGACCGCCCCGGCGACCGTGGCCGACTCCAGGCCGGCCGCCGCCGCGCCAAAGGCCACGCCGACCGCCAGCCCTTCGGGGATGTTGTGGAGCGTGATCGCCAGCACCATCAGAATCGAGCGCTGCAAGCCGGTCTTGGGGCCTTCCGCCTCGCCGCGCGCCAGGTTCGGATGCAGGTGAGGCAACACCAGGTCCAGGCCGCGCAGGAATCCGCCGCCAAACATGAACCCGACGATGGCCGGCAGCCAGGCCGGCATGCCTTCGATCCCCTTGGCCATCTCGATCGACGGGGCCAGCAGCGACCAGAAGCTGGCGGCGGTCATCACCCCGGCGGCGAAACCGAGCATCATGTCCAACAGCTTGCGATTGAATGATTTGGTGAAAAAGACCAGTCCCGATCCGGCGGCGGTCAGCCCCCAGGTGAACAGGGTGGCGAACAGGGCCTGGAGGGTCGGGTTGATGCTGGAAATGGCTTCGATCATGGGTTACCCCCTGGTTAGACAAAAAGTTTGGCTTGCCTAAATTATGCAATGCCAAAGGCAATCCTGCAAGGGGCGAACAAAGCAATGTGGCCTTTTGCCTTGCCGCGCGGGGCCACCTATACTTTGAAGCAGACGAGCCACAGCCGAGGATGGATGGGACATGCCGAACCTGGAACATGCGCTCCGCGACTACGACCCCGTGATGCTGGCGGTGATCGCCGCCCGCTGGGATATCGACCTCGAATCGCACAGCGTGACCGACATCCGGGGCGCGCTGCTCCAGGTGATGCTCGATCCCAACGCGGCGGCGGCCGTCTGGGACCGGCTGGACGACGAACAGCGCGGGGCCATGCAGATTTTGCTCGGCGCGCGCGGCACGATGGCCGCGCCCAAGTTCTACCGCCTGTACGGCGAAATCCGCGAGATGGGCCCCGGCCGCCTGGAGCGCGAGAAGCTCTATCTCGACCCGGCCAGCGTGGCCGAGGCGCTCTACTACCGCGGCCTGATCGCGCGCGGTTTCGACGAGGCCGCCGCCGGGCCGCAAGCCGTGATCTACGTCCCCTCCGACCTGGCCCGCGTCCTGCCCGCCCACCGCACCGGCTTCGACCTCAGCCAGGCGGACGAGGACGATCTCCCTCCCGACGAGGACGACGAGCCGTTGCCGGAAGGCTGGTCTTCCCCGGCCGACCAACCGGAGGAAATCTGGGCGGCGGATACGACCCTGGTCGACGATCTGGCGACCGTGCTGGCTTACCTCCAGGTGGCAGCGGTCGAAGCCCGTCCGGACGGCCAACTGCCGCCCAGCCACCTCGACACCCTGCGCCATTTCCTGCTCAAGCCGGAGGACGACCGGCTGGCCTTTTTGCTGGGGCTGGCCCGCGCGCTGGGCTTGCTCGCCCCGCGGGATGGGCTGCTCAAGCCGGTCAGCCACAACGCCCGGCGCTGGCTGGAAGCCCCGCGCAGCGAGCAGGTGCGCCTGCTGGCCGCCGGCTGGCGCGAGACGACCGATTTCAACGAGTTGTTCCACACACCGGGCCTGGTCGTGGAGACAGCGGGCAACGATCCGCGCCTGGGCCGGGCCATGATCCTGAACTACCTGGCCGATCTGCCGCCCGACTCGTGGTGGATCGTGACCGGCGTGGTGGGCGAGATCCGCGAGATCGACGCCGATTTCCAACGCCCCGGCGGCGACTACGAAAGCTGGTATATCCGCCGAGCCGAGGGCGGCGACTACCTGCTCGGCTTCGAAAGCTGGGACGGGGTGGAAGGCGCGCAGCTTCGTTACATCCTGACCGGGCCGCTGCACTGGCTGGGGCTGGCCGACCTGGGGCGCTACGCCGGGGGACTGCTGGGCCGCCTGAACGCCTACGGGCGCGCCCTGGCCGCCGGCAAGGGCTGGCCCGCCCGGCCCGACGAGGCGGAGGCGCTGCGCCTTCAGGACAACGGCACGGCTGAAGTCTCGCGCCGTTTCAGCCGCTACGACCGCTTCCAACTGGCCCGCTTCTCGGAGTGGCTCAGCGGCGCGGCGGAAGGCTACCGCTACCGCTTCAGCCCGCGCGGGCTGCGCCGGGCCTCGGCCCAGGGGATCAAGGAGCCGCACATCCGGGCCTTTTTGACCCGCACGACCGGCAGCGACAAGCTGCCCGAAGGGGTCGAGGCCATGCTGGCCCGCTGGGGGCAGACCGCCGAGGCCGACGCGACGATCGAACACCTGACCGTGCTGCGCACCCGTTCCGCCCAGGCGCTGGACGCCGTACTCAATGAGCCGGCGGTACGGCGTTACCTGGGGGCGCGCCTGGGGCCGGAAGCGGTGATCGTCCGTCCCGGCCAGGGGCCAGCCTTGCAAGACGCCCTGGCCGAGCACGGCCTGCTGGCCGACCTGGTCGACTCCGGGGCCGACGCGCCCGGATAAAGGCGAGGCCAGGAGACCAGAGGCCGGAAATAGCGCCTAAGCGGCAAGCGTCGAAGCGAAAACCATGCGAAGCGGGCGCACAGCACATGCACGCCCGCTCCGCTTTGACTGACGACTGTGAACTGAGACCTGTCTACTTCCCCCTACCGGGTCACGTTGATCACACAGCCCATCGTGTTGGTCTGCCCGGCCTGCCCACCGCCGGACTGATCCTGCCAGCTATCAATCAGGGTCTGGTTGAGGGTGAGCGTGTGCTCGCCCGGCGACAGGGGGATGGCCGGGTAGTAGTAGCTCCAGCCATACGGGCAGACCGGCGCGTGGACTTCCGGCCCGCGCTTTTGCAGGACGCTCATGTCCAGCGCCACGCCGTCCACGTATAGCTGGAAAGCGGCCGGATTCGAGTGGGCGTTGGCGCTTTCGGCGGTGTCGAAACAGCCCACGCCCCAGCCGAAACTGACCGGGCTGACGATGCTTTCTTCGCTGTAGGTGCAAGCCATCAGGTGCCACATCAGGCCGACTTGGGTGCCCCGGCCGCCGCCAGACGGGGCCGGAGCCGGGGCGGGCGGCTGCGGGGTCGGCACCGGCCCCAGGGCGGCGCAATTGCCCGCCGTGCGCACCAGGTCGCCGCGCAGCCAGGTCCCGCCCGCCGTCTGGTACCAGCGGTAGCCATCCGCGCCCTCGGCGTAACCCGCCAGTTGGACGGACTCCAGCGCGGTGAGCTGGCCTTGCAGCGGGTAGTTCGTGCCGGGGCCGCCGCGCCGGTTGATGGTCGAGCCGGGGGCGGCGGTACAGGGATCGCCGGGGCCAACCCCGGCCAGCGGATCGGCGCTGCCGGACGGCGGGACGGTCTGCGGCGCGATCGAGGCCGGGGCCAATGGCGTGCTGCACAGCGTTTGCGGCCGTTCGAGCATGATCATGGCGTTGGCGCACGAAGCCTGCACGGCCGGGGCGATCGCGTCCAGCGGCGGCTCGACCGCGACCGAGTTCTCGTCGACGCGGCCCTCGGCGTTGAGCGTCACGGCGTACACAGGCAGCGCTGCGGCGTCGGTCCAATCCGGCTGCTCGAAGGCGATCCGCTGATCGTTGAACAGGACGTTGGCCGAACCTTGCAGCAGGGTCACGACCATGACCGGAATCTGGCCGCCCGCGCCGTCGGGGATGGTGGTCAGGCTGACGATGATCGACGAGCCGATGGTCACGTCCAGGTCGTTGATGCGCAGCGCGACCTCGACGCCCTGCGGAGACTGCACGAACAGCGCGTCGGGCGCCTCGGTACAGGCCGGGGCGCTCAGACCGGCCGTGAAGTAAAAGGCCTGCATCGGGGCGAGGTCCGCGGAGGCGTCCTCCGGCGCGACGGCATTTTCGAGCTGCGCGTCGCCCATCAGCAGGAAGGTCACGGCCTGGCCGGGCAGCGCGCCTTCCACCGGGGTCTGGAGGTTGAGCAGGGCCACGCCCCACGTCTCGCTGGCGAGGTCCAGCGGCGCAGTGGCGAGCGTGCGCAAATCGAGCAGCGGGACGCGATCCGCCGGGGCGCTGAAGGTCAGGTCGGCGGCCTCGTCCCAGAACGTCGCTTCCACCAGAGTATGGCCGTAACAGGCTTCGTCCCGCCCCAGCCGGTCGCAGACCTCGCGCACGGATTGCAGGGCCAGCTCGACCAGGGCCGGGCAGGCTTCCGCCCCACCCTGGGCGGCGGCAGGCAGTGTGGCGGCGAGCATCGCGACGAACAGCAGTCCGGCCCCGATCCAGAGAATCAGCCATCGTCCAACAGGTCGCTTCATGATATTTCCCCCTTTTTCACTCAAGTGCTCACGGCCTAACGGGCCGTGATGACACACGTGGCCTGATCGACGTACTGGCCGTTGCTATAGGATTGGCCGACGATTGTATACGTACCAGAGGCCAGGATGCCGGTGGTGTAATACTGGTTGACCTCCCAGAAATTCGTGCCGGAATTGTATTCGACGACATTGCCGGTCACGGCGGCCAGCGGCGCGCCGTCCATGCTGGTCGGCAGACTGACGCCAGGCATTGCGGCCTGCGCCTCGGCTTCGCCTTCCGCGCCATCGTGATAGCCGATCGACATCCGAACCAGGTACTCGCAGTTCGCGGCCAGCCGGATGCCGCCGCTGAACATGCAGGCGAACATGTTGAAGCTGGCCCGGCCGGGCGCGTCGTGGAGGACCGTGCAGCCGCCGCTGCTCCCACCGGCGGAGGCCGGGGGCGGCGTAGGCACTTGCTCGACCGGCGCGAGCGCACCGCAGGCCCCGGCGAGACCCACCAGATCGCCGCGCACCCAGGCGTCCGCGCCCACCCGCCACCAGTTGAGGCCGTCCATTCCCTGGGCATAGCCGTCCGGATAGGCGCGCTGCCCGGCGGCAAGCTGGCCGGTGAGGACGTAAGCCGTCCCCGGCCCACCGCGCAGGTTGACGTTCCGCCCCGCCGCGAGCGTGCATGGATCGCCCGTGCCGATTCCATCCAGGCCGGTCGCGGTCGATTGAGAAGCCGCGCCGGGGGCGGGCGCTTCGGCCGGGGCCAGCGGCGTCTGGCAGATGGCCTCCGGGATGGCGGCCAGGACGTCGATCGCCAGGGTGTGCGCGCAGCTCTGGGCCACGGCCGGGCCGATGGCTTCCACCGGCGGCGCGACGATCCGGCTGGCCGAATCGATCCAGCCCTCGGCGTTGACGGTCACGCCCAGGGTGGGCAGCGCGGCGGGCGCGGAGTCGGGCTGAAGCAGGGTTATCGTCGTCTCGTTGATTTCGAGCGTCAGCTCGCCTTCCAGCAAGGTGAAGACCAGCAGTGTCACTGGCCCGGAGTCGCTTTCGATCTGGGCCTGGGTCAGTACCACGGTCGAGCCGATCGAGGCCTGCGCGCCGTTGATCCGCAAGGCAACGGGCGTCCCGGTGCTGTTCTGGATCACCAGGGCATCCGGCGCTTCGGCGCAGGCCGGGGCGCTCAGGCCGGAGGTGAAATAGAAGGCCTGCATCGGGCCATAACCGGCCGCGCCCTCGGTCACGGGCAGCCCGGCCAGGGCGTCGGCATTCGCGCCGATGAGCGGACCGGAAACCCAGGCCCGCCCCGCCTCCAGGGCGACCTCGTACCAGTCGCGGGCGGCGCTGGCCCCCACCAGGGACAGCGCGTCGCCCGGCTGGGCAGAAGCGACGATCCGGGCAGTCGTGGCCGGGCCGCCGCGCAGGTTGATCGCGCTCCCCGCCGCGACGACGGCCGCCACCGGCTCGACCGGCCGGGCGGCATCCTGCGGCGCGACGGCGTTTTCGATCCGCGCGTCACCCATCAGCAGGAAGGTCACGGCCTGGCCGGGCAAGGCCCCGGCAACGGAGGTTTGCAGGCTGAGCACAGCCAGCCCCCACTGCCCGGCGACCGCGTCCAGCGGCGCGGTCGTGACCGCGCGCAGATCGAGCAGCGGGACACGATCCGCCGGGGCGGCGAAGGTCAGTTCGGCGGTTTCGTCCCAGAAGGCCGCGTCAACCCGCGTGTGGCCATAGCAGGCCTCGCCGCGCCCCAAGGACGCGCAGGCCTGCTCGACCGCGGTCAGGGCTGTTTCGACCAGGGCCGGGCAAGCGGTATCGCCGCCCTGGGCCAGGATCGGGCCGGGCGACAGGATGGCAAGCAGCAGCAGGCACGCTACAATGGCGGCGATTCGCGGCGACATACTCCCCCCTCTTCCGTGTGACTCACGGATCAGCGGCCGGCGGCAGCACGCACAGGCCAGACCGGGCAGGGATGCCGCGCAGCAACTGATTTCATTGTAAACGAAACCAGGTTTTGCAGGGAAAAATGGCCGCGTCTCCCCCTCAATTGACCTCGACCTTCGCCCATGTCTTCCCCCACACCCGCCCGGCGGTGATCACCCACGGCCCCGGCGGATCGGTCTGGGTGGCGGCCGCGCCCAACGCCAGCCCGATCGTGACCCTGGTCGTGCCGGAGCTGGACGCGCACCTAGCCTTCCGCCTCAGCCAGCCGGGCCAGACGGCCTGCCGCCACGACGTGATCGGGCTGCCGCTGCCGCCGTGGGGGTTGTACGTCGGCGCAATCGGGCTGGCCTGGGCCGCGCGCGGGTTCAGCGTGCCAGGGCTGGACGCGGTAGTTCATACCGAGCATGGGGTGCAAGCGGGCTTCGTGTGGGAGACCGGGCTGGCCTTCGCCGCCGCGTGGCAGGACCTCGGCGGCTGGCCCAATCCGGAGGGCGGCCTGCTCGGCCTGCTGATGCACCTGGGGCCGTACTTTCGGGAGGCCTGACGGGCGTTCGCGGGCGAGGAAAGAAGGGCCAAAGCCCCTCTCTCCTCACGCGGGGCGGCAACGATCAGCCGATCGTGCCGTAGATCGTCAGCGAGCGGCCAACCTGGCTATTATCCGGCAGGATCGCCATCAGATTGTACGTGACGATGCCGCCCGGACACACCTCGGTCGAACCCTGGCCGGTCACCCCCTGCCCGTTCAGGTACAGCGCGCTGATGCCGGCCGAATCCCAGTGAAGCTGGGTGCATTCCGCGTAACCCAGGTTGAGCTTATCCGCCCAGAAGTTGACGTAGTACCCACCCAGCACGGTCACGGGCAGGCTGCGCGTGATCCGCTCGCCCGCCTGGGTGACAACCGTCAGCGTATAGACGGTATCCACCGTGGGACATTCCTGGCGGCTCCCCTCGCCGGTCACGCCTTCCTGTCCGTAGAACACGGACTGGACGTTCTCGACGCTCCAGCTCACCGTCACGCACTCGCGCAGGCTGATCTGGTTACGGTCGACCCAGAAATTGATCTCCGGGCCGATCGGAGTCGGCGGCGCGGGCGTGGCCGGGACGGCCGTCGGCGGGGGTGGCGGGACATAGACCTTGACTTCGGTCTGGCACATCGCCAGGTTAAGGGCCGGGCGCAGCACGCCGCTGAGCACGGCGTTCTGGCAGGCCGCGCCCACCAGGTCGCCCAGCAGGGCCTCGTCCGGGACGTGCACCAGGCGCGAGCGGTTGTCGACCTGGCCGTCGTCGTTGAGGGTCAGGGCAAGCGCCCGGCCAGGGGTGACCAGGCTGACCGGATACCCCCCGACGAGGGTCTGCAAGCGCCCTTCCAGCAGGGTGGCGACCATCACCGGCTGACCGCTGCTGGTCTGCGCCAGGCTGAAGACGGCGGTCGAGCCAAGCTGAATCTCCAGGGCGTTGATATTGAGCGTGACCTCGACCTGCTCCGGACTCTGCACAACCAGGGCATTGGGCGCCTGGCGGCAATCTGGCGCGCTGAGGCTGGCGGTGAAGTACAGGGCCTGCATCGGGCCATACTGCGGCGTCCGGTTGACCCCGTAGGTGACAGGCAGAGCCATGAGCTGCATCAGGTTATCGACCCGGACGAGATCGGCATAAATCCAGGCACTGCCGCTGCCTTCCAGCGCAATCTGATACCAGTCACGGGCCGGATTCAGCCCGATCAGGCTCAACGGGCTGTCCGCCGGCAGGCTGAAGACGATGTTGGCGCTGGTAGTCGGCTGGCTGCGCACGTTGGCCGCCGTGGTGGTGTGCCCCTCGACCGGGGTCACGGCCGCCGCGACATCCTCCGGCGTGACCGCGTTCTCCAGGCTGGCGTCGCCCATCAGCAGCATGGTGACGGCCTGGCCGGGCAGCGTCTCCGGCAGGCTGGCCTGGACGTGAAGCAGGGCCAGGCCCCATTCGCTGGCATCCAGATCGAGCGGCGTGGTGGCGACCCGCTGGAGGTCGATCAGAGCAACCCGGTCGGCGGGCCGGCTGAAGACGGTATCGGGCTGCGGAGTCCAGAACAGGGCGTCCACCCGGTTGTGGCCGTAACAGGCCGTGTTGCGATCCAGCCCCAGGCACAGGTCATCCAGGGACGCCAGGGCTTGCTCGACCAGGGCCGGGCAGGCGTCGCCGCCCTGCGCGGCGACCGGGCCGCTGCCGGTCAGGATCAGCAGCAAGCTCAGGCCCACGACAAGAAGTATCTTTTTCATGATGCTTTCTCCCTTCCATCGCTGGCCGCGCACCCAGATGGCGCTGGCGCGCGCCCACGCTTGATACGCCAGGCTGGCCGAACAGGCCCGCCAGCCGGCACGGACTTTTTCCCCCTCTTTCAGTTCTCCGCCACCGTAAAGGTGCAGATATGCGGGCCACAGGGCGGCATCTGGCCGCCCACGCTATGGCTGCCGGGCGTGGCGATCCAGGTGGCCTTGACCGTGACTTCCCACCCGGCTTCAAGGTTATTCTCCGGCTCGGCCTCCAGGAAGCGCACCCAGCCAAACCGGGCATCCAGCGGGCTGCCATCCAGCGTGATCCACCCGCCGCTGGCGGCGGCCTGGGCCTCGGCTTCACTCGGCCAGCGACAGCCCTGGTAAATGGTCACCACGTCGCCGGGCCGGAACCGATCGACCGGATCGCGGCGGCCCGATTCACAGGTGCCCACGTCGAAGATGTAGCTTGCCGGGCCGTTACCGCCATTCGTCTGAGGCGGCGCGGCGGGCGGCTCCGGCGTTTCGACTTCGCCCAGCGCGGCACAGGCCCCGGCCCGATCGACCAGGTCGCTGCGCACCCAGCGGCCACCGGCCAGCCGCCACCAGCGGAAGCCGTCCGCGCCCTGGGCATAGCCATCCGCCTGGGCGCTGTCCCGCGCACCCAGCCGGCCCTCGATCGGGTAGGCCGTCCCCGGCCCGCCGCGCAGGTTGACCGCCGTGTGCGGGGTGAGCGTGCAGCCGCCACCCGGCGCGGGCTGCGCGGTGGATTGCGCCGGGATAGCCTCCAGCGGGGCCGCGCAATCCGGCAGGTCGAGATCGGCGATAAACTGGAGCCTGCGCAGCGCCTCACACGAGGCCGCCATGCCGGGCCGAATCTCGTCCAGGGCCGGCTCGACAAGCATCGAATCCGCGTCGACCCGGCCCCGATCGTTGAGCGTGACCGCCAGCGTGGGGAAGGAAGGCGCGGTTGGCCGGATAGACTGGGTCAGCTCGACCGTCCGGCCGCCGACCTGGGCAGTTAGATTCCCCTCGATCAAGCTGACCACCAGGGCGATCTGGCCGGAGTCAGCGCCGCCAATCGGCGCGAAGGTCAGCACGGCGGTCGAGCCGAGGGTGAGCGCCATGTCGTTGATGGTCAGCGCGACCTCTTCCCCGGCCGGGCTGTGGATCACCAGGGCGTTGGGCGCTTCGGCGCAGGCCGGTTGGCTCAGGCCGCCGCTGAAGGTAAAGGCCCGCATCGGACTGCCCTCCGCTTCGGCGGGCGTGTCGTTGTGCAGGGCGACGTCGCCCATCAGCAGCAGCGTCACCGCCTGACCGGGCAGCGTTTCCGGCAGGTTGGCTTGCAGATGCAGCAGCGCGATCCCCCAGGTATTGGCTTCGCCGTCCAGCGGCGCGGTGGTCAGGCTGTTCAAATCGGCCAGGCCGACCCGATCCGAAGGGGCACTGAAGACCAGGTCGTCGCTGCCCTCGGAGAAGGTCGCCTCCACCAATGAATGGCCGTAGCAGGCCGTGTTGCGCTCCAGTCCGGCGCAGGCTTCCCCGGCGACGGCCAGGGCCGTCTCCACCAGGGCCGGGCAAGCCGCATCGCCGCCCTGGGCCAGCGTCGTGCCCGGAACGGCTGCCAGAATCAGGCAGGCGGCTAACAAGATCAGGCGTTTCATCGGTTGTCTCCTCGCCACGGCTACGGCCGAACGTCGATCACGCAGGTGGCCGAATTCGTGCCACAGCAGCTTGTGGTTGTGCCTGCCGCCACCGTATGCGGCCCGACCGGCGGATTAGCCCAGTAGTATTCCAGCCGGAAGCCATAGCCCCCCATCAATTCATGGGCGGGTGAAATTGTGGCGGGCACACTCTGCCCGTCGATCGTCATCCAGTAGCTGGCGGTCGCGTGGCCCGCTTCAGCGTCCGGCAGCGATGTCCAGCCAAAAGTGCCGTATACAAACCAGATCGTGCCGCGTGTGCTGGGTATACCGCCGCCACAGGCCCCCGGCCCGTTGAGCACGATCATGGCGTCCGTCGAGCTGCCCCCGGCTGGGGAAGGGGCAACATTGGCGGATGGTTCTGGCGTGGGCGGCGGCTCCGGGGTGGCGACCATATCCAATCCGGCGCAGACCTCGGCCGCATCCACGAGATCGCCGCGCACCCAGCGGCCTTCGGCCAGCCGCCACCAGCGAAAGCCGTCCGCGCCGTGGGCATAGCCATCCGCAACGGCGGTCGTTGCAGCCGCGAGACTGCCCACGATGGCGTAATTCGTCCCCGGCCCACCGCGCAGATTGGTATTCTGCCGCGCGAGCAGCGTGCAGGTATCCGCCGTGTCTCCGCTCGCGGGGATCAGCTCAAGTGGCAGCGCGCAATCGGACAGGCTTAGGTCGGGCACGATGGCGCTGGTAGCAAAAGCGGCGCAGGCACCAGCCACGGTCGGCACGACAGTGCCCGCCGCATCCGGCAAGTCAACGATCTTCGAGTCGGCATCAATCCGGCCTGCGGTGTTGAGAGTCACAGCCAGAGTCGGAAAAGCAGTCGTCGTGTCCGGCGGGGCGTCGAGTTCGATGATTTCGCCGCCGACGGTGGCCTGGGCGTGGCCTTGCAGCAGGGTCAGGACAAGCACCGGAGCGGTCTGCGTCTCAGCACTGCTCAGGACGACGGTCGAGCCGAGGGTGAGCGCCATGTCGTTGACAACCAGCGAAACCTCTTCCCCGGCCGGGCTGTGGATGACGAGGCTGTTGGGCGCTTCGGCGCAGGCCGGTTGGCTCAGTCCGCCGCTGAAGGTGAAGGCCCGCATCGGACTGCCCTCCGCTTCGGCGGGCGTGTCGTTGTGCAGGGTGGCGTCGCCCATCAGCAGCAGCGTCACCGCCTGACCGGGCAGCGTTTCCGGCAGGTTGGCTTGCAGGTGCAGCAACGCGATCCCCCAGGTATTGGCTTCGCCGTCCAGCGGCGCGGTGGTCAGGCTGTTCAAATCGGCCAGGCCGACCCGATCCGAAGGGGCGCTGAAGACCAGGTCGTCGCTGCCCTCGGAGAAGGTCGCCTCCACCAACGAATGGCCGTAGCAGGCCGTGTTGCGCTCCAGTCCGGCGCAGGCTTCCCCGGCGACGGCCAGGGCCGTCTCCACCAGGGCCGGGCAGGATTCATCCCCGCCCTGGGCCTGGGTGAAAAGCACCGGCAGGAACAGAATCAGCACGAGCGCGGTGAAATAGAGCCGGCGTTGCATGAAGCTCCCCCTCTGCATTGTGGTTCCAGTCCCACCCCCATTGTATCATCAATCGAATCCCGCATCGGCGGGCGGAAGGAGCCACCCAATGGAATTCGAAGCGATGATCGCGCGGGCGATGGCTGTACGCGACCGGTACGCCGCCCTGGAAACCACGCGCTACGGGCGCGGCTGGACGCGCGAGGAGATCATGCTGGGCTTTCTGGGAGACGTGGGCGACCTGGCCAAACTGATCCAGGCAGCCGAGGGGGTGCGCGCCATCCCCGACGCGGAGGCGAAGCTGGCCCACGAGCTGGCCGACTGCCTCTGGTCGGTGATCGTCTGGCCGACGCCTATAAGATCGACCTGGCGCGGGCGTTCGTGGACACGATGGACGCGCTGGAAAAGACCATCTGAGCGGAGCCGCGCGGCCTCACGGCCGGTCCTTGCGCATCTCGATCCCGTCCTCGCCGTCGGGATAGTAGCGGGCCTTGACCCGGACCTGGATGTAGCCGTTTTGGGCGTACAGCGCGTAGGCGCGCCGGTTGCTCGCCCGCACGGTCAGGTAGATCGTGGGTCCGGCCAGGCACGCCTCGCCTTCGGCCAGCAGCCGCCAGGCCAGCCCGCGCCGCTGATGCTCCGGGTGGACGCCGATCGTCATGATCCAGGTGCGCCCACCGCCGGGGAACGGTCCGCCGGAGAAAAAAGCCGCCAGCCGCCCGTGCCTATCCACCAGCTTGAGGTTGGCCATGCCCGGCCAGACCAGCAGGGCCAGCAGTTCTGGGTAGGAATAGGCATCGCCGGGGAAGATCAGGCGCTCCAGCCGGTGCAGGGCAAACACATCCCGCCAACTGGCACGCGCCAGCCGGTATTCGCCGTAAGGAAAGTGAGACGTGTGCAATTCGGAGCCGATCAAAGAAACGGCTGTTAGCTCTTGGCTATTGGTTTTTGGCTAAAAGCTAACAGCCAATAGCTAATGGCTGCTTTTTTCCACCTTCAGCCGCATCCCCTGGCGGGAGATGACGCGCACCTGGTCGCCGGGGCGGAGCGGCTCGTCGCAGACCGCCTGCCACAGCTCGCCGTGCAGGTAGACCATGCCCGGCTGGCCGGGGGCTTCCGGGGCGCTGCGCACCTCCGCCGCCATGCCGATCAGCGATTCCACGCCGGACTGGGGCTGTGGCCGCAGGGCGTTCAGAACCGGGAGCAGCATCCAGCGGTACAGCACCAGCGAAACCAGCGCCAGGCCGATCACCATCCACACCGACAGCGCGGGCAGCGTCCCCATCAGGAGCAGGCCGCCCGCGAGCTGGCCCGCCGTCGCCAGCAGGGCGATCCCCCAGGCGGAGAGCGGCCAGCCCTCTTCGCCGGCCGTCACGCGGCGCAGGGTCATCAGCCCGTAGATCGCGAAGGAGGCCACGATCAACAACAGGCCGGGCAGACTGCCGCCGGCCAGCCACAGCCCGCCAAAACCGACCAGCACGCCCAGCCCGGCCACGGCCTCGATCACGCCCGTGCCGGGGATGAACAGGGCCAACACCCCGATCCAGCCGCCCGCCAGGAAGATCAGGTAGGTCAAATCCGGCTGCTGACCAATTGATTCAAACAAGGCTTCCATCCCTTCAACCCCCTTCCACAGTCCAGATTCCGCCGAAAGCACGTCCGGATCGCCCCGGCGGGCCGCCTCATTCACGCAAGCGGGAGGTCGAATAGACTTCGTCCATGGCGAGGATGGTATCTTGCAGCCCCGACACCTCGTCATGGATTTCCTCGCGCAGCCGCCGGGCGCGCGTGCCGTCCAGGTCCTTGGTATCGATGACCTGCATCTGGGCGTAGAGCGTGCCCAACGCAGAGAGCGTATTGTCGAGCTGGATATCGGCCCGCTTCATGTTGTCGGCAACCGAGTTCAGATTGGCGAGCTGCTGCTCCTTGATCTGGATCGCCTCCTCCAGCTCCTGGCGAACCGATTCCCCGGTTTCGATGCTCAGGCGCTGGCGCAGCTTGCGCAGCTCGTCCGGCACCGCCTTGCGGTCGCGATCCAGGATGGCGTCGTCGTCGAACACGTCCATCCGGCGGGCAAGCCGATAGATGTTCTCGATCCAGTCGTCGATCTCGTCCAGTGTGTCCTGAAAATTGACACGCATCGCGCCGGACTGCTGGGCAATCAGATCGGTCATATGGTTGCGGTATTCGAGCGCCTTCTGCATCCGCTGGCGGGCGATCGGGCTGCGGATCGCGCGCGGGTCGTACTTCTGCTCGAACAGGCGCGCCACCGCCTGCTGGGCGGAGCGCGGATCGGTCAGGTGCGCGACGATCAGGCCGCCTTCGGCCAGCAGCCCGCCGATCAGCCAGTACCACCACTGCCACCACTCAAACGGGGCCGGCAGGGTGGGCAAAAAGAAGGCCAGCAGCATGGTCAGGGCGATGGTCGCGGCGCTCTCCCAGCGGAAGAAGGCGTCGGCCAGCATGGCCCGCGTGGCGCGGCTGCGCAGTTGTTCGCGTGGATTCTGCTCTTCACTCATGCAAGGCTATCCTGTCGTTCGGTCAATTCGCAGTGCATCCACTCAGCGCCGCCCGTCCTTGCCCGGCGTGCGGCGAGTCCCCCCGCCCTGGGGCGTTCCATTGCCCTGGGGCGAGTCGGCTTTTGGTCTGGCGGGCTTCGTCCCGGTGGGTTTGTCGCCGCCGGCCCTGGGCTGCCCGGCCAACTCCGGCGCGGGCTGAGCCGCCGCGAGGTCATGCTTCAGGCGCTTAAGCAGCACCATCGTCTCCATGTCGGCCGGATCGAGGCGCTGCGCCTGTTCCAGGATGGGCAAGGCCCGATCCAGACGGCCAAGTTTATTATACCCGATGCCCAGCGATTTATAGTGCTCCGGCCGGTTGGGGGCGGCGGCCACCGCCGCCCGGTACTGGGCCACCGCCAGCGCCCACATCCCTCTACGCTGGTATTCCTTCCCAAGTTGCAGATAGGCCGCCCCACTCTTGAGCCGGCCCTCCGGCAGGACCAGGATGCGCTCCGAGTTGACCCGGAAATTCTCCGAGGCCGAGCCGAGCATCATCAGCCCGCTGAAGGCGACCAGCGCGCTGAGCGGCCCGATGATCCAGCCCGTCCAGCCGAGCGCGACCGCCAGCAGTCCCCACACGCCCTCGAAGGCGAAGATCAGCAGGCTCAGGTAGTAGACCCAGGCCCAGCGCAGGCGCAGCCCGACCGCCATCAGGATCAACAGCAGCACGCGCACGATCCCCAGCGCGACCAGCAGGCCGAACAGGTCCATGTTCAGCACCTCGCGGAAGTCGCCCAGCACCAGACGGGCGGCCTGCGTGGCGAACACGTCGTCGATGAACATGCGCACCCGGCTGGGATCGGGGACGTTGATGTACCACGTCCACAACAGGGGCGGAATGAGCTGGATGATCGCCAGCGCCAGGGTGGCGAAATTGAGGGTCAGGGCGTTGTGCAGGGCCGGGGTCGCGATCTTCTGGGGCGGCACGCTGCGCATCAGGCTCTGGCTGCACCTGGAGCAGATGTTGCGGCGCGGATCGTTGACCGTCCCGCAGTACGGGCACTGGTCGGGGTTGTCCAGGGGGTCGAGCGCTTCCAAACGGCTGGACGCGAAGTAGGCATCCATCGCCTGGTCGTGGGCGCGCCGCACCGCCCGGATCTGGCTCCGCGCCCGGCCAAAGGTGCCCGGCAGGCGCTGGCCCTGAATCTGCTCCAGGCGCAGGCGGGCATCCTCCAGATCGGGCGCGACCGCGACCGCATTCTCCGCGCACTGGAGCTGGTCGAAGAAGTTGTCCTCGACGAAACTGAGCAGCAGCCAGGCCTCGGCGATCTGGTCGTCCTCGCGCAGCATATCGTTGAGCAGGCCGCGCGCCAGGTTCAGGTCGCCGGAATCGTAGGCGGCCAGCGCCGCCCGGAAGACCTTTTCCTGATCCGGGTCGAGGTTCAGCTCCAGATCGGAGATGTCATCGACCGCCACTTCCGGCAGGGTCGGCGATGCCACTCTGCCGGGCGTCTCCAGCCGGGTGCGCTCGCCGGCCGCCGGATCGACCAGGCGCGTGGAGCCTTCCAGGGCCGGATCGCTCTCCTCCGGCAGGATGATGTTGACCGGGCGGCCGGCCACGGCATCCTTGAACGCCCGCGCCAGTTCCTCGGCGGAGTCGAAGCGGCCCTCGGGATTCTTGGCCATCGCCTTGAGCAGCACCCGCCCGACCGCGGGCGGCGCGGCGGGCGCGTCGCGCTGGACGACCGGCACCGGCTCGTAGAGGTGCTGGGCGATCAGGCCCATCGGCGTGTCGGCGTTGTAGGGCAGCCGTCCGGCCACGATCTGGTACAGCATCACCCCCAGCGAATACACGTCCGCCCTGGGGTCGACGTGCGAGGCTTCGGTGGCCTGCTCCGGGGCCATGTAGGCCGCCGTCCCAAGCCCGATCCCGGTCCCGGTCAGGGCGGTCATGACGGTCGTGCTATCGTCGGCGAACTTGGCGATCCCAAAATCGGAGAGCTTGGCGACGTCCAGATTGACCAGCAGCACGTTGGAGGGCTTGACGTCACGGTGAACGATGCCCTTGTGATGGGCATAGGTCAGCGCGCTGGCGACCTGCTCGATCAGCACCACGGCGCGATCCAGCGACAGCACGCCGCGCTCCATCACTTCCTTGAGCGTGCCGCCGCCCACGTATTCCATCACGATGTAGGGGACGCCATCCGTCTCGCCGGAGGTATACACCCGCACGATGTGCGGATGGTTGAGCAGGGCCACGGCCCTGGCTTCGCGCTGGAAGCGCCTGGTGAAGCGCGGATCGTGGGCGAAGTAGACGGGCAGCACCTTGACGGCCACGATTTGGGCGGTCTGGGTGTGGCGACCGCGATAGACGGTCGCCATGCCCCCGCTGTTGATCGCGTCCTCGATCAGGTACTGGCCCAAGAAACGGCCGATGAAGTTCTCCTGCATCCCCGTCCCCCTGCCCGGCTCCCCGGCCAGATGCCCCCCTCAAGACAACAGGGCCGCACGGGAAACGTCCCCCGGCGGCCCCGTCCGGTGCTCGGTGGTATTGACTGCCCGCTTGCGGCGGGGTCAGCTCTGAGCCTGATCCCCACCCAGGTTCAGGCGGCGGCGGCGCTCCTCGAGCTGGGCGTCGACTTCGCTGTAGCCCACGGCCTCGTCGATCCGGTCGGCCAGACGGCCGGTCGCCATCTCCAGCTTGGCGTCTTCACGGTCCAGACGGGCGCGGATGCTGTCCACCACGCGGGAGACGTCCTCGTCGCCCACGCCAGCCAGGTCGTCCAGGCTCTTGATGGTCTTGGTGGTGACACGCTTGGCCTCGGCCAGCTCCAGCAGGGCCTTGACCTGCTCGCGCTCCTGCTTGATGGTCGTCAGCTTGGCTTCCAGCTTCAGCTTCATGTCCATCATCTTGCGGTACTGCTGTTCCTGCGACTGCCATTGCTCGTAGTATTCCTGGGCAAGCTGCTGCTTGGAGTTCAGGTCGGCCTGGGCCGCGGCGGCCAGATCGTTCTTGCCCTTGACCAGCAGCGTGTCGATGTCGCGGTCCAGCTTTTCGGCGGAGGCCGAGAAATCATCGTACTTGCGCTTGAGAGTCTTGACCGAGCCGCCGACGGTCGTGGCCGAATCTTCCAGATCGTCCAGGTTGCGCTCGGCCTGGCGAATGTACTCGTCCATCACCTTCACCGAGTTCGATTCCAGCGCGCGGTCAACCATGCCATGCAGGTTGGCCGAGATCAGCGTATTGACTTTCTCCAGGAATGACTGAGCCATGAGCAGGGGTCTCCTTCAATCAAGTGACTAAATCCGGCACAATCGTATCACAGCCTGCCCGAACTTTCACTGACAGCATGCCGACGCCTGGCTGACAGGTTCCCGTCTCATGCGTCCTGTTTGATCGGAAGGCTGATGGTGAACGTGCTGCCTTCGCCGGGCTTGCTCCGAACCTCGACCCGCCCGCCGTGCAGATTGACGATCCCGCGCACGATCGCCAGCCCGGAGCCTGCGCCCTGGTCTTCGTGCACCGAGCGCTCGATCTGGTAGAATGGAGTCCAGATTTTGTCCAGCTCGTCCTCGGCAATGCCCCGGCCCCAGTCCTGGACGGCAAAATGAACCTCGCGGTCGTCCGCCGTCACGCGCAGCAGGACCCGCGAGCCGGACGCATCCGAGAACTTGATCGCGTTGTCGAGGAGCTGGGCCAGCGCCGCGCGCAGGTATTCGTGATCGGCCATGAAGGGCGGCAGTTCCGGCGGCACGTCCATCTCGATCGTGATTTGCTTCTCCTCGGCGATCAGGCGCGTCATGTCGGTGAGTTCCGCGCACAGGCCGGTCAGGTTGCTGTGCAGGGTGGAGCGCCAGCGATAGTTCTGCGAAGCCTCGCCCGTCTCCAGTTCCACCAGGGAGATGAAATTCTCAACCAGCCGGCGGAAGCGGTCGGCCCCGCTGTTGACCCCGCGCAGGAACAGACGCAGCTCATCCGTGCCCAGGTTCTCGGCATCGCTGTTGAGCATGTCCGAGTAGGCGACCATGTAGGTCAGGGGGGTGCGAAACTCGTGGTTGAGGATCGTGAGAATATTGCGCTTGATCTCGGAAACCTGGTTCTCGCGCACCTTGGCCATGTCTTCTTTGCGGCGCAGCTTGGCGTCAACGATGACCAGCAGGTCTTCGGGGTCCATCGGCTTGATGACGTATTCGTCCGCCCCAAGCCGCCGGCCCAGGCGCACGTCGTGTTTCTCGCCCTTGGCGGTCAGGAACACAAAGGGAATTTCCAGCCATTTTTCCGAGGAGCGGACCGCCTCGAAGAACTGGTATCCGTCCATGCGCGGCATCATGATGTCGGAGATAATCAGATCGGGAGGAGTCGCCATCCGGTTGAGCGCGTCCAGCCCTTCCACGCCGCTGGCCGCGGTATCCACCCGGTAGCCCTCGATCTCCAGGATATCCTTGATGCCTTGCAGCAGATGGACATCGTCTTCAACAACGAGGAGTCTTGCATTCTTCATCTTCATCAACGCCTCCACAGGCCTGACTCTGGCTGATCGATGCGGGCCATCCTGCCGGGAGATGCATCCCAGACGCCTCCATGCGAGCAGCAGCGTGCTTCGATCTTACCATAATGCCGAGCGACGATCTTCTCAGGTGATCGCCAAAAACATGTCCGCAGCGAAACCAGAGCGACAGTGAGGCCAGGAAAACCAGGCTGTTGGGCAGGATAATTTCGTTGGGTGCGCCGGGCCATGCGAACGGAATCCAGCTTCACCAGATAATCCGGAATGATACGACAAATATACTTTCAAAAGTCTGTGAAGGGAAGTACCCACGAATGGCGGTGCAAGAACAATTGTTTATCTATTATGAACCTCCGGCCTGCCCATGAAAAAGCGGTGGGAAGCGCTCGAAGGTATCATAAGTGTACATCAACTTAGCATTTTGCCAAGAACAAAATGCTAAGAATAAGGCTCATTCGGCCCGGCTCAAGCCGCTTCCTCCGGCTGGCTGGACAACTTGTATCCCCGCCCGCGCACCGTGACCAGGTAGCGGCCCGTGCCGGGCGGCTCCTCCAACTTGGCGCGCAGGCGGCTGACCAGCTTCTCGATCCGGGCGTCGTCTACCTCGTCGATATACTCCTCGCCCCAGACCGCTTCGACGAGCTGGTACTTGTCGCACAACTTGTCCAGGCGGCCGTAGAGCAGGAGCAGCAGCCGGTATTCCAGGTCGGTCAGGATCGCAATCGAAAAGCCGTCCACCCGGACTTCGCCCGAATCGGTATCCACCCACACGCCGGATGGGGCGCGGCCCGCCATCAGACCCTTGCGGCGCGCGAACCGGGCGAAAATCTGGCCGAACAGGACATCCTGCCCGGCGGGAACCCCCGGCCGCAGCAGACCGCGCTGGCTCAGGAGGCGGCGGTCGTCCTCGTTCAGACGGCCCTGGTTGGCCAGGGTAATCGCGCGCTGCTGCTCGTCCGCGCTGAGTTGATCCCACAAACGGCCCAGCTCGAAGCGAATCTGGCGGTCGTGCTCCACCAGGTTATTGGCCAGGTCGAACGCCCGCTGCTGGTAGAGCTGCGGCGCGCCGCTTTCCACCTCCAGCAGAATCCGCACCAGGGCCTGGATCAGCCCCGGATGCCCGCCCGCCTGGGCGATGATGTACTGGGCCTCGGCCTCATCCAGCGAGTCGCTGGCCAGCGCGAACAGGTCGCCCGCCATCTGGCGCAGCTCATCATCTTCCAGGGGCTGCAAGAACAGGCGGCCATCGGAGAACAGCTCGGCGAACTCGGCCACGTGATCGTTGACCGCCTCCAGCGAGGGCGAGATCACCGAGGCGATCACGAAGCTGAGATCAGGCCCGTACTTGTCGCGCAGCGCCCGCAGGTTGAGCAGAATGCGCGGCTCGATTCCGGTCAGCACCTCGTCGAACTCATCCAGGAGCAGGATCACCCGCCGGGCGTCCTCCTCCACCAGGGCGACCAGCGCGTCATTGAAGGCCAGCGGCGCGGCGAAGTCGCTGGGCGGCTTGACGACGATCGCGTACTGCGCCTCGACCTTGGCCCGCAGATCGCGCTCGCTGGCGGGCAGCGTCTCCAGGACGGCCCGCAGGGTCGCCTCGAAGAACCCGCGCGGCGAAAGCTCCAGCATCCGGTTGCAGTCCACATAGACGAAGATGGCCGGGGCACGAGTCAGGGCCTGGTACTGTCCGGCGGCAAGCGGAGTCTCCAGGCTGCGCAGCAGCTCGGACTTGCCATAATTGCTCAACCCCACGACGGAAACACAATGCCCGGCGGCGAGGAGTTGAATCGCGATTTTCTGATCCCGATCACGGTATGAAGTGAGAACCCGCGAGGACATGCCCAACCGTCCCTATCCGCAGCCCTGAGACGCCTGCGGTGCAATCCGAGCCACTGCCACAAGCCAATCTCCACAATCATACACGAAACTCGGCGGGCTGACAGGGGGAGAGCCAGCTTTCAGCGGTCAGCCAGAGACAAAACCCGGCTGGCGGCGCAGCGGTGGGCAAGCGGTCTTTCGTTCCCTGGGTGTGCCGCCGGCGCGGATTTCCGCCTGACGCCTGGACGCAGCCCTCGTCCGATTCCCCGAACAAACAGCAAAAAGCAGGCCGGACGACGATCCGGCCTGCCAGAGGTCGGGCAATTCAGCCGCGCCTAACGGCGCAGACGGCGCGCCAGGAAGATGATCCCGGCCAGGCCCAGGGCCGCCAGGCCCGCGGTCGCCAGGGTGTTGACGCCGCCGCCCGATCCGATGTCGTCGAACAGACCGGTGGTCGGGAGCGAAGTCTGCGGGGTGGGCGTCACGAAGCCGCCGCCCTGCCCGTCCACGATGGGGGTGCCGCCGCCCGCCACAACTTCAGGCGTGGGCGTGCCGCCGGCCAGAATCTGGGCCAGGGCCGTGGCCGTCATCGCCACCGCGTCCGCGTTAATCCCGCCACCCTGCCCGTCCGGCGTGGGCGTGACGAAGATGATCTGCTGGGTAGGCGTCGCCAGGACTTCCGTGGGCGAAGGAGTCGCGGTAAAAGTCGGCGTGGGGGTGGGCGTATCCGTCCAGGCGTCGGCCGTGGCGGTGTTCTGGGCGTAGACCGCGTTCTGGGTTTCGGTCAGGTCGAGCGCGTAGGCCACGAAGGTATTGGTGGCATACACGGCCGTGACCGTCAGGTCAATGTCGGATGGGCCCCGGTTGCTCAGGAGAATCGCCGCCAGCGCAATCACCGCCACGCAGATGATCACCCCGAAGATTCCGGCAATCAGGACAAAACGGCGGTTGAGGCCAAACAGGCCGCGCCGCTCGCCGCCCGCCGCCTCGCCTTCGCCGAAGGCCTCTTCTTCGCCGAACTCCGGCGAGTCGACGTCGAAATCGCCGAGGTCGCTTTCGTTGACGTCGTCAAAGCCGAATTCATCGCCATCCTCGCCAAACAGATCGTCGCGGTTGTCAAAGAGATCTTTGTCGCTCATCGCGTTCTCCTTCGCCGTACGGGGGAAAGCCCCCTATAGAGACGTAGAGGCGGTTACCCCCGCCCAAAAAGCTCCAGGTTAGCCAGCGGCACCGTGGCAGTCCGGCCGCTGGGCAGGATCACTTCCGCTACGGGCAGTCGCAATCCATTGTCGATCACCTGGGGCATTTGAGGCAAGTTTCTGACTTTGCCAACCACCCCCAGATACGGTTGGCGTGTGATCCGCACTTCCGAGCCGATGCGCAGCGGCTCGTTCCGCGCGGGGACCGAGGTCGACGCGTCCGCCTGAAGCTGGACAATGACTTCGGGCCGGTCTGCCTCCCCACGCACCGGCGTCGGGGCATTGAGGGCCGCCTGACGGCCCGCCAGCGGCTCCAGAACGCCGTAGACCAGCGAACTCATCGGCTCGCTGCCAAACCCCTCAGTCAGCATTATAGGGATTTTGAGGCCAAGCGCGAATTCGCGCAAGCCGACGTACATGCTCGGCCCAATGACCCCGCCCAGGCCCTGCCGGGCCACGTGCTTGAGGATAGCCTCGGTCAGCGGCTGCGAGGTGAGCACGATCGCGCCCTGCCAGTCGGTCGTGAATTCGTCGACCTCCAGGCTGCGCAGCCCCTGGCGCGGTTCCAGGCGCAGCGTGCCAAACTGGCTCTGGCCGTTGCCCCACACCCCCTGCACCAGCGCCCCGGACGTTTCCAACAACACGCCACGCCGGGCGCGGACGGAGGCCACATAGCCGTTGCAGGCAGCCTTGACGTTGACCTCGCTCAGCCCGGTCTGCAAGATCAGGCGGCCCTCGACCAGATGCGAGACCCGCCCCTTGACCGGCGCGCGCACCGCGGTCCCGCGCCGGCGGCCGCGCTGCCCGGCAATCACCTGACCTTCCTGGACCAGCTCGCCCATCGTCACCTGGAGCAGATTGACCAGGCGCTCAGGATCGTCCTCGCCCAGGGCGCGCTGGAGGTCCAGAATCACGTAGCGGCTGGAGCGCACGCCGCGCGCCACCACGTCCACCGCGCTGACGCGGTCGCCCTCGCGCACCAGGACATCGCCGGGGACATCCAGCGGCAGCAGGCGCTCGCGGCGGATGGTGGTCATCGGCAGGATGACGGTTTGATCGGGATAAAAATCGGTCATAAGTCGCTCTTGGCTATTGGCTCGTCACGTCCGGCAAACCGCCCCCACCGGCAGGCGCTCAACCTCAGCGCCGCAGGAAACGGCGCGGCTTTTCTTCCTGGCTGGCCCGCAGGGCGTCCATCATCTCGTCCACCTCGCTCGGCGTCCCAGGCGCTTCCTCCGCCGTGGATTCCGCCTCGGCCCTGGCGCGCCGCCCAAACAGCCCGCGCTGGCGGGGTGTTGGCGCGGCCTCCGCGTCCGGCGTCGGGGCCTCCGGCTCCTCGGCCTGGGGCGCGGCCTCCGCCGGTTCCTCGGCGGCCTGGGGGGCGCCGCGCCGCCCGAACAGCCCGCGCCGCGCTTTGCGCGCCGGAGCCGCACCGGCCTCGGCCGCCTCAGCGGCTTCCTCCTGGACGGGCGGCGGCGCCGGCACCGCTTCGGAGGACGTGATCATCTCGGCCCTGGCGAACTCGGCCACGTCCAGGGCCTCTTCCTTCTCGTCCACCCGCTGGCGGAGGGTGCCGCGCGTCCCGGCCAGCCAGCGCGGGTACAGTTTAGCCCGCGCTTCCGCCTGGCGCAGCAAGGGCAGCGGCCGCCCGCGCAGGTCAAAGATCAGGCCCGCCGTGCCGCCAAACAGGGTCAGCTTGAGGCGCGACTTGCCATCCAGGGTCAGCCCGCGCGACAACCGGATGTCCACCTGGGCGGACTGGCCCGGCGGCAGCGGATAGGTCCAGACCGTCCCGGCGGTCACGAAGCGCTTTTCCTCCTGGCCGTCGGGCAGCTTGATCCGCACGCGCATCCCGCCCCGGCCGATTCGCACCCGGCCCGCCGGGCAAATCGCCGAGCCGATGCTGACCAGATCGCCCGCTTCGAGCATCTGCACCACGGCTTCCGGCCGGAGGTAAGCCACGGCCCCCAAGGCGGCGATCAGCCCGGCCGGGTCCAGCCACAGATCGGTCACGCCCTCCGGCTGGATTGCGTCCAGCAGGATCAGGGCCGCCTGTCCGGAATGGGGGGCGCTTGCCAGAACGGCGCCCGCGCCGATGATCGGCCGCAGGGCGGGCAGCCCACCCTGGCGGCCCAGCCGCCAGGTGGTGCGCGCGCCGTCGATCACAACCCGGATCGCCTCGCGGGCCAGGGCATACTCCAGCTCCAGTTCATGCTCGCTCTGTGGGACGGTCGCCGGGCGGAGGGTCTTGTTGTAGGCGTAATTTTCGATCTCGGCGTCGGTTGCGTCCCAGGTCAGCCAGCGCCGGATATTGCCCGGCGTGGTCGCCTTGAGCAGGCCCTCGGCGCTGTGCCCCAGGCCGAGGTCCTTGCGGATGTTGATGTACGGCCTGCGCCGGATCGAGGCCGCGACCAGGGTCGTGGCGCTGCCCACGTCCACGGCCAATACGCCGGGCGCTTCGCCGCGCCGGCTGTTTTCGGCCACCCGATCCCCCAGGTAGCGCACCACGTTGGTATAGCTCTGGGCGGTGGGCAGCACACCCACCCGGCTGATCTGGCTGACCTCGTCGAAACCGCCCCGGTTGGTCACCCGGAAGGCATCGTACACCGCCGCCAGCTCAAGCTGGGCCGCGCCGAGGCGCTCGTCCAGCAGGGCCGGGCGCACGTTTTCCGCCACGAAGAGGGTGCAGTATTCCTCCAGCAACTCGCGGACCCTGGCCTGGACGACCCGGTTGCCCGCGTAGAGCACCATCGGGGCCGACCCGGCGATCTGTACGGCGCTGCGCACGACCCGCACCAGGTCGAGGATCGGCTCCTCGGCCCCAGCATCGGTGCCGCCGACGATCAGGATCAGGTCGGGCTTCTGGGTCAGGATGGCGTTGATTTGCTGCTGCTCGGTGCGGATGTCCGCCAGGGAGAGCGTATCCATGACCTCGACGTAGGAGCCGGTCAGGACGCGCTGGGCGCTGGCGACGCTGACGTCCGGCATCAGGCCGACAACGACCACCCGCAGCGGGCGGCCGACGCTGGCCGTCGCCAGCAGGGCATCGACCCCACTGCCGTCCGGGTTCTCCGGCATCAGCACCCGGTCGCGGGTGGGAGCCAGCAGCTTGCGGCCGGTCTGGGCCGCGAGCTGATCCAGCCCGCGAAACAGGCCCACCGCCACGTCGCGCAGCGGATCGTCGGCCGTGGTGCGGGTCATGGTGCGCGCCACCAGCCGGTAAGCGCCATCGACCAGATCGACCAGCACGATCCGGGTATTGACGCTGCCGAAATCGACTGCCACTATCGAGTTGATCTCATCTCGTCCGGCCATACCCCGTCCGCTCTTTATCCGCCGTGTGCCCGATCACACCCGGGCCAAGCGCTGCCCCAGGTCGCCGCCAGTGAAGCGGCTGGCCCGCGCCGGCCGGTCTCAGCCGGTCAGCCGCGCCAGCAGGAACGCCACCCGCTCGCCAAAAATCGTTAGGCTGGAGAGAATCGCCCCGGCGTACAGGGAAGCGAAGGTCACAATCAGAAAAATCTGGCCGAGCGTCCCGGCCAGGCGCAGCGGCCAGGGCTGGACAGCCTCGCCATCCGGGCGGCGTACCACCATGTACTGAAAGTACAGCAGGCTCGTGATCGTGCCCAGGATGATGATCAGGCCGTTGACCAGATCGCCGGCCAGGGCGGCGCCGGTCGCGCCGATCAGGGGCAGCAGCGTCCCGCTGATCGTGCCGACCAGGGCGACCGCCGTGCCGATCCCGATCAGGAAGGCCATGCCCAGGTTGCCGACCCGCGCCAGGGGTGGGTAGGCCTTGAGCAGCAGGAGCAGCCCGATCAGCAGCGGCACCAGGCCCATCACGATCTGCCCGCCGGACGCGCCGGAGGCCAGCAGCGTGCCGCGCAGCCAGGGCAGCAGAATCCCCTCCACCGCCACGACCACGGCATACCCGGCCGACACCCCCACGAACAGGTAAACCGCCAGCCGGTAGAGGACGTTATCGCCCAGCAGGTAACTGAACACCAGCAGGGTCAGGACCAGCCCAACCCACCCGGCAAGCGTCTCAAGCGTTTCTGGCGTCACTGGTCGCGCCTCCGCCGAAAACCGCGCACGATATTGCCCACCGCGCCCAGACCGATCACCACCGCCGCCACCAGCGCCCCCAGCGACAGGCTGTACCAGCGCTCCAGCGCATACGGCCGGTCGGGCCGCAGCGCCTCAGCACCCGCGGCAGACCCGCCCGGCAGGGCCACCGCCTCGCCCCCAACCGGAACCGGGGTGGCCGTGATGAACGGGCGCGGCGTGGGCGAGGCATTCTCATCCACCGCAGCCGCCCCGGTCGTCTCCTCCGGGGTCGGCGTCACGCGCGGGGTGCGAGTCGCCGCGACCTGGGGCGTGGGCGAAGCCGTCGGCGCGGGGGTGTTGGTCAGCAGACCCTGGGCGGCGACTCCCGCCGGGGTCGGCGTCGCCAGGAATGCCAGCCCGCCCTGCTCGGTCACTTCGGCTTCGACCGGGGGTGCGGCCTGGGCATCGCCCTCGCCCGCGCCATTGACCGGATAAACCGGCGGCAGCGACGACAGCAGGACGCGATCGTAAATGTAGGCGTCGCGGAACCCGGCCAGGAGGCCCAGCAGTTGGCCGGAGTCGAAGTACGGCCGGGCGATTGGCTCGGCGCTCACGCCGACCGCCGCCGCCAGTGGCAGGCCGGTCGCCGCGCCGATCTGCTCCGCCCACAGGCGGATGTCCTCGCCACGCTCGGCCAGCACCAGCCCGAAGGCGAACGACCGGGTCAGCGAGTCGATCCGCAGTCGGGTCGGGTCGCCGTACAGGTCGACGGTGAAGATGCGGCTGTTCTGGGCGGTCAGCGCCCGCAGGCCCACCACCCCGCCCGACAGGTAGGGCAGGATCACGTAGTCCCGCGGCATGCTGAGTGGATCGTCCGGGCTGCGGCCCAGGTGGGCCAGCAGGAATTCATCGTGGGCCAGCCGGTCGAGCACGTCCCGCGCGTGGAGCGTGCCCGCCGAATCCGAGCTGACGATCACCGGGCGGCCGCCGCGCAGCAGGATGTGCGTCAGCAGCGGCTCGGCCAGGGCGTCCATCTCCCCGGCGGCGGTGGGGCCGTATTCGAAGCCCACCAGCACCCGCTGCCCGGCGCGCAGGGCCTCGATCGAGACGTCGAGCGTGCCCTGCTGATCCGGGTTCAGCGCGGCGGCGGGCGGATTGAACAGGCGGGCCACGTCCAGGAAGAAGGGCAGCACGACCGCCGCGACCAACACCAGGCTGATCACCAGCCGGCCGGGCTTGCGGCGGCTGAGGGCGCGGGCGTGGAGCGCTTCCTTACGGATGCGGGCCGCTTCCTTAACAGGGTCGACTGCGATCGGATTGCCATCGGCGTCCACCTGAGGAGCCGGTGCGGCATCCAGGCCGAGAATGCGTTCCAGCTTCTTGACCTGAGCCTGCTGGTCTTCGCCGATGACCAACCCGTGCGCCACCTGCGGCGCGCCGGGTTTGGCTTCCAGTTCGGCCGGGGGCAGTCCGCCGGCGAGACCGGAGCCGGCGATCACTTCGCCTTCGGGCGCGGGCAGCGCCGCGGCCATCGCCGAGCGCTCGCGCAGGGAGCGCAGCCGCTCGGAAAGCTCATCGACCGGCGTCTCCGGCCGGCGCAGGACCAGGTTGACCGACGAGAAACCGCCCGCCTCGTCCGGCCGGGCGCCCATCAGCCAATCGGGCATCTCGGCCCCGGTGCCTTCGAGCAGGGTTTCGGCCGGGGCGCCAGCAGGCTGCGGCTTCTCTTCCAGGTCGCCCAGGGCGGCGGACTGATCGGCCAGCAGGGCCTCGAAATCGAACGTGGCGTCCTTCTCGGTGAGCACGGCCGCGTCCGGTCCCAGCGGCGCGCCGGCCGGCTGCCCGCCCAGTTCCTGGTCGATGACCTTCATGAAGTCCGGCGTACCGCTTTGCAGCGCCCCGGTCGAAATCTCTTCCTCGGCCGCCTTGAGTTCGGCGGCGGCCAAACCTTCCGGCGTGATGGCATCCAGCCAGTCGGGCATCTCGCCCGGCGCGAGGCCGGCCGGTTGCACTGCCGGAGTCTCCGCCGCCTCTTCAAAGTCCGCGAACCAGTCGGGCACATCGCCGGCGGCGGGCGGTGGGGCTGCTGGAGGCGGCGCGGCGGGCGCCGCCGTCCCGGCCATCAGGTCCTCGAAGCTCAGTTCTTCCAGGCCAGGGACGGGAGTCGGTGTGGCAGGGGCCGCCTCGCTCAGGTCGATCCCGGCCAACCAGTCCAGGTCACCGCCGGACGCGGCCGCTTCAGGGGCCGCCGGAACAGGTTCCGCCGGAGCTTGCTCCGCCGGAGCGGGTGCTTCAGCCTCGAAGTCCAGCCCGGACAGCCAATCCTCTTCCTCGGCCTCAGCTGCGGGTTCGGCGGGCGCGCCGAAGTCCATCGCGCCAAAATCAATCTCAGCCGCCGCGTCGGGGGCCGCTGGCGCGGGCACTTCAGCCTCGAACTCCAGCCCGGACAGCCAATCCTCTTCCTCACCCTGGGCCGCCGGTTCTTGAGCTGCCAGCTCTTGAGCTGCGGGTTCGGCAGGCGCGCCGACGTCCATCGCACCGAAGTCGATCTCGGCCGCCGCTTCGGGGATCGCCGGAACTTGTTCCGCCGGAACCTGTTCCGCCGGGGCGGGCGTCTCCGCCTCGAAGTCCAGCCCGGACAGCCAATCCTCTTCCTCAGCCGCCGGCTCTTGAGCTGCCAGCTCTTGAGCTGCGGGTTCGGCAGGCGCGCCGAAGTCCATCGCGCCAAAGTCAATCTCAGCCGCCGCTTCGGGGGCCGCTGGCGCGGGCACTTCAGCCTCGAACTCCAGCCCGGACAGCCAATCCTCTTCCTCACCCTGAGCCGCCGGTTCTTGAGCTGCCAGCTCTTGAGCTGCGGGTTCGGCAGGCGCGCCGAAGTCCATCGCACCGAAGTCGATCTCGACCGCCGCTTCGGGGATCGCCGGGGCTTGCTCGACCGAGACAGGTCCCGCCGGGGCTTCCTCCGGCTCGTTCAGGTCGACCAGCTCGCCAAAATCAATGTCCGGCAGCTCGATGGGCGGCAATTCCTGCGCCGCCGGGGATTCCTTCACCGCAGGGGAGCTGGCGGCAGGCTCCTGAACCCCAATCGAGCCAAACCAGTCCGGCAGTTCGGCGGCAGGCAGTTCGGGTTCAGGTTCGGGCGCTTCGAGCGACTTCGCGCCGGTCCCGGCCTGCATCTCGGCAAACCAATCGGGAACTTCGTCGTCGGCGGGCGCTTCGGGTTCGACCGGGGCCTCGACGGGCGCGGGCGGTTCCGGCGGCTGGGTAGGAAGCTCCGGCGCGGATTTGAGCAGGTCGGTCGAGATCCGCTTCTGGTCGAACCATTCCGGCGCGGCGGAGGTATCCTGCTCCTCCAGCCCCAGGAACCAGTCCGGCACAAATTCAGCCGAGCCGCCGGGCGGGGCGGGCGCGGCCTCCGCCGGAGTCTCGGCGGCTTCGGGAGTCTCTTCGATCGTCTGGAACCAGTCGGGCACCTCGGCGGCCAGCAGCTCTTCCTGGGTCGGCTGGTACTCCTTCTCGGCCTGCTCGGCCATCCAGCCTTCGTAGGTCTGGCCGCTTTCCTCCGGAACCGCCTCCGGGCCAATCTCGCCGGTCTCGGTGATCAGCCATTCCGGGCCGCCCTCGGCCCTGGCTTGCGGCCCGGCCTCCAGATATTCTTCCTCGGCCTCGCCGGTCTCAGCGGCGAAGTCCGCCGCGCCGGTCAGCCAGTCGGGCGTCGATCCAGCGCCGGCGGCAGGCAGCGGCTCGACTTCGGCCGGAGTCTCTTCTTCGTCAAACAGGCCATCCGCGGCGGACAGCCAGTCCGGGGTCGCCTCGCCCGGCACGGGGGTCGGTTCGCCGATCTCCAGGTCGTTCGCCTCGCCCTCGCCCGATCCCTGGGCGGAGAGCCAGTCGGGCAGCGGCACGGCGGGCGTCCCGGCCTCCGGCGCAGCCTCGGCCTCATCCAGAAAACCTTCCGCCGCGCTCAGCCAGTCGGGCACCGGCTCGGCGGGTTTGTTCTCCATCTCAGGAGGTAGCCAGTCGGCCTGGGTCGCCTCGGACCCGGCCGCGGGGGTGGATTCGGCGCTGTCGAACTGCAAGCGCCGGATCGCCGGACGCGCGGGAGTCTCCGGCGCGGGCACCTCCGACACGGACTGCCAGTCCAGAGCCGCGCTGTCCAGGTCGAATGCCCCGGCCAGGTCTTCCTCGCCGGACGGTGCGCCACCCGGCTGCCCCGCGCCCGCATCCGGCGCGGCAATGTCGCCCAACCACGGCAGCTCGCCCGTCAGCCCGGTCAGGATGCCCGGCTTGTCGCCGCCGGGGGCGCCGGGCTGCTCTTCCTCGGCCAGCCAGCCAAACACGTCCACTTCCGCCTCGGCCTCGGAGGGAGTCAGTCCGGGCCGGATCGCGCCGCCTTCCGGCGCGGGCGGAACCGACGCCGTCGCGTCGGCGGGAGTCTGGCCGGCCGTCACGTCCGAAAGCCAGGGAAGCTGGCCGGTCAGGCCCTTGAGCTGGTCGGACGAGGGCAGATTGGCGCTGGAGCCTTCGTCCGGCCCCCAGGGCAGCACAGGCCCCGCCTCGGCAGGCGCAGCCCCGGCGGGAGCAGCTTCGGCCAAGGGCGCGCCGGGTTCTTGCGGCGTAAAGGGCTTCTGGCCCGGCTCCGGGTGAATGTGCCCTTTCAGCCAGGCCGGCAGCTCGTTATCCTGGGGGAGCGGACGATTGTCCGTCATAAGCCGTTACTCCCGATAGCTGGGGTCCTGCCCCAGTAACACGCGGACGCCGGCCGTGGTCGCGCCGAGCGCCACCCCGATCAGCAGGCCCCGCGCCCCGGCAGAGGCCGGCACCGCGCGAATCCACTCGCTCAGGCCGTTGAACGCGCCCAGCGCCGGAATCTGAAGCCAGCCGACCAACACCACCAGCAAGACCACCGTAAACAGCAGACTGCCCCACGCCAGACGGCGGCGCAGCAGGCGCGCCGCGGCATACACCAGGAAGAACACCAGCAGCGCCGCCAGGGCGCTTTCCACCGAGACCTGGACCGCGTTGAACAGAAAGCCGCCCAGGTCGCTTTCGCCGCCCAGGCCCATCCGGTCGACCACGACCAGGAGGATCACCGCCACGGCGGCCAGCAGGACCACCACGCTGTACGGCCAGCCGGAATCGCCCTTGACGATGCGCCGCAGGTGCACCCCCAGCAGGTTGAGCACCCCGATCAGGACGGCCACCGCCCCGATCACGACCACCATCTGAAGCAGCGCGGCGGTGATGGACGCGACCGGCGAGCCGGGGAACAGGCCCCACAGCGTCACCAGGCCCAGGCCAATCACCAGACTCGAGGTGAGAACAGCCAGCAAGCGGCGCATTTACCTGGCCCCCCTCCGCTGCCGCACGCGGCGCAGCAGGAATATCCCGCCCACGACCAGCCCGCTGATCACCAGCACGGCCGCCAGCACCCCCAGCAGCAGCGCCGGGTTCATCAGGAATTCCTGGGCCAGGGTCACCACCGCCACCAGCAGGATGGCGACGATCGCCAGCAGGCGCAGCCCTTCCTGGGCCAGCACCTGCCCCAGGTGCAGGGCCGAGGGCCGCGCGGGCAGGTACGCCCCGGCCATGTACAGCTCCTCGCCGATCAGCGGCGCGTCCGACATGACCCAGGCCACCGCCTGGCCGTCGAGCTGGTCGCTGTGGCCGAAAAACATCTGGTCGTAGCGGATCGCCGCCTCGCCGATGAAGGCCAGCTCCGGGCCAAAACGCCCGGCGGCCACGCTCAGCGTGGCGTCTTCCTCGGCCAGGGCCACCCCGACTCCGGCCGCCATCGCCAGCGAGCGCGGCCCCTGCGGATACCAGCGGGCCGCCGAGGCGTGGAAATTAGCCCGCTTGCCGCGCCGTTCGTAAGCGCGCAGCAGAGTCCCCTGGGCCAGCCCCAGGCTCGTGGGGTCGCTCATCGTGATCAGCGGGGCGCGGCTGGCAATCGCCGCCCGCTCGGCCATCGGGTAGAGCAGATCGCTCACGGCCAGGGCGGAGATGGTCGACTCCGCGCCCAGACCGCTGCCGCCAAAGGAGACGTGGATCGGGCGCTCGCTCTCCACCGCCTCGCTCGTCACGCTGGGCAAGGCCTGGTAGGCGGCGATCCGGCGCAAGGGCAGCTTGACGCGCCCCTGGCGGCGCACGACCTGGGAGCCGAGGGTGAGCAACACAAACGTCAGGAGCAGCACCAGCACGGTCAGCAGGCTAATCGCCGGGTCCATCAGGCGATCCTTCCTCAACAGAGACGCGGGGCGAATCGTCCGGGCCAAAGAGCCGCGCGCGCAGGTGGGCCAGGTTGGCCGGGTCCTCCAGCAGGCGCGCCCAGCGCCCAACCGACTCGCGGGGCATAAACACCCCCAGGGCCGGCTGGGCCACGTAGAGCGCCTGCGCGCCCAGGGGACTCAGCGGCTCGGCGGCGTCCAACAAGGCCGCAGCCAGCCCGTCCAGGCCCCAGGCCCGCAGCCGGTCGCCCCAGTTGTCCAGCGCGTCGGAATCAAAGGAGTTTGGCTCAAGTCCCATACGAACTCAGTATAGCACAGGCTAACTGCGGGCAAAAGCAAGCAGGTTAGGATTATGTTGGATATGTTGGGACAGATGTGGAAGTGAGGCCGCGCGGTTATGCCGCGCCAAGGCCAGAGAAAGCGCCGAACCGACGTTCACCGCCAGATGCCTTTTTTTGCCTCCGGACTCCTGCCACTCGCCTCGGCGCGGCGGCGCTGCGTGCTATAATCGGCCCAATTCTGGACTGGGATAGACTGTTATTGAACAAGGAGCGCATCATGCGACTGGCCGTGCTTTCGGATATTCATGGCAACCACCACGCCCTGGACGCCGTCCTGGCCGACCTGGAAGCCCAGGGCGGCGCGGATTTGATCTGGGTGCTGGGCGACCTGGTCGCCTTCGGGCCGGACCCGGTTGGCTGCCTGGAACGGCTCCAGGCCCTGCCGGCCGACAAGACGAAGATCATCCAGGGCAACACCGACCGCTACGTGACCACCGGCGCGCGTCCAAGCTGGCGGCGGCCCACCGCCGAGGAATGGCCCGCCTTCGTGGACGAGATGATCGAGCGCGACCGCAACTTCGAGTGGACCGCGGCCCAACTCAGCGGCGCGCAGGCCGAGGGGCTGCTCAAGCTGGGCACCGACCTGGACGTCGAAGTCCCCGGCTACGGCTGGGCCATCGCCTTCCACGCCGCGCCGGGCGACGACGAGGCCGTGCTGCTCGACTACACTCCCGACGACGAAATCCTGGACTGGCTGCTGGATCGCCAGGGGCGGCTGGCCTTTGGGGGGCACACCCACCGGGCGATGGATCGCGAACTCGGAACCTGGCGCTTCGTCAACGTGGGCAGCGTCGGCATCCCCTTCGACGAGCCGGGCGCGAGCTACGTGATCGCCACCTTCGAGGCCGGACAGGCGCACATCGACTTCCGGCGCGTGCCATTTGACGTCGAAGCCGTGGTCGCCGCCTTGCAGCGCACCGATAATCCGTCCACCCGCTGGACGATCGAGCGCCTGCGCAACCCCGGTCCGCCCACCAACTGACACCGCGACAGCCCGGCGGGCGATCGAGTCTGATCGCCCGCCGTTGTTTTTGGAGGATCGAGCCGGCGTGCACCGCCTGCCTCGCCCCTACTGGTACTGGTCGAGCAGGATCGTATTGCCGTCCGGATCGATGAGGGTGGCATGGGCCGGGCCGGTGGTCGTCTCGTCCGCCTCCAGGGTGAACCTGACGCCCTGGGCCTTCAACGCCTGCTGGATGGCCCGCACGTCCGGCGGATTGAAAGTCAGGATGTTGCCCTCGAACATGCCCTGGAACAGCCCGATCTTGGCCTCCCCGTTCTGCAGGATCAGCCAGCGCTCGGCTTCGACGCCGAAGATCACGGTAAAACCGAGCCTCTCGTGAAACGCCCGCGCGACCCCGATATCCCTGACCGCCAGACTGACCGAAAACGTTCCCAGTTCCATACGCCCCCTAAATTAGATAGCCATTATCTAAATTCTACTGGAGACCGGACCCGCGATCAAAAAGGCGGCCCTGCGGCCGCCTGGTTTTTGCTCAGCAAGAGAGTCTAGGCTTCGTCGTCGAAGAGACGCAGCCGGAGCTGTTTGATCTCCTGGCGCAGTTCCTCATCGGTTTCCAGCAGCTCAATAATCTTGTTGTAGCCGTGCATGACCGTGGTATGGTCGCGGCCGCCCAGGGCCGCGCCGATCTGCGGCAGCGAGGCTTCGGTCGACTCACGGGCCAGGTACATCGCTTCCTGGCGAGCCAGGGCGATCTTCTTGGTGCGACGCGGGCCGAGCAGGTCATCGACGGTCATGCCGTGATAGACGGCCGTCACTTCCAGCACGTCGTCCACGGTGTGCACCTTGCGCGGGGCGCGGTACTCGCGCAGCACGCGGCGCACCAGTTCCTCCGACAGCGGCTGGTGGATCAGGCGCGACTGGGCCAGGATTTGAGTCAGCACGCCTTCCAATTCGCGGATGTTGCCCCGAATCTGCTGGGCCAGCACTCCGGCGACCGACTCCGGCAGGTCGTAGCCATACTGGTCGGCTTTCTCGGTCAGGATCGCCATTCGCATTTCCAGGTCGGGCGGCTGAATATCGACGATCAGGCCCCACTCAAAGCGCGAGCGCAGCCGTTCCTCCAGGGTCGCCATGGCCCGGGGACGGCGGTCGCTGGCCAGCACTAGCTGGCGGTTGGTGCTGTGCAGGGCGTTGAAGGTGTGGAAGAACTCCGACTGGGTGCTGTCCTTGCCGGCGATGAACTGGATGTCATCGACCAGCAAGACATCCACCGTGCGGTAATGCTCGCGGAAGGCGTTGGTTTCCTGGGTGCGGATCGCCTCGACCAGCTCGTTGGTGAACTGTTCGGAGGTCACATACACCACCCGCAAGCCCTGCTCCCGGCAGGCGTTGCCGATGGCGTGCAGCAGGTGAGTCTTCCCCAGGCCCACATCGCCATACACGAACAGCGGGTTGTACGCGCCGCCGGGATTCTCGGCGACGGCCATCGCGGCGGCATGGGCGAGCTGGTTGCTGCCCCCGACCACGAAATCATCGAAGGTGTAGCGCGGGTTGAGCTGGCTGTCCAGGCCCGGCCCGGCTTCCGCCTGGAGCGGCTCCTCCTCGAAGCGCCCGTCCTCCCACAGGGGCCCCAGATCGCGCACTTCTTCCAGGGGGTCGTAGACGGCGAAGCGCACCTCGATCGTGCGCCCGAACAGGTCGGCCAGGGTGCGGCGAATGGTGCTGTACAGGCGCTTTTCCAGCCAGGCTTTGACGTAGGCATTCCGGACGCTGACGATGAACGTGCCATCTTCATACGCCAGGAGTTGGGCGCCTTTGACCCAGGTATCGAAGGTAGCCCGATTGAGCTGCAATTCGAGCTGGCCCAGCAAGGCCTGCCAGGCATCCGGAGGGCTCATGGGTTTAGGATTGTTCATCAGTCCCCCTACCACGACAAAGGACAATACCGGCCGACGCAAAACTCACCCCGCTGGGGCGAGGCGGTCGGCGAAATGAGATATCCAGAACAATGTGTTGTGTTGTTGGGGGAGCGCCGGGGAATAGCGGTTGCTCCACGCTGTAAAACTCATTGTAGCAGAGACCGGAGGCGGGTTGCAACCACCGTTCGCGTGGAGAACCTTAAATCTTTTAAGGTTTTAAGTTTGGGTTAAATTGGCTTATGTGCGTTCAAACTCGCAGAAGGAGTCAACCGGTCCGTGGCAGACGAGTCGGCGCGCCGCTAAGGGCAATGCCTGGGGGTGCCGCCCTGGCCGGGGGCCAGATAGCGGCGCGGCCCACCCTGCCGGAGCCGCGCGCCGCGCGTCCGACAGGCACTAACCTGGACAACCTTCACGGAGCGCTGTCACCCCCCGTTTAATAGTCCTGTCTGGCAAAAGGCGGATTATCCCAACCCCGCCCACCTGGGAAATCGTCGGGTCACGGTATTAGCCCGAACTCGAAAGCAGCCCTGGAAGGGGAGGCATTTGTCATACGCTGGTCTGGGTCGTTTGTCACGAGTTCTTAGCTTTTTAGTAGATTTGTCTGTGAATTCGAGTACAATGAGTCTACCCAATGATGTCCTACCGCTTGTTTCTCGGAAGAACAAGGAAACCATCATGCAAACCCCAGCGTCACCCTCCATAGCTCCGCAGGTGGATCAACATATCCACCCCCACGTCGATGTCATCAAGGTTTCCGCCAAGTCGCGCTCGACGGCGGTCGCCGGCGCCATCGCCGGAGTCGTCCGCGAGCACAAGCGCGCCGAAGTCCAGGCGATCGGCGCCGGCGCAGTCAACCAGGCCATCAAGGCGATGGCGATCGCGCGTGGATATCTGGCCGAAGACGGCATCGACGTGATTTTCATTCCACAGTTCACCGAGACTTCGATTGACGGTCAAGAGCGAACCGCCATCCGCATCGTCGTCGAGCCGCGCTAGATCGGGTAGGATCGGCGGCAGCCTCACCCGCTGCTGACCGGAAGGAACCCGATGACGGCTCGCGTCGATCTGCATACCCACAGTACCGCCTCCGACGGCGCTTTAAGCCCGTCGGAGGTGGTTCGTTTGGCCCTGCGCCACCGCCTGAATGTGCTGGGCCTGACCGACCACGACACGTTCGGCGGGATCGCCGAAGCCCAGGCCGCCGCGGCCGGCACGACCCTGACCGTGCTGCCCGGCATCGAACTGGCGACCGTCACGGCAGACGGGCACCCCCTGGACATGCTCGGCTACCTTTATGATCCGGACAATCCCGCCTTCGCCGCCCGGCTGGCCGCCCTGCGCGACGCCCGACTGAACCGGGCCGCGAAGATGGTCGAACGCCTCCACGCCCTGAACATCCCGATCCGGTACGAGCGCGTCATCGAGCTGGCCGACGGCGGTTCGGTCACCCGGCCGCACGTGGCCCGCGCCCTGCTCGAAGCCGGGCACGTGGCCAGCCTGCAAGACGCCTTTGACCGCTACCTCGGCGACGGCGGCCCGGCCTACGTGCCCCACGATCAGCTTGCCACCCAGGAGGCGATCGCCCTGCTCCACGCGGCGGGCGGGGTGGCCGTGCTGGCCCACCCGATCCGGCTGGTCGAGGACGGGATGGACCCGGCGGCGGTCGTCGCCGAGCTGGCCCCGCACGGGTTGGATGGGATCGAGGTGTACTATCCCGACCACACGCCCAGCTTCAAGCTTCGCCTGCGCGTCCTGGCCCGCCAGTACGACCTGGTGATGACCGGTGGCAGCGACTTCCACCGCCGCGAAGTCCGGCCGCGCCACATCGGGTCGCAGCGCGTCCCGCCGGAGTGCGTGGAGCAGCTCCGCGCGCGGGCCGAGCGATACCGCAGGTAGCGGTCAGCGGTCAGCGGTCAGCTATCAGTCGAACCACCACGGGATCGATCAGCGGTTGCGCGGCTGATTTCACTCGGAGGCTGAGTTCATGGACACGAAACGCCAATATGCGATATTGGCCGTGGTGTTGCTCCTCTCCATCTTCGCGTCCCCCTTCCCCACGACGGCCCAATCGCCAGATGCCGCGTCCCTTACCGACCGTGAAGTGGAAAACCTCGTCGCGCTCGCCAAACTGGTCGGATACGTGCGCTTTTTCCACCCCAGCGACCAGGCGGCGAACGCCGATTGGGACGCTTTCGTCGTCGCGGCCATCCCCGACGTGATCGCGGCGGA
>JARKOQ010000185.1 GCA_029976005.1 Aggregatilineales bacterium | reverse complement strand
ATCGCCGACCGGCCGGAGCACCGGGTCACCTGGGCGTTTTACGGCCGCTGCCAGGCCTGCACCGAGGAAGTGCTGGGCTGACGGCCGCCCGATCTTTGCGGCCAGAGGGCCATTTTCAGGCCGGGCGAAAGCCCGGTTTTTGTTTGCCTCCCGAACCCTAACCGGATTCTCACTTGTTATGCGGTTTGTAAGGTTTACCTTGCGGGTTTTAGTGCAGTCGCAAGGAAAGAGTGCCACAGTAAAAATGGCTTTTGAGTTCTGATTGCCTGTCCGGTATCCCGGAGAGGATATGCCCTCGGAAACAGTCAATTGCGGGAATGACCTCTGGGCTTCTGGTTTTTCGCGGGAATGGCAAATAGATTTGAGAAAGAGTTAGATCATGGCCTCAAACGGGAAGAATTCGGGACGCTTTCACCATCTCAGGCGCATTTTGCCCTCGGCGATGCTGGATGGCCTGATCGTCTATGCGGCTTTCACTCTCCTTTTCTTCACGCGCGCCATCGTGACCGAGCTTGACAACCCCCTGACCGGCCTGGGCTTCACGCTCCTGTCGATCCTGATCACCGTGGGGTGTCTGTATCTGTTCCGGGTCTATCACCGCATCTGGGATCGCACCAGCGGCAACGACGTCATCGATATCGTCTACGCTGTTTTCGTGGCGACCCTGGTCGAAGTGCTGATCAACATGGTGATCATCGCCCCGCGCTACCTGCTGCCCATGAGTGTGCTGCTGCTGGGCAATGCGCTGTCGCTGCTGGGCTTCGTGGCGGTGCGCTACCGGATGCGCGTGTTCACCGGCCTGCGCTGGCGTCTGCGCGCGCTCCTGGGCCGCGAAATCCCCGGCCGGAACGAGATTCCGGTGCTGGTCGTCGGCGCGGGGGAATCCGGCTCGGCGTTCGTCTGGCGTCTCAAGAACCGCTGGGAAGCGCGCGAGGGCCAGAATTACAAGATCATCGGCTACATCGACGATGATCCGGCCAAGCAGGGCATGTTCATCGAGGGTGTGCGCGTCCTGGGGGACCGGCAGGAAATCCCCGAAATCGTGCGCAACCGGCGGGTCGAGCTGATCGTGATCGCCATCCACAATATCTCCGGCCCGGCCTTCCGTGAAATCCTGGCCGCCTGCGAAGGCACCCCGGCGCGGATCAAGATCGTGCCGGATATGTACGCGATGCTCAACCAGCGCCTGGGGGTGGCCACCCTGCGCGACGTGCAGCCGGAGGACATCCTGGGGCGCAAGCTGGTGGGGCGTCACCAGGATGTGGACATGACCCCGGTCACGGGCAAGGTCGCCCTGGTGACGGGCGCGGCCGGGTCGATCGGCTCCGAACTGGTCCGCCAGTTGATTTCCTACGAGCCGACCCTGCTGGTGATGCTGGACAACAACGAAAGCGGCCTGCACGACCTCTATACCGAACTGAAGCCGCAGTTTCCCGACGTGGAATTCCGCCCGGTGCTGGCCGACATCACCCAGCGCGACAGCCTGGAGCGGGTCTACGCCACCTACCGGCCGCAGATCGTTTTCCACGCGGCGGCCTACAAGCACGTGCCGATGCTGGAGCTGTTCCCGCACGAGTCGATCCGGGTCAACATTGGTGGGACGCGCAACTTGGCCGAGCTGGCGCGCGATTACGGCGTGGAGCGCTTCGTGCTGATCTCCACCGACAAGGCGGTCGATCCATCGTGCGTGATGGGGGCCAGCAAGCGCGCCGCGGAACTGCTGATGAAGGCGCTCTCCGCCCAATCCGGCCATACCACCCTGTTCACGGCGGTGCGCTTCGGCAATGTCCTGGGCAGCCGGGGGAGTGTCGCGCCGACCTTCAATCGCCAGATCGACAAGGGCGGGCCGGTCACCGTGACCGACAAGGATATGAAGCGCTACTTCATGACCATCGCCGAGGCCGTCAACCTGGTGATCCACGCGGCGGCCATGACCACCGGCGGCGAGCTGTTCATGCTTCAGATGGGCGAGGAAGTGCCGATTTTGGAGCTGGCCGAGCGGATGATCCGGATGCGCGGGCTGCGCCCCTACGACGACATCGAGATCAAGTTCACCGGCGTCCGCCCCGGCGAGAAGCTCAACGAGAAGCTCCAGCGCGACAGCGAGGTTCAGGTCTCGACCATCCACCCGCACATCGTCAAGCTGGAGGACCGGGACGACTGGTTCGACGCCGAGCTGTTCATGCGCCAGAGCGCCGAGGTGATCCGGATCGATCCCAACGACCTCGGCGTGGTGGAGCAGGCCCAGGCCCTGGTTCGGGATGGGCGTCTGTACAGCGAAAAAGCCGCGACCAAGATGTACTTCGACTACCTGGTTCGACTGATCGACCAGGAGCGGCCCACTGGCCCAAAACTCGTGAAACCTGAGGTCCCCGCTCCGGCGGTGGCCCGCCAGTGGCCGTCCAACGGGCATGCCAGGGACGTGGTCAACTAGGCCGCGTCCAGGGTAGAGGGATAGCATCCCAGAGCAGAGGGGGGGATGCTATCCCTGCTTTTCTTGGTGGGGCATGGGCGGACCTGCTCCAACGGCGCGGAGGCAGGTTTGGAATGCCAGCCAAGTGAAGTACAATTGCATGAGCGACGCAATACCCATCCTGGGGCATGGATAGACTATGTGGTTCACAAACAAGCTGCGCATGTTGTTCCTGGCTGCGCTGGCCCTCAGCGTTCTGGCGCTGATCCTGACCCTGGCCGATCCGCTGACCAACTCCGTTCAGGCGCGCAACGCCCTCGGCGATGTTTCCGGCGTGGCCCGGCCCCTGCCTCAGGAACTGCCCGCGGCTCCCACCGACCTGCTCGCGGAACTGGTGTCGGATTCGGAGATCCGCCTGACCTGGACCGACCACGCCCAGGACGAGACCAGCTACCGGGTGGAACGCTCTCCCTTCGATTCCCTGATCTGGATCGAGGTCGCCATCCTGGACGCGAATACCACTAGCTACGTGGACAGCGACCTGACCTGCGATTCCAGCTATTTCTACCGCGTGCGGGCCTATCGCGAGTCCGATCGCACGTTCTCGAACTATTCGGGGCTTGTGCCGGGGAGCACCGATTACTGCCGGCCGGCCGACTCCATTCCATTCACGGACACCTTCAACGACATGGTGCTCAATCCGGGGTGGCGGCTGTACGATCCCTACGCGGTGCTTGGCCCGCCGCAGGGCCGGGCCGATCTGACCCTGACCGGGGCCAACGTTGAATTGATCGTACCGGCGGGGCTATCCCACGATCTGTACACGGGGGCGAGCAACCGGGCGCCACGCCTGCTCCAGACCGTGCCCAACCGGGACTTCGGGATCGAGGTGCGCTTCGAATCCGTGCCGACCACGCGCTTCCAGCTTCAAGGTCTGATCGTGCAGCAGGACGACGATACCTTCCTGCGCCTGGATGTGTTCTATGACGGCCAGCTTCTGGCCTTTGCCGGGTTTGTCGATGGGGCCAGGGGAACTTCCTTTGCCACCGAGTCGGTCACCGGCGTCGTCGACGAGGTCTACCTGCGCCTGCTGCGTTACGGCGATGACTGGCAGTATTTCTATTCGCCAAACGGCACGGACTGGACTCAGGTAGCGTCCTTCACCCAACCGCTGCTCGTCACCGAAGTTGGTTTCTTCGCGGGCAACCACGATCCCTCCCCGCCGTACCGGGCCAGCGTCGACTACTTCATGAATCTGGCGAGTCCGGTGGCCGACACCGACGGGGTGGGGGCGGATTCGCCCGCGCCGCCCGGCTCTCCGGTGGGTCTCCAGTCCACTCCCGGCGAGGGCCAGATCGCGCTGACCTGGGACGCGGCCCGCGACGTGGACACCGGCGAGTACCTGATCGAGCGCACGACCAACGCCGATCTCGAAGCCTGGACCGAGGTCGCCCGCGTCGCGGTGGGAGAGACCGGGTACCAGGATACGACGGTGGGGTGTGACCTGAATTACCAGTACCGCATCCGGGTTTACCGGGCCGAGGATGGGCGTTTCTCGCCCTACTCCGATTGGGTGGAAGCGCCTGCCGGGGCATGCGGTTACGATCCGGCGGGGCCGGTCATCCTCGTCTTTTACGTCGACGATCAGGATGTGCTCTCTTTTGGCCGGATCGGCAATCCCGCCCGCTGGCTGAACGTGCTGGGCAACATCACCGACCCGGACGGGATCGAATCGGTCACCTACGTCCTGGACGGCGGGCTGGAACGCCCTGTCCCACTGGGGCCGGACGGCCTCCGCCTGGAATATCCGGGTGATTTCAATATCGAGCTGGATCGCTTCGCCCTGGAGAACGGCCGGCACAGCGTCCTGATCAAGGCCACCGACACGACCGGCGCGGTCACGTACCGGCCGATCGCGGTTGATTACACCGACGAACACGTCTGGCCGATTCCGTACAGCGTCGATTTTCGCACGGTCGACAACATCACCGACGTGGTGCAGGTGCTCGATGGCGAATGGAAGCTGACTCCCGAAGGGCTGCGCACCGCCACGGTTGGCTACGACCGGCTGGTGGCGATCGGCCAGGATACCTGGGAGAGCAATTTCGAAGTCTACGCGACGATGATCATCCACAGTGGACCGCCGAATTCCGAGGGCGGGGTCGTGCTGGGCTGGCAGGGTCACGAAGGCACCGCCAACCCGCGCGTGGAATGGCCCTTGCAGGCCCTGACCTGGCTGGGGACGGATATGCGCGCGCCGCACATGCGTTTCACGGCCTATCCGGGCACGGTCTGGGAAGAGGTTCCCCGGCCGGACATCGGGCTGAATACACCGTACGTGCTCCACGTGCGTTCCGAGTACCTGACCGAGACCACCGCGCGGGTCGCCATGAACGTATGGGAAGAAGGCACGCCGGAGCCGGAAGGCTGGCAGATGGTGTCCGACCTGCCGGCCCGGAATGGCTCGGTGCTGCTCGTGGCTTACAAGTCGGATCTCACGTTCCAGACGGTGGAAATCGGCCCGCTGTCGACGGAATTGCCCTCACCGCCGATCTCGCTGACTCCCTTCAGCGATCGCGACTGACGAGATTGACGCGCGCGGCCTGCCAGACGGACAGGCCGTGCGCCTGAGGAGGCCGTCTTGGTTCAGACGACCGAAGTACCGTTGACCGGTCAGGTGATCCGGGGCTATGAGCTGCGCGAGCAGGTCGGCGCGGGTGGCTTCGGCGCGGTCTATCTGGCCTATCAGGCTTCGGTCGATCGTGAAGTCGCGATCAAGATCATCCGGCCCAAGTTCGCCAACCATCCGGACTTCATCCGCCGCTTCGAGGCGGAGGCCCACCTCATCGCCCGGCTGGAACATCCCCACATCGTGCCGCTGTACGACTACTGGCGCGAGCCGGATGGGGCCTACCTGATCATGCGCTGGCTGCGCGGGGGCAGCCTGCGCGGCTCGCTGGTGAACGGGGCCTGGTCGGTCGAGGCGACCGCCTGGCTGCTGGATCAGCTCGCGGCGGCCCTGACCATCGCCCACCGCAGCGGGGTGGTGCACCAGGACGTCAAGCCCTCCAATATTTTGCTGGATGAGAACGGCAATGCCTACCTGACCGATTTTGGCATCGCCAAGGACCTCGTCTCCGGGCGCGGGCCGGTGGGGGAGAACGTCTCGTTTGGCTCCCCGGCCTATATGGCTCCGGAGACGATTCTGCGCGAGGCGGTCTCGCCCCAGACCGACATCTACAGCCTGGGAGTCGTGCTGTACGAGATGCTGACCGGGCGGGTGCCCTTCGTGGGGGCCGACACCACGGCGGTGATGCGCCGCCATGTCAACGATCCGATCCCGCCCCTCCAGTTTGCCCGGCCGGAGCTGTCCAACGAACTGAACATCGTCATCCGGCGCGCGACGGCCAAGACGCCCCAGGCGCGCTACCCGGACGTGTTCAGCATGGCGGCGGACTTCCGGCGCGTGGCGCAGTTGGATCGGCTGGGGGTGGGCGCTCAGCCGGCCCCGGCATTCCCGCGCGGGGATGGCGGCGACGGGCAGCTTCCACCTGACGAGCGGACTTCCACCCTGCCGCTGACCCTCCATCTGGAGCCGGAGAATCCCTACAAGGGCCTGCGCCCCTTCGACGAGGCCGACGCCGCCGACTTCTTTGGCCGGGAAGAGCTGATCACGACTCTGGTCGAGCACCTCTCCGGCACGGAGATGCTGTCGCGCTTCCTGGCGGTGGTCGGGCCGAGCGGCAGTGGCAAATCCAGCCTGGTCAACGCCGGACTGCTGCCGGCCATCCGGGATGGCTACGTCCCCGGCTCCGGACGCTGGTACCTGGCCCGGATGCTGCCCGGCGCGGACCCCCTGGGCGAACTGGAATCCGCGCTGCTGCGGGTCGCCGCCGACCCGGTGGAAAACCTGGACGCGCGGCTGCGGGCCGATTCGATGGGCCTGCATGAGGTCTTGAACGATCTGCTGCCGGACGAGGGGACCCACCTCCTGCTGTACGTCGATCAGTTCGAGGAAGTCTTCACCCAGACAACGGACGAGCGGGCGCGGGCCCATTTCCTCGACCTGCTGTATACCGCCATCGCGACCCGGGGCAGCCGCTTCCACCTGATTATCACCCTGCGCGCCGACTTCTACGACCGGCCGTTCCTCTACCCCGGCTTCGGCGATCTGGTGCGCTGGTGCACGGAGATCGTGATGCCGCTGACCTCGACCGACCTGGTGCGGGCCATCGTCCGCCCGGCGGAGCGGGTTGGCATGGTCGTCGAGGAGGACCTGGTCGCGGCCATCGTGGCCGAGGTCAACGAGCAGCCGGGGGCGCTGCCCCTGCTGCAATACGCGCTGACCGAGCTTTTCGAGCGCAAGGAGGGCGGCCAGCTCACCCTCAAGACCTACCGCGAGACGGGAGGCGTCCTGGGCGCGCTGGCCCGCCGGGCGGAGGAACTGTACAACAGCCTCGATGTGACCGGCCAGACCGCCGTCCGCCAGCTTTTCCTGCGCCTGATCGGGCTGGAAGATGGCGTCTCCGATACGCGCCGCCGCGCGCACTGGGCCGAGGTCAAGGGCCTGCACCGCGGCGGCAGCGCGGCGATGCAGGCTCTGGTCGACCTGTACGGCCGCTACCGGCTGCTGACGTTCGATCGCGACCCGCAGACCCGCGAGCCGACCATCGAGGTCGCTCACGAGGCGCTGATCCGGGAATGGCGGCGGCTGCGCATCTGGCTGGATCAGACCCGCGAAGACCTGATCGTGCAGCGCCGTTTGACCGAGGCGATGGCCGACTGGCGCAACGCCGGGCGCGATCCGAGCTATCTGGCGCGCGGGTCACGCCTGACCCAGTTCGAGGCGCTGGTTGAGCGGCAGTCCCTGGCTTTCAACGAGGACGAGCGGGCCTACGTGGCCGCCAGCGTGGCCCTGCGGCGGCGCAGCACGCTGGTTTCGCGCCTGATCGGGGTATCGCTGGTGCTGTTTTCCGTGCTGGCGCTGACGCTGGCCGTGGTGGCCTACGACGGCCAGCGGCGGGCCGAAAGCGAGGCGCGGATTTCCCGTTCGCGCGAACTGGCCGTGACCGGCCTGACCAACGTCAAGGATACCGATCTGGCCCTGCTGCTCAGCCTGGAGGCGCTGCGCTCGGCGGATACGTATGAGGCCCGCAACAGCCTTCTGAGCGCCCTGCAAGCCTATCCCTACGTCGAGCGCTTCCTGACGGGCAGCGTCGAGTCGGTGCGGGCGGTGGCCTACAGTCCGGATGGGCGGCTGGTGGCTTCCGCCGGGCGGAGCACCGCGATCCGGGTGTGGGACCCGGCCAGCGGCGCGATGGTGCGCCGGGTCGAGTCGGGGCACGTCGATTGGATCAATCGTCTGGCGTTCAGCCCGGATGGGCGTCTCCTGGCCTCGGCCAGCGCCGACGACACGATCCAGCTCTGGGCGGTGGGCGGCGAGGCGGTGCTGGAGTCCGTGGCCCGCCTGGAGGGACATACCGACGACGTGTGGGCGGTGGCGTTCAGCCCGGATGGCTCCCTGCTGGCCTCGGCCGGCGCGGATGGGCGCGTGCTGCTCTGGTCGACGGAAACCCGCCAGCGAGTCGCCGCGCTGGACGGCCACACGGACGTGGTGTACAGCCTCGCGTTCAGCCCGGATGGCGCGGTCCTGGCCTCCAGCGGGGCGGACGAGCAGATTATCCTGTGGAACGTGAGCACCCGCGAACCGCTGGGCGAGCCGCTGATCGGGCATCAGAACTGGGTGCTGAGTCTGGCCTTCAGCCCGGATGGGCATTACCTGGCCTCCGGCGATGCGGACAACCTGGTCGTGATCTGGGACATGCGGAACCCGGCCACGCCGCCGGGTGTGTTCAGCGGTCACACGGGTTGGGTGCGCGACCTGAGCTTTAGCCCGGATGGAACCCGGCTGGCCTCGGCCAGCGCCGATGGCACGCTCTGGCTGTGGGACGTGGTGGGCGGGCGTCCGCTGGCCCATCTGGAAGGCCACCAGGGCGCGGTCTGGAGTCTGGATTTCAGCCCGGATGGGCAGAGGATCGCATCCGGCGGGGAAGACCGGCTCGTCATTGTGTGGGATGCAGGCCTCAATCCGGGCGTCGGCTCGATATTCGACAGGCCCGGCACGGCCAATACCCTGGCGATCAGCCCGGACGGCGCGCTTCTGGCGGCCGGCGGCCAGGATACCGGGGGCGGCGACGTGGTCCGGCTCTGGGACGTGGGGAGCCGGAGCCTGCTCCAGACGATCCAGGGCGAGGGCGGGCCGGTCAGCGACGTCGCCTTCAGTGCCGATGGGCGGCTGATGGCGACCGCCAACGCCAATGGCAGCGTCCTGGTATGGCGCGTGACGCGCGGAGAGGCGCTGGGCGAGCCGCTGCAAACCCTGCGCGAACACCGGAGCGTGGTGCTCAGCGTGGCCTTCAGCCCGGATGGCCGCTGGCTGGCCTCCGGGGCGCAGGACGGCCGGATCGTGATCTGGAATACCGTCACCTGGAGCGCGATCAGCGATCCACTGGAGGGGCACTCGGATGCCATCTTCAGCCTGGCGTTCAGCCCGGACAGCCGCTATCTGGCCTCCGGCAGCCGCGACACGCTGGTCCTGATCTGGGATATCAGCCAGCGCCGCCCGCATGGCCAGCCGCTGGCGGGCCACCGCGACGCCGTGCTCAGCGTGGCCTTCAGCCCGGATGGCGCCCTGCTGGCCAGCGCGGGGCGGGATGGCGCGGTCATCCTGTGGCAGTGGGCCACGGGCCAGAAAGAGGCCGACCTGATCGGCCATACGGACTGGATCAACGGCCTGAGCTTCAGCCCGGATGGGACTCTGCTGGTCTCTGCCAGCGAGGATGATTCACTGATCGTGTGGGACGTGGCGGCGGAGCGGCCGGTTGGACTGCCCTTGCTGGGGCACGCTGGCGGCGCGCGCGACGTCGTATTCACCCCGGACGGCCAGCGCGCGATCTCCGGCGGTCTGGAGCCGGCGCTGGTTGAATGGCGCATGACTCTGGAGGCCTGGCAAGCGCGCGCCTGCCAGGTGGCCAATCGCAATCTGAACCCGACCGAATGGGCGCAGTACTTTCCCGACCTGGTGTTTGCGCCGACCTGCCCGAATCTCCCATAGTGCATGAATGGCATAGCTATGGTATGTTATAGATAACGGGTAATGGTACGGATAACTGAAGGGTTGTGTTGGGTACGATGAAAAGCCTTCGCAAACTCACCTGGATGATCGTTCTGCTGGCCCTCCTGCTGGCTCCGGCTACACTGGAGGCCCAGAGTAGCAACAGTGGGAACTGCCCGCAGATCGTGCGGAACGCGTTTAATCTCACCGACCAGCTCTGCGAGGGCGTGGGCCGTAACAAAGCCTGTTACGGTCACACGATGGTGAACGCCTTGCTCCAGACCGGCGTTCAGCCGGAGGCATTCGACGAGGAAGGCGACGTGCTGGACCTGGCCAAGCTGCGCAGCCTGCGGCTCAGCCCGATGGACTTCGAGACGGGCACCTGGGGCGTGTCTCTGATGCGCGTCCAGGCCAGCCTGCCGGACGACGCGCCGAACCAGAACCTCACCTTTCTGGTGTTCGGCGATGTGGAGATCACCAACGCGGCCCCTGACGCTACCCTCATCGAAGCGCGGGCCGCCACCCGTTACGCCAACGTCAACGTGCGCCAGTTCCCGTTGACTCATGCCCTGGTGATCGCCTCGCTCGCGCCGGGGCAGACCGTGACGGCCACGGGGCGTCTGGAAGACAGTTCCTGGATTCGAATCCTGCTCCCGGAGACCGGCGACACCGGCTGGGTCACGCGATCCTTGCTGCGCGCCGATGAGGACCTGGCGGCGCTGGACGTCGTGGAGAACTCCTCGACCTATTATCGTCCCCTGCAAGCGTTCTACGTCAATTCCGGGGTCAACGACGCTCCCTGCGCCGAGGCCCCCAACAGCGGCCTGCTGATCCAGACGCCGGAAGGCGTGGCCGAAGTCCGGCTGCTGGTCAACGAGATCGGCATCCGGCTCGGCTCGACGGCGTTCATCTCGGCCAGCCCGCAGGCGGGCTTTGAGCTGAATCTGCTGGAAGGACATGCCGAGGTCGAAGTGAACGGGGAAACGCAGACCGTATTCCCCGGCACGCAGGTGAACGTGCCCCTGAATGAAAGCGGCGCGCCATCCGGCCCGCCCAGCGGTCCGCAGCCCTACAATCAGGGCCAGCTCGTGAACCTGCCGACAGATCAGGTCGAGCGCCCGGTTAACGTGCCGCCTGCTCTGAGCCAGGATCAGATCAGGGTTTTACAGGACGTGCAGGCAACCCAATCGGCGCTGGCGACCGTTGCCGCGGCGACCAGCACGCCGACCGCTTCAAAGACCCCGACCGTGACGCCTTCGCCGACGGCCACCGCAACGGCCACCGCGACGGCGACTGCGACTGCAACGGCCACCGCGACGGCTACCGCGACGGCCACCGCGACGGCGACATCCACGCTGACCCCGACTCTGGCGCCCACGGCGACGGCCTCGAACACGCCCACGCCGGAGCCTAGCGCCACCCCGGCGCCCACCCTTGGGCGGCTGCGCCTGGATGGGCTGTGTACGCCGGACCCGGCGGCGCGCGTCTGGCAGGTAAGCAATCCCAACAGCGTCGAGGTCATCTTCCGCTGGCAGGTCTACGGATCGATCATCGGCCAGGGGGGGACGCTGGTCGTGCCCGCGGCTTCGGGAGCCGGTTCGGGAACGATCACCTTCCGGACTCTGGTCGAGCCGGATACCGATACGGTGGTGATCTACGTGGATGGCGTCTTGCAGGACAACAAGGCGGGCAATGCCAGCCTGTGCGCGCCGGTGCCGCCGACCATCACGCCGGTGCCACCAACCGCCACGCTCGTCCCGCCGACCGCCACCAACGTGCCGCCGACGGCCACGCTCGTCCCGCCAACCGCCACCAATGTGCCGCCGACTGCGACGCCCGTTCCGCCGACCGATACCCAGTCGCCGCCGGCAGGGACCACCACGCCGGAGGCGTTGAGGTCGCCGACATCCGGGGCGACCACGCCGGTCTCCCAGGGGTCTGTAACGCCGACCAAGACGCCGGAGTCCGTGGCGACGGTTCCGGCGCTATGGTTCCAACCCGCGACGGATGCCGCCGCATTGCACTCGAAATGGCAAATGGAGGAAGTCTGAGTCGGGTTTTACCGGTTGATGATTCACCTCAGGCATGCCAGTGGACAGGCGTTGGACGGGGGGCGTCCCTGAGGACAATACAGCATACACCACGTTCGTGTTGGCCGGGCTGGCGAGAGAGAGGGACTTCTCTGAAGCCTGGCGGTGAATCTCATGCGCATGTTGGGAGCTGGTAGTCTTGAAGGTCATGGCTATGTCCGATAACGAGCTCAAAATCTGTTCGGTGTGCCAGTACGAAAATCCGGGCGATCGGGCCGAGTGCGCGAAGTGTGGCTCGCCCCTTGAGTCGTACAACACGACGATTCAAGTCCCGGACAAACCCGCGACTCAGGAGTCGGAGCTGCCCCGGATCATCCGGCGTTCGGCCGCGCCCAGCGACGCGATTACTCTGTTCATCCTCGGCCACTCGCAGCCGCTGGTGATCAACGGGCAGGAGCGGCTTATCCTGGGCCGCGTGGCCGCCGCCGGGCCGGTGCCGACGGTCGATCTGTCCCGCTACAATGCGCATATGCTGGGGGTTTCGCGCAATCACGCCGCGATCACCCGCACCGATTCCGGGTATGCGCTGGAGGACCTGGGCAGCACCAACGGCACCTGGCTCAACGAGAACCGGCTACTGCCGGGTAAACCGGCCGCGCTTCAGAACGGCGACCTGTTCCGGCTGGGCCAGTTGATGATGGTCGCTTACTTCACGCCCACGGCCATCCCGGCGGAACGGACGATCTTCCTCAAGGATCGGATGACGACCTCTGGCCAGGCGGGCCTCTCTCCCCAGTATCTGCTGACCATCGTGACACCGTACCTGGAGACCATCGCTGAACTCCAGCATCTGATCGACGAGATGCGCGGCCTCGATTCGCACGAGGTGGGGATCAACAGCCTCGATCTGGCGTCCGGGACGCTCAAGGTCACGATGCGCGGCGCGACGGAAGCCATCCAGCTCCTGGAACGGAAGGTGTTGCCCTGGCGGTCGCAATTCGTGTCGCAGTTGGGGGAGATGGTCGAGCCGCAGCCGCGTCCGGAGCTGGTCGAGACCCGCCAGATCGATGCGTCGACCGGCAGCGTGCTGGCCCGCCAGGTTCCCGCGGCGACGACCGTGCTCGATCCGGCGCGCCTGGCCTCCGCCCAGACCCAGGACTTCCAGCGCAAGATGGCAAGCGTGATCTTCGAGGAAGTTGGTGTGACATTCTCCGAGGGGCAGCGCGCCGCGCACGAGGCGCGCCTGGTGGCCCTGCTCGGCCGCCTGCTGTCCAGCACCCTGGAGATTGCCAGCAAGGAAGACTGAGACTCCAGGCGCTTGCCGGAGTGGATGAATCAACCGAGGCCGTCGCTGAGACGGCCTCGGTTTTTTGCGTGTTCTGTCCGGGCGACCGGCCCGGTTTTTACCAGTACCCGCCGAGCAGACGGCGGGCATTCAGCGCGCCGTTGCCGTAGAACTGGGTCAGGTAGTAGGTGTACGCGTGGTAGTTCTCGTACATCTGCTGGATTCTGACGTCGTAGCGCCCCAGCTTGATGAAGCCGTCGGCCTGGAAGTAGCCCTTGATTGGCGTGGTGCCGTCGAAGTAACCGGCGAAGTTCGGGTTGCTGAGGTTCCCATCCCAGATGACGTTCATCAGCAGGTTGCGCAGGCCGGCCAGATCCGCGGCGGTCGTCCAGTACGTGCCCCGATCGCGAGCCTCGACCATGTACGAGATCACGTTGTTGCCGTGCATGGTGTCCTGGCCCGGCCGGTCGTAGGAACCCCAGACATCGCTCCAGAAGTAGGCGCTGCTGTTGACCGGATTCGGGATGATCTGGTTGCGCAGGTCGTTGTTGATCTTGGTGTAAACCTCGCGGTAGATGGCGATCTGGGCCGCCGGCCGGGTGCTGATCAGGGACAGGTCCAGGGCGATATAGGCCCAGTGGGCGGCCATGTGCGTCCGGCTGCGATAGATGTTGCCGGTGCCGCGGTTGTACCACTTGTCCCAGATGTTCGTCTCGGTGAAGGCGAGCAGGCTGTCGTACTGCGCCCGGTAGCCGGCATTGTTGTAGAGCGAAGGCGTCTCGCGCACGATGCGCAGCAGGCGGGTGACGTAGCGCCACAGGTAGGATTCACGCAGCGCGGCTTCCACATTGCCATCGTCGACCGAGAGCCAGCCCAGGTAGTTGTCCCGATACTGGCTGCCGGACATCGACGAGGAGACTCGCGCGTCGCGGACCACTTCGTTGATGTAGTACAGGGCGCGGTCGAGGTACTGGGTCTTGCCGGTGGCCTCGTACATGGCCAGGTTGCCATCCACGGCGTACGCCAGGAAGTAGTAGTAGTAGGCATTGGCCTCGGTGGCCCACCGGTTGAAGTAGGCGTCGTGCTCGGACTGCCAGACGTTCAGGAAACGCTGTTCCCAGAACGAGACGGGCTGGACGGCGGCCCCCGGAACCGGCGTGCTGGTCGGCGCGAGCGTGGGCACCACGGTTGGCGTGCTGGTCGGGATCGGGGTCGCGGTCGGCTGTCCCGGCGCGGGCGTGCTGGTCGGCGGCAGGGGCGCGGAGAGCGGATCCGCTCCGGCGCCGTAGTTCTGGAGGACTTCCTGCGCGCTCAGGGCGCGGCTGTAGATCGCCGCCAGGTGGTAGGTTCCCAGCCAGGGGCGGTCGTTGGTCAGCTCGTTGGCCAGCGCCAGGCGGTAGGTGCTGCTCCAGTTGGAGAAGTCGCCGCTGGTCTGGCGGGTCGCCGCTTCCTGGCCGTTGATGTAGAGGCGCGCCGTGCCGGCCGCGTCACGCGTGTAGACCAGGTGGGTCAGGCTGGTGGTGGCCGCGCCGGCCGGCGTGACCAGCGATGGCTCGCCGTTGGTGTCGGTACGGGTCGTGCGCAGCCGGGTCACGTAGACATCGGCCGGCAGCCCGTTGGATTGGCCCTGGCCCAGGGTGAAGTCCCGGCTGTAGATGTCCTCGGAGAGGGTCATGATGCGGGCCGGGCCGGTCTGGGTGGCGTTGGTTGGGACGATCCAGGCTTCGAGCGTGATGGCGTTGGCCGCCACCAGGGCCTGGATCAGGCCGGCCGGAGCCGCGGCCGAGGCGATGGTCACCGGGGCGCTGATGGCCAGACTGCCGTTCTGCCAGACGACGCTCGCGGTCGTGTTGATGGTCAGGTCCTCGGCCGGGCCGATGCCGGACACGTCCCGGACGGTGTTGCCCGTACCTTCATTGAAGGTGTACAGGGTTTGCAGCCCGTCGGTCACACGGCCGTCTTCGTAGTTGTAGAAGCCACCGCTGGTTGGCGTGTTGGTCGGCGTGCGGGTCGGCGACGGGGTGAAGGTGGCCGTGTTGGTCGGCGATGGGGTGAACGTGGCCGTGTTGGTTGGACGCGGCGTATTGGTCGGCGACGGGGTGACCGTAGCCGTGTTGGTCGGTGTGCGCGTCGGTGACGGCGTGAAGGTGGCCGTGTTGGTCGGCGTATTGGTCGGCGACGGGGTGAACGTAGCCGTGTTGGTCGGTGTGCGCGTCGGTGACGGCGTGAAGGTGGCCGTGTTGGTCGGCGTATTGGTCGGCGACGGGGTGAAGGTGGCCGTGTTGGTTGGACGCGGCGTGTTGGTCGGCGACGGCGTGAAGGTGGCCGTGGCGGTCGGCAGCGTCGCGACCGGCGTGCCGGCCCCGGCCTGGAAGTTCCCGGCGACTTCGGCCCCGGTCAGCGCCCGGCTGTAGACGGCGACCAGGTGGTAGGTGCCCAGCCAGGTGCGATCGTTGGACGTCTCGTTGGCCAGCATCAGGCGGTAGCTGGCATCCCAGTTGGAGAAATCGCCCGACGTGGCACGCGTGGAGACTTCCCGGCCGTTGATGTACATCCGGGCCGTGCCGCCCGGCTCGCGCGTGTAGACCACGTGCGTCAGGGCCGTGGTGGCCGTCCCCGGCGGGCTGACCAGGGCCGGCTCGCCGTTGGTGTTGGTGCGGGTCGTGCGCAGCCGGGTGATGAACAGGTTGGGGATGAGCGTCCCATACTGGCCCTGGCCGAGCATGAAGTCCCGGTTGTTGATATCCGAGGAGAGCGTGATCAGGCGCGCCGGCCCGGTCTGGGTGGCGTTGGCCGGGGTGACCCAGGTCTCGATCGTGATCGCATTGCTGGCCCGCAGCGCGTCCACCAGGGGGGTGACCGGCCCGGCGGACCGGATCAGGGTCGAGCCGGTGATCGCGAGCTGGCCGCTTTCCCAGCGGGTGGCTTCCGGCCGTTCGATAACCAGGTCCAGGGCGCTGCCCGTGCCGGCCGCGTTGCGCACGGTCGTCCCGCTGCCCTCGTCGAACGTGTACAGGGCCTGGAGGCTGTCCGTGACGCGGCCGGACGCGCTGGCCGCGGCCGCCGCGACCAGGGGAGCCGCCGTGGTGGTCGTTGGGGTTGCCGTTGGCACGATCGTTGCCGTGGCTGGCGGAGTCGCGCTCGGCGTGGGCGTGGCCGTCTCGGCGCTGATCAGGCCGGTGTTGTCCGGCCCGGCGGCGTAGTGCTCGCCGACCGTGGCCGGGCTGAGGGCCTTGTTGTAAATCGCCACCAGGTGGTAGGTGCCCAGCCAGGGGCGGTTCTGTGTGAGTTCGTTGGCCAGCATCAGGGGATACCCGGCGTCCCAGTTGGCGAAGCCGCCGCCCAGGGTACGGCTGACCACTTCCTGCCCGTTGACGTAGATGCGGGCCGTGTTGGCCGTGTCGCGCGTGTAGACCACGTGGGTCAGCCCATCGGTGAGCGAATGGGCCGGGCTGGAGAGCGACGGCTGGCCGCTGGTATCGGTGGTCGCCGTGCGCAGCCGGACGTCGTACACGTCCGAGGGATAGCTGCCCCACAAGCCCTGGCCCAGCGTGAAGTTGCTGCTGTACATGTCCGTCGAGTTGCTGACGATCCGGGCCGGGCCGTTCTGGGTCACGTTGGCCGGGACGAGCCAGGCCTCGAGCGTGAACTCGTTGCTGCTCTGGACGGCCTGGGCCAGCCGTCCGGCGGGCAGGCTGGAGACGATGATGGTCGGCGCGTCGACCGCCAGCGCGCCGGGATACCACGTAATCGCGCTGGCGTCGATGGCGGTCAGATCGAGCGGGTCGCCGACTCCGGCGACATCATGCACGATCGTGCCGCTGCCTTCATCGAAGGTATAGAGAGCCTGGAGACCGTAGGTGATCTGGGCCTCCGGGAGCGCGCCCGGCGGGCGGGGCGCCGCGACCGGCGCGGCCTGGAGCGTGGGATCGGCTTCGGCCCCGGCGGCGAAGTTCTGGGCCACCTGGGAGGACGTCAGGGCCTGGCTGTAGACCGCCACCAGGTGATAGGTCCCCAGCCAGGGCCGGTTGAGAGTCAGTTCGTTGGCGAGCAGCAGGGGATACCCGGCGTCCCAGTTGAGCAGGTTGCCGCCCACCGTCCGGCTGGCGACTTCCACGCCGTTCACGAACAGGTGCGCGACGTTCTGGGCGTCGCGGGTATAGGCCACGTGGGTCAGCTCCGGGCGGGTAACGCCCGTGGGCGAGTTCAGGGACGGCTGGCCGCTCAGATCGGTTGTCGCGGTGCGCAGGCGGACGTCGAAGACGTCCGAGGGATAGCTGCCCCACAGCCCCTGGCCCATCATGAAGTTCTGGTTGTACATGTCCTGGGAGAGCGACACGATCCGGGCCGGGCCGTTCTGGACGAGGTCGGCCGGGGTGATCCAGGCTTCGATGGTGATCTGCCCGCTGTCCTGGGCGGCCCGGATCAGCCTGGTGGCCGCGTCCGCCGAGACGATGATGGTCGGCCGGGTGACGGTCAGGCTGCCGGGGTTCCATTGAATGGCGTTGCCGTCGTCGGCGTTGAGATCGAGCGGCTGGCCGACCCCGGAAACGTCGTGGACGACGGTGCCGCTGCCTTCGTCAAAAGTGTAGAGAACCTGGAGGCCGTCGGTGATCCGGCGCGTGGAACTCTCCTGGGCGCCGATTCGAGGCAGGCCGCCCGCGAACAAGGCAGCCGCCAGAATCGCAACCAGGCTTCCGGCCAGAAGCGAACGGCGCGTGTGTGATGTGTGCATAGGTTTACCATTCCGCAGTCTGGTGGGTCTATGGGCGCAGAACTCACCAGACGCTTGCTTGGATTGACACTGCATTGTGAAAAAATGCAGTCTTCATTCGGCATTATACGAGCAAATGGAAGCCCATCCGATTAGAGTATCGTATGGATCGTGTCAGGCTTCTGGTATTCCGGGGGTAAAAGCGGGACTTTTCTCTCTTTGAACTATATCCAACCCTATTTCCGGACTGGTTTATTTTACTGCTTGTTTTTCTGTAATTGCTGTTGATATACTTCTGTTCCAACAAACCCGGCCTTTACACCCAGATTTTGACAAGTTTAGCGTCCCTCGGCCGACCTGCCGTTAGCCCCATAGTACCGGCGGGACGTTGTGAAGAGTCCAGCCAGGTTGCTATAATGAATCACATAGAGTTGAGTAATACGCGACCGTGGTATTGTATTGTGCGGGCAGGTTCACGTTTACCGGGATAGCTATCTCCTCGTAGGTTATCCTCGTGTGACCTTTCTGCGAGGTCCGAAAGGCGAACGCCTCCCATCACCCCCTGCGTCGGGGTCCTTGCGTCGAAAACGATAATATTTCTCTGAAATGAGATTGTAGATGAATAGTTCACGCCGGGCAACTTTCGATTGGATTGTCCTGGGAATATTGATTGGTCTTGGGCTGTGCGCGATGGGGCTGGTGCTGTACGCCAACGCGGCCGGGGTTGGCATGAATGAGGACAGCGTGTCGTATATCCTGGCCGCGCGCAATCTGCTGGCCGGGCGGGGTCTGGAGACCTTCAGCAATTACGGCCCGATCGACACCCTGATCGAGCCGATGGTGCATTGGCCGCCTTTCTTTTCGATCACGCTGGCCGGTCTGGGGCTGGCCGGGATCGATCCGGTGGACGGGGCGCGCTGGCTGAATGCCGTGCTGTTTGGCGTCAATACCGTCCTGGCCGGCTGGATCGTATGGCGGCTGTCCGGGCAGCGGCTGGCCGCGACTCTGGGCGCGGTCCTGCTGCTGGCCTCGCCCCAGGTCGTGAAGCTGCATGCGATGGCTTTTTCGGGGCCGCTGTTCCTCATGCTGCTGATGACCGCGCTCCTCGTCCTGCGCCGCTACCTGACCGGCGACCGGCGGCGCTGGCTGATCCTGGCGGCCTTCCTGGCCGGTCTGGCCTACCTGACTCGCTACGTGGGCGGCGCGCTTATCGCGCTGGGCGGCCTGGCCGTGCTGTTCTATAACCGGCGGCCCGTCCGGACGCGCCTGGCGCATGCCGTGCTGTTTGGTGCGGTCAGCCTCGCGCCGGGAGGGCTGTGGGCCTTGCACAACCTGATCCGGGCGGGGACGGCCAGCGGCCGGCCGCTGGCCTATCATCCCGTCGGCGTCGGCGATTTCCGGGAACTGATCGCCACGGTCGTGCGCTGGTTCGTGCCCTATGCCACCGCCAGCCAGCACGGGATCTGGCTGGCGAGCATCCTGCTGGTGATCGCGCTGGCGCTGGCCTGGCTGTTCATTCGGAAGCGCGGGGCCTTGCTCAAACACGTGGCGGGCCGCCTGCCGCTGGCGACCCTGCTGGGGGGCTTCGCGGTTCTGTACATGCTGCTCACCCTGGCCTCCAAGTCTTTTTTCGACGCCTACACTCCTTTCGACTGGCGCATCCTGATGCCGGTTTATGTCATGGTTCTGCTGCTCGGCGTCGGGCTGGCCGGATGGTGGCTGCGCCGGGCGGAACGCCTGGGCGCGGCCGTCTGGCTGCGGGGCATGGCCGTGCTGCTGATCGCCCTGCTGGCCGGGTCGTACCTGATTCGCAGCCTGGACTGGGTGGGGCGCAACCATCGCACGGGCCAGGACCTGGGCGTGGCGGGTCCGGCAAGCCGGCAGGCCGAGTTCGTGGCCCGGATTGCGGCGCTGCCGGACGACGTGCCCCTGGCCTCCAACCACCGCGAGATGATCTATGCCGCGACCGGCCGGCTGGCCTATCGCCTGCCCCGCCATACCGATCCGATCCGGCGCACGGCCAACAGCGCCTACGAGGACGAACTGCTGGCCCTGGGCGATCTGCTGGGCGCGGAAGGGGGCGTCGTGGCCTATTTCAGCGAGGCCCCGCGCAGTTATGAGCCATCCCTCTCCGACCTGGAGGCTACCTGGGATATCTGCCGGGGGGACGAGACTCCGGAAGGCGCGATCTACCACCTGTGCGCCCCGCAAGACGCGGGCTGACCGTTTTGGGGAGGCCAGAGACCGGGAGACCAGAGGCCAGAGAAAGCGTCGAAGCGGCAAGCGTCTAGGCGTCCAGGCGAACGAGGAGGCCGGGCGGCCTGGGACGGGTCACCGACCCATCCACTTGTGCGCCCAGGAGGATGCGGGCTGACCGCTTCTTTCCGCCCCTTCATCCAGGTTCATGGGTGGAGGGGTTTTTGATTCCCGGCGGGGGCGGGTGCGCCAGAAGATGGGGGTTTGTTGGGCAGGTGATAGCCTGCCGCGAGATTTGTTTAGGCCGTTGTAAGGCCGGGTGAATATAACTGAGAATGTATCGGGTGGCGCGCCGCGCCTGGCGTTTGAGAATAGACCTTCATTTAAATAGACTTAGCTTTCAAGAAAAAGAAACTGGCCGTCCCGCGCATCCCAGACCCACCGCGCGGGACGCGGCTCACCAGGCGGCGCGGAATAGAAAAATCTTTTGTCCGCTCATTCAAGGAGACCTTGATGTCGAAGATTCCGGCAGACATTACCCAAATCAAAGTCGCTATTCTGGCAGGAGGGGTGGGGTCGCGCCTGTCAGAGGAGACCACGGTCAAGCCCAAGCCGATGGTCGAGATCGGCGGGATTCCGATCCTCTGGCATATCATGATGCATTACGCGTATTACGACTTCAAAAACTTCGTGATCGCGCTGGGCTACAAGGGCGAAGTGATCAAGAAGTACATGGTGGATTACGCCTCCCTGAACAGCAACCTGACGGTCGACATCCGCACCGGCAAGGTGGAGATGGAAGGCGGCGTGAAGCCGGACTGGCGGGTCGAGCTGATCGATACCGGCATTTCGACCATGACCGGCGGGCGCATCAAGCGCCTCGCGCCGTACCTGGGCAAGCAGACCTTCATGCTCACCTGGGGCGACGGCGTCTCCGACGTCGACCTGCACCGGCTCCTGGAATACCACCGCTCGCATGGCAAGCTGTGCACCCTGACCGCCGTCCGCCCGCCGGCCCGCTTTGGGCACCTCGAATTCAATGGCCCGGCGGCCGACCAGATCGCGACCTTCAGCGAGAAGCCGCAGACGGCCGAAGGCTGGATCAACGGCGCGTTCTTCGTGTGCGAGCCGGAAGTGTTCGATTACGTCCCCGGCGACGAAACGATGTGGGAGCGCGAGCCGCTCGAAGGGCTGGCCCGCGACGGCCAGCTCATGGCTTACAAGCACGATTCGTTCTGGCAGTGCATGGACACTTTGCGCGACAAGGTGCGTCTGGAAGAACTCTGGGCGACCGGTAAAGCACCCTGGAAACTTTGGGAGTAAAACATAATGCGTGTTTTGGTGACTGGACATCAGGGTTACATTGGCACGGTTCTGGTTCCGATGCTGCTCGAGCGCGGCTATGATGTCGTCGGGCTGGACAGCGACCTCTTCGAAGAATGCACCTTTGGCGATCCGCCGGTCGTCGTCCCCAGCATCCGCAAGGATGTCCGCGATGTCGCGCCGGGCGACCTGGACGGCTTCGACGCCGTGCTGCACCTGGCGGGCCTGTCCAACGACCCGCTGGGGGATTACAAGCCCGGCCTGACCGAGGAAATCAACTACGAGGCGTCCGTGCGGCTGGCCCGGCTGGCCAAGGAAGCGGGTGTGCCGCGCTATATCTTCTCCTCCTCGTGCAGCAACTACGGCGCGGGCGGAGACGACATGATCGACGAGAACGGCGCGCTCAACCCGGTCACGCCCTACGGCGTGTCCAAAGTTCTGGTGGAGCGCGACGTCAAGCAGCTCGCCGACGATAACTTCTCCCCGACCTTCCTGCGCAATGCCACGGCCTACGGGGTCTCGCCCCGCCTGCGCTTCGACCTGGTGCTCAACAACCTGGTGGCCTGGGCGTTCACCACCGGCCTCGTGTATCTCAAGAGCGACGGCACGCCCTGGCGTCCGATCGTCCACATCCGCGACATTTCGGCAGCCTTCATCGCCGCGATGGAAGCCCCGCGCGAGCGGGTCCACAACGAGGTCTTCAATGTGGGCCGCTCCGAGGAGAACTTCCGGATTCGCGAGATCGCCGAAATGGTGGTTGACGTCGTGCCGGGCAGCCGGGTGGAATTCGCGCCGGATGCCGGGCCGGACAAGCGCAACTATCGCGTCAACTGTGACAAGATTCAGCGCGTCCTGCCGGAGTTCAAGCCGGCGTGGACGGCGCGGCGCGGGGCGGAAGAGCTGTACGCCATCTACCAGCAGGTGGGCCTTAAGCTGGACGAGTTCGAAGGCCCGCGCTACCGCCGCATCAGCCACATCAAGCACCTGGTCGAGTCGGGCCAGGTCGATGGCACCCTGCGCTGGACGACCACCAAGGAACCGGCGCTCAGCGTGCCCGCACGTCTGCTGCCGTAGAGTCTTCTTTTAGAGAGTCAGGTCGCCGGGGCGCGCCCTTCGGCGACCTGCTTTGATAGGAGCTTCGTCGATGGCTTATTATCACCGTATCGAACATTGCCGTGCCTGCGGCGGCAGCAATCTGTCCGAGATCATCGCTTTCGGAGAGACCCCGCTGGCCGACGCGCTGCTGACCGAGGCACAGCTTCAGGAAGAAGAGATATTCGCGCCGCTGACCCTGGCGTTCTGCCACGACTGCGCCCTGGTTCAGATTCTGGAGACCGTCCCCCCGGAAATCCTGTTCTGCCGGGACTACCCCTATTTCTCGTCCGTGTCCAAGGCCCTGCTGGAGCACTTTGGGGGCAGCGCCCGCAACCTGATCCAGACCCGCGCCCTGGCGACCCGGCCCAGCCTGGTGGTGGAAGCGGCCAGCAACGACGGCTACATGCTGCGCAACTTCGTGGAGCGGGGCATCCCGGTGCTGGGCATCGACCCGGCGCAGGGGCCGGCGCGCGCCGCGCAGAAGGCAGGCATCCCCACCCTCAACACGTTCTTCACCCGTGACCTGGCCCGCCAGCTCCGCGACGAACGCGGGCTGCGCGCCGACGTGTTCCTGGCGAACAACGTGCTGGCCCACGTGCCGGACCTGAACGGGTTCGCCCAGGGCATCGCGATCATGCTCAAGGATGACGGCGTGGCCGTGATCGAAGCGCCGTACCTGGTCGATCTGGTGTCGCACTGCGAGTTCGATACCATCTACCACCAGCACCTGTGCTATTTCTCGGTCACGGCGCTCGACCGGATGTTCCGGCGCAACGGCCTGTTCCTGAATGACGTGGAGCGCACCCCCATTCACGGCGGGTCGCTGCGGCTGTACGTCGAGCACTTCGAGAATCCCGGCAAGCGGGTCAAGGACCTGCTGGCGATGGAAACCGAGATGGGCGTCGACCGGCTGGACTACTATCTGGACTTCGCGGAGCGGGTCAATACCCTCAAGACGACCGTGATGGACCTGCTGCGCGATCTGAAGGGCCAGGGCAAGCGGATCGCCGCCTACGGCGCGGCCGCCAAGGCCACGACGCTGCTGGCTTACTTCGGCGTGGATCGCTCGCTGGTGGACTATGTGGTCGATTTGAACCGCTTCAAGCACGGCCGCTTCATGGGCGGCAATCACCTGCCGATCCGGCCCACCGGCACCTTGCTCGAAGATCAGCCCGACTACGTGCTGATGCTGGCCTGGAATTTCGCGGAAGAAATCCTGCGCCAGCAGCAGGAATATCTCGATCGCGGCGGGCACTTTGTCATCCCGATCCCAGAAACGCGAGTCGTGTAGAATAAGAGGTGTGCGGCGTGCCTGGGATGGTTGGCTGCCCGGCTGTGAGGGCAGCCTGGCTGCCGGCCGGGCCTCTCCCCCGGCTGGCGGCAGCTTATGGCCCAGAGGCGAATACAGGAGCTGGTATGTCTGTTCGCGGGCGGCTGATTCTCATAGGGCTGCTGTTGGGGGGAGGACTCTCCGCCGGGATAGTCCTGGGGCAGGGAGTTCCGTCCCACTTTGTCTCCGACGATTTCAGTACCGGTGAGCTGAATGGGGATGTCTGGACATTCGTCGATCCGGTGGGTGACGGGGCGTATTCATTGACCGGGGCCGGCTCTGAAAACGCGTGGCTCAATCTGATCGTCCCGGCCGGGACCGATCACGACGTCTGGTCCGGGGGCAATCGCTCGGTGCGGATGATGCAGGCCATCCCCGACACCAACCTGGACGTGGAAGTGAAGTTCGAGACGAGCCTGGATGACAGCTACCAGCTTCAGGGGATCATCGTCGAGCAGGACGCCGGCAATTTCCTCCGCTTCGACTTCTATACGGATGGAACGCGCACCTACGTCTTTGGGGTGGCATTCAAGGACGGCGTGCCGGTCCAGGCCACGCAGAATTCGGTGGACCTGGGCGGGACTTTCATCGAGCCGCTGTATATGCGCCTCTCGCGGCGCGGCGACCTGTGGCGGCAGTCGTATTCACTCGATGGAGAGACCTGGATGCCGGCGGCGGAGTTTACGCTTCCCATCGCCATCCACGCGATTGGCCCCTTCGCGGGGAATTCGGGCCGCAACCCGGCCTTTGTCGCCAGCGTGGATTACTTCGTCAACCGGCTGATTCCGATTCCTGAGGAAGACCCGAACATTCCCGCCCTGGCCGCGCTTTTCCCAACCGCGACCATCAAGCCCTCGATGACTCCGACGCCGACGATCACGCCGACGCCGACGGTGACACCGACTCCGCCGGCCACCGCGACGCAGACTCTCACGCCGACCGCGACTCCCTTCCCGCTGCCGGTGACGCTTGAACCGGGGCAGGTGGCGTTCGTCTCGGACGATTTTTCCTCCCTGGTCCTCAACAACAATCTGTGGACGCTGGTCGACCCGGTAGGGGACGGGCAGATCAGTCTGAACGGCCAGGGGACTTCCGATGCCTACGCCGTGATCAGCCTGCCGGCCAATTCCGAGCATGACGTGTGGCTGGGCAAGAACACGGTCGTGCGCCTGATGCAGCCGGCCCGCAACGTGGATTTCAGCCTGGAGATCAAGTTCTCGTCCGGGGTGTCCGAGCGCTACCAGTTGCAGGGGGTGTTCGTCTGGCAGGACGAAGGCAACTTCCTGCGCCTGGAGTTTTATTCCGATACCGACAACACGCATCTGCTGGCGACCTCGTTTATTGACAGCATCCCGACCCAGCCGCTGCTGCTGGACGTGCCGGTGGTCGAGAATGGCTTCGCGCCGCTGTGGATGCGAGTCGAGCGCCACGGCCATACCTGGACTCAGTCGTACTCGCTGAATGGGACTATCTGGACGCCGGGGGTGGAGTTCGAGCACCCGATGATCGTGACCGAAGTTGGCTTTTACGCAGGCAATCCTGGCAGCGGCCGCTTCCCGGCCTTCTCCTCCCGCGTGGACTACTTCTTTAACCTGGACGCGCCGATCGTGCCTGAGGACCCTGTCGCTCCATAACACGGGAGCGTGTCGCTCCATAGAACGGGAGCGTGTCGCTCCATACACAGGAGCGGGTCGCTGTATAAGATGATCGGCCGGACGGTTTTGAACGAACAACAGAGCGGATTGTGCGCCGGGGCGGCCGGATGGCTGCCCCGGTAGATTGCCAACGACTGAATTGGGGTGGAAGGCGGCGCGAGCCGCGCATGTTTGAGCACTTGATGAGACTCGGTAACTGGTTCATGCAGGAGACCTATCTTTGATGACGACACAGATGACGTGCCCCAACTGCGAAGCCGGCGAATTGTCGCTCTTCTTCGAGGCCGATCGCATCCCGGCCCACAGTGTGCTGCTGCTGCACACGCGCACGGAAGCCATCGATTTCCCCAAGGGCAAGATCGCGCTGGGCTTCTGCCCGGTCTGCGGGTTCGTGTCCAACACGGCCTTCGATCCCGCCCTCAACGAGTACGACGAGCGCTACGAGGCGACCCAGGGCTTTTCGCCGACCTTCAACACATTTGCCCGCCGTCTGGCGGCCGACCTGGTGGAACGCCACCAGCTCCACGGCAAGCGTATGATCGAGATCGGCTGTGGCCAGGGGGAATTCCTTACCCTGCTGGCCGAGCTGAGCGAGGGGTATGGGATCGGGTTCGATCCGGCCTACCGGCCGTGCAAGCTCCAGGGGCCGGCTGCGGAGCGGCTGGAGTTCGTCTCGGATTTCTATGGGGAGAAATACGCTCACATCCAGGCCGACTTCGTGTGCTGCCGCATGACCCTGGAGCACATCCATCCCACGGCCGACTTCATGCGGATCGTGCGCCGCGCGGTGGGGGACAACCCGGACACCGTCGTCTTTTTCCAGATTCCCAATGCCATGTACGTGCTGCGCGACGTGGCCTTCTGGGACGTGTACTACGAGCACTGCTCGTATTTCACCAAGGGATCGGTCGCCCGCCTCTTCCGCCACGCCGGTTTCGACGTGACCCGCCTGTGGACGGACTACGACGACCAGTATCTGATGATCGAAGCCCGGCCCGGCGATGGGACCAATCCGCGCCTGCCGGAGGAGGACGACCTGGCGGCGATCACCCAGGCGGTGGATCACTTCCGGGTGGAGCTGCCGCGCCGCCTCCAGGCCTGGCGCGACCGTCTGGCCGAGATCGAGGCGCACGGCCAGCGGGTGGTGATCTGGGGCGGCGGCTCCAAGGGCGTGGCTTTCCTGACCACGCTGGGCATCTCCGAGCAGATCCGGTACGCGGTAGATATCAATCCGCTCAAGACCGGGACGTTCATGGCCGGAACCGGCCAGGCGATCGTCAACCCCGAATTCCTGAGGGACTACCAGCCCGGCGTGGTGATCGTCATGAACCCGGTGTACTGCGCCGAAATCCAGGAGGAGCTGAACCGGCTGGGCGTCCAGGCGGAGCTGCTGCCGCTGGAATGATCGATGCTTCGAGTGGCCTCGTCGATCCCGGCGAGGCCTTTTTTATCCGTAGCCGCGACTCGAATGTATAATGAATCTAAACCCATTGGACACACAAACACATTAAGCCAGCCGGATTTTAGAATCAGTCAGTGCCGTTCTAAGAAAGGGCCGATGGGTGTCGATAGTGGCTGATTCTCAATCCCTGGCTCTTCGAGTCGCGAGCCGCATCCCTGGAGGCGCACTGGTCCAGAACTCCGACCAAAGACCGTGGAAATGACAACCAGCCGTCCCGATTCGAGGCTTCCTGTTCGTTGTCCGGCCCGGCTGGGGTTTTCCGCGCCCATCCGGGACGGCTGATCCAAAACGGATAGCGAGATGAGCCAAGACGCCAAGCTCTACCGGTTGCTCTTTGAGCATTCCACGCAAGGGCTGGTCGTGCTGCGAGACGGAAGAATCGAGCTGGCCAACCGGAGTTTTGCGGACATGGTCGGGTACGCTCTGGATGATATTCTGGGAAGCCCTTTGGACAGCATCCTCTCCCCTGTCTATCCCCAGGATTATGGCATGATGCTGGCGCAAATTCAGGAGCTCCTGGCGGGGAAGGGTGTTCCCCGGTATGGCGAGCTTCGCTTTGTCCGGGGCGACGGCGAGATGAGATGGTGTACGGTCACCATGTCTCTCATCAGCCATGAGGGAGAGGCGGCCGTACTGGGCGCGCTGTTGGACATTACCGAGCGCAAGCGGGCTGAGGAGGCGCTGCAAGAGAGCCTGGCCCGCGAGAAATACCTGGGGGATATTCTCCGCAATGCTTCCGTGGCGATTGCCGTGGGCTATCCGGAAGGACGGGTGGAGTGGGTGAACACCGCCTTTCAGGCACTCACGGGGTACAGTGAGGAGGAACTCAAAACCATCGACTGGAACCTGGACCTGACTCCGCCTGAGTGGCGAGAGCATGAAGCGGCACAGTTGCGCGAACTGGATTGCACCAGGAAGGCTGTGCGCTATGAAAAGGAATATCTTCGCAAAGATGGCTCCCGGGTTCCGGTTGAACTGGTCGTCCATGCCCATTTGGACGCGGATGGCAACGTTGTGTCTTACTTTGCGTTTGTCTCGGATATTTCCGAGCGTAAGCAGGCAGAAGCCGTCCAGAGTGAATATCAGGCCACCGTACGCGCGCTGCTCAATACGCCGGCGGAGATGGTGTTCGTGTTGAGCGTGGACGGTATTATCCTGACATTGAACGAAGCTGCGGCGCGAAACATCGGAAAGCGCCCCGAAGAACTGTCCGGCAGCCATTTCCGGAGCCTGGTGCCTCCTGAAGAAGTCAGGTTTAGAGAGCAGCAATTTGCAGACGTGGCTCGCTCCCGACGGCCACTTACTTGCGAGGATCAACGCCAGGGGATGTGGTTTGAGTCCACGATTTTCCCGATCCAGGATGCGGGCGGCGAGGTGACCCGGTTTGTCGTTTTCACGCGCGATATCACGGAACGCAAACAGGCCGAAGCAATCCTGAAAGAACATGAGGCCACGGTCCGGGCGTTGCTCAACGCGCCGACCGAGTCGGTGCTGATGGTGCATGTGGATGGCACTGTCCTGGCAGTGAACGAGATCACGGCACGACGCCTTGGGAAGCGACCCGAAGAATTGATCGGCAAGCCTTTGCAGTCCATCATAGCTCCTGAGGTGGCTGAATTTCGAGTGGAGCATTTTACAGAAGCATGCCGGACCGGCCTGCCGGTCTCGTTCGAAGACCAACGCGCGGGCATGTGGTTTGAGTCCACGGCATATCCGATCCAGGATGCGGACGGCAGGGTGACCCGGCTCGTCGTTTTCGCGCGCGATATCACGGAACGCAAGCAGGCCGAGGAAGCCTTGCGCGCCAGTAAGCAGCTCCTGGATTCGATCATTGATACCGTGCCCTTGGGTGTTGCTCTGACGGATAGCGAAGGGACTTTTGTGCGGGTCAACGACGAGTACTGTCGCATTCTTGCGCTCAGCCGAGAAGAGATTCTGAACAAGCCTTTCTCGATCGTCTTTCCGCCTGAGGCGGCGGACATGGTCTGGGCGACCTATAAAAAAATACTCGGCGGGGAACTGGAAGTTGCGTTGGAACGCGCTTATCGGCGTCGGGATGGTACAGTCATTTATGTCGATACGACCAATGCCATTGTCTATGATCAGGAGGGTGCTCCGCTGGTGGTGACCGTGGTGCGGGATGTGACCGCGCTCAAGCAGGCCGAGCAGCAGCGCATGGCTTTCGCGCTGGAACAGGAGCGGATGCGCATCCTGACGGATTTCATTACCCATGCCTCGCATGAATTCCGGACGCCGCTGTCGGTCATCAATACCAGCGCCTACCTGCTCAAGCGATCGGCCGATGCCGAGGCCCGGCAGCGGCACCTGTCTGCCATCGAAGCCCAGACCGAGAGCATCACGACCCTGGTCGAGGCGCTGATCACGATGCTGCGCCTGGATAGCTCGCGGGAAACCTTCACCCGGCCAGTCGACCTGTGCGGCGTGGTTGAAGGAGTCTATCAACGGAAGCGAGGCGAGTTCGAAGCCGGGCGCCTCAGGACCGGGTTGGAATTCGAGGCCCGGCCGGTGATCGTGCTTGGCGACGCAACCTATCTCTCCCAGGCGGTTACCTGCATCCTCGACAACGCGCTGCGGTTTACGCCGGAGGATGGCGCGATCCAGGTCCGGGTGGAGATCGCCGGTCAGGATGCGGTCATCGAGGTTGCGGACACCGGATCGGGGATCGGACAGGACGATCTCGAACATATCTTCGAGCGCTTCTATCGGGCGGATAAAGCCAGAACGACGCGCGGCCTTGGGCTTGGACTGCCGATCGCGCAGGCGATCGTGGAGCGCCACCAGGGCAGGATCGAGGTGGAGAGCGCGCTGGGGCGGGGCAGTACGTTCCGGGTGTTCCTGCCCTTGCGTGCATGATGGCGTACGTGGATGGTTCTTTTGTTTGGTTTTGGCTGATTCTGAATAGAAAAAGGTCAGGTTATTGATGGCAACTCAATCCGTGAATCGGACCGATCAGATGCCGGGCCGTGTGTGCGATACCGATGAAAAGGTGGTGTTCTTCGAGGCCAGCGGCGTCCCCGTCCACTGCAACGTCCTGTGGCCGACGCGCGAAGCCGCCCTGAGCGCCCCGAAGGGCGACATCCGGCTGGCCTTCTGGCCGGCCTGTGGGCACATCTTCAACATCGCCTTCGACCCGGCCCTGATGACCTATACCGAGGCGTACGAGAACTCGCTGCACTTCTCGCCGAAGTTCCAGCAGTTCGCGGAGGGGCTGGCCGACCGCCTGATCGCCCGGTACGACCTGCGCGGCCGGGACGTGATCGACGTCGGCTGCGGCAAGGGCGACTGGCTCAAGCTGCTGGTCACGCGCGGCGGCAACCGGGGCATCGGCTTCGACCGGAGCTACGATCCCAGCCTGGAGACGGAGGCGCTGCCCGCCGGGCTGTCGTTCGTGCAGGACTTCTTCTCGGAGGCGTACGCCCATCTGCCCGCCGACCTGCTGACCTGCCGCCACGTGCTGGAGCACATCGAGCAGCCGCGCCCGTTCGTGGCCGGCATCCGGCGCGCGGTGCGGCCCGGCACGCTGGTCTATTTTGAGGTGCCCAACGCCCTCTACACCCTGCGCGACCTGGGCATCTGGGACATCATCTACGAGCACTGCTCGTACTTCAGCGCCGCCTCGCTGGCCTACGTGTTCCAGCGGGAAGGCTTCGACGTGCTGGCGGTCGGGGAGACCTACGGCGGCCAGTTCCTGGGGATCGAAGCCCGGCCATCGACCGGGCCAGAAAACGCGCCGCCCGTTCCGGTCAACGACCTGGCCGCGATGGCGGAGAGCGTGGTCGCGTTCGGCAAGCGCTACGCGGAAAAGGCGGCCTTCTGGAAAGCCCGGCTCGACGACCTGGCCGCGCGCGGCCGCAAGGTCGCGGCCTGGGGCGCGGGTTCCAAGGGCGTGACCTTCCTCAATACCCTGCGCGCGGAGCAGGTGGACTGCATCGTGGACATCAACCCGCGCAAGCACGGGCGGTTCGTCTCTGGCACCGGGCAGGAGATCGTGGGGCCGGAGGCGCTCCAGGTCCGGCGGCCGGACGTGGTGCTGGTCATGAATCCGCTGTACGTGGACGAAATCCGGCACATGCTGGCCGGGCTGGGGCTGCACCCGGAGCTGATGGTGGTCTAGGCCAGCTTTGTGGAGCGTATAGGCTTGCGCTGACCTAACGTTCACCCGGCGTTCAGTTAAGGTTAGAGAACCGTTTAGATTATCGTGAAGGCCAGGGAAGCCGGATCGGCCCCCTGGCTTTTGTACTGCTCGTTCCCGATAGGATTCTGATAGCCCGCTGTAAGGAATACACAACCCCCGTTTAGTTTCGTTGCAAGGTGGCTCTGCGACACTAGACTCAGTAGCAACTTATTCCGATCTGGAGCTGGCATCAACCTTACCAATTGACTCGTGACGT
>JARKOQ010000160.1 GCA_029976005.1 Aggregatilineales bacterium | reverse complement strand
AGTTTGTTCATACGCTTGTCGCCCGTGCGGCGGCGTAATTTGCTATAATATGTAGCGTTGGACTAGGAGGCGATCGCATGATTGAACTCAGGGGCGTCACCAAGCGGTACGGCGATATCGTCGCCGTGCGCGACGTCTCCTTTCAGGTGGAAAAAGGTCAGATTCTGGGTTTTCTGGGCCGAAACGGCGCGGGCAAGTCGACGACGCTGTCCATCGCCTCCGGATACATCCCATCCACCGAGGGCCGCGTGCTGCTGGACGGGCACGACCTTCTTGCGGAACCCCGGTACGTCAAGCGGCGCATCGGCTACCTGCCGGAGCAGCCGCCCCTCTACCAGGACATGACGGTGAACGAGTACCTGCGCTTCGTCTGCGAGATCAAGGAGGTCGAACCGCGGCGCGTCCCAGCCCACGTGGACGACCTGTGCGCGCTGACGGGGCTTCAGGATCACCGGCGGCGGCTGATCCGCCACCTGTCCAAGGGGTACTGCCAGCGGGTGGGGCTGGCGCAGGCGCTGGCGGGAAACCCGGAGGTGCTGCTGCTGGACGAGCCCACGGTGGGGCTCGACCCGTCGCAGATCATCGACATCCGGGCGCTCATCAAGTCGTTGGGGCGCGACCACGCCATCGTGCTGTCCAGTCACATCCTGACCGAGGTTGCCGACGTGTGCGACCGCGTGGCCATCATCGGCCGGGGCAGGATTCTGGTCCAGGACGCACTGGAAAGCCTTGCGGGTGGGCTGGGAGAAGCGCGGCGCGTGCGCCTGCGGGCGGCGGGCGACGAGGCCGCGTTGGAAAAGATCCTGTCGGCGCTGCCGGGCCTTCGCGCGCTGGAGTCCTTGGGGATCAAGGAGCCGGGCACGGCGGACTTCATTCTGGAGTCCGCCCGGGCGGACGACCTCCGGGCGGCGGCCTCCCTCGCGCTGGCGGCGGCGGGGCACCCGGTCGTGATGATGCGGCCGATGGACATGGAACTGGAGGACATCTTCCTCCGGCTCACCGGCGAGGTGGAATCGTAATGCGGGCGATCTCCAGGCGTGAAATGCAAAGCTATTTCTATACGCCGCTGGGCTACGTGTTTATGGGCGTGTTTTTGCTGCTGACGGGCGTATTCTTTCTGTCGGGCAACCTATTGTCCATGAACGCCAACCTGGGCGTACTCTTTGACTCGCTGAGCTTTCTGTTCATGCTGGTCATGCCGCTTTTGACGATGCGCCTTCTCAGCGAGGAGAAGCGCACGCGCACCGATCAGCTGCTTCTGACCTCGCCGCTGCCGGTGGGGGCGATCGTCGCGGGCAAGTACCTGGCCGCGCTGACGGTGCTGGCGATGACGATGCTGCTGACCGCGCCCTGCGTCGCCATCGTCTTTGCCTACGGCGAACCCCACGCGCCGCTGATCCTCTCCGGCTACCTCGGCTTTTTCCTGCTGGGCGCCAGCTATGTGGCGGTGGGGCTGATCATGTCCGCGGTTACCGAAAGCCAGCTGACGGCGGCGGTGGCCACCTTTGGCGTCAACCTGATGATCCAGTTTGTGGATTCCGTCGGTCCGTCGCTGAATGTGCCGCTGATGCCCTGGCTGCCCTCGGTCATCGGCTGGCTGAGCCTGTACGACCGATACTATGCCTTTACGGCCGGGCTGATCGGCGCGTCGGATCTCGTGTACTTCCTGTCGCTGATCCTGGTGCTGCTGTTTTTGACGGTGCGGATCATCGACCGAAGGAGGTGGCGGAGCGCATGAAGTATGCAAAGGCGGCGCGCCTGCGCCTCGGCGGCTATGCGGCGCTGGTGACGCTGGCGGTGATTTTGCTGGCGGTGGCGGTCAACCTGCTGGCGGACGCCGCGGACCAGCGCTGGGCGCTGAAGCTCGACCTGACCAGGCGCGGCCTGACCGAGCTTTCCCAGGAGAGCAAAACGGCGGTATCCGCCCTGGATCAGGACGCGGTGATCTACCTTCTGTTCCGGAACGGCTCCAATTCGGAGGCGCGCTCCACGCTGACCGCCCTGGCCGGGCGCTACCACGCGCTGAATCCCCGCGTCAGCCTGCGCGTCGTGGACCCGGAGGCTCAGCCGGGCCTCGTGAATAAACTGAAG
>JARKOQ010000150.1 GCA_029976005.1 Aggregatilineales bacterium | reverse complement strand
GCCAGGCCCAGGTAGGGGGTGGGATCGAGCGTGTTGTCGAACACGGCCTCGTTGGTGTAGTCGCCCAGCAGGTCGCTCCTGACGATGCTGAAGTGCAGGTGCAGGCCGACCCGTGCCGCGCTGGCGCCCCCGTTGTAGACGCCCTGATAACCCAGCAGATCGCCCTGATGTACCGGCGCGTCGACCGTGCCCGGCGGGAAGTCCGCGACGATGTACGACTCGCTGCCGGACAGATTCGCCATGTGGGTGTAGTACGTCCAGATCGTCTGGCCGGGGTGGAGCGGGTCGGCGTGGCGGATGATCACGCTGGAGACCCAGTCTTCCTCGCGGGTCAGTTGGCCATCGTAGGCCGCCACCACCGGGACCGTGCCCGGCCCGCCCGCGCCGAAGATGTCGATGCCGGGGTGCGGATTGAGGACGGTGTACGGCCCGTAGGCCGCGTTCCAGGGCAGGCCGCCGACCAATCCCGATGAGGGGACGAGGAACGGATAGCCGGGGCAGGGAGCCGCGAAGGAGGTTGCCAGCTCGGCGCGGGAAGCCGGGTCGTCAAACCAGCGGCTGAGGGCCTCGTTGGCCGGGCGGTGCAGCACGGCGCGGGCCAGGCTGCGCGCCCCGCCGCTGACCACCAGGGCGATCCCCCCGGCGGCGGCGATCAGGCCGAGCGCCCCCATCAGGACGAGCCAGCGGCGTTTGCGAAATCGAGCGAGGATGGGCATACGCCTCCAGAGCCAGCGATCAAAGGCCCCCATGCTATCCGGTCCGATACGATTCCGCCAGCGTGAAAAGCAGAGTCCAGAGGCAAGTGGCAGGACGTGGGAATCCTGAGATCCGTCAAGGCTCATCGTCTTTGTTTTACTAATAATCAGGAACTAATAACTGAGAACTCTGAAAAGTTCGCGCCCTGGCCGGTGGGGGATGGCCAGGGCGCGGTGTCACACGCTCCGCCCGCGGATAGGGGAGCCGCGAGGCGGTTATTCCAAATCCCCGGTGTCCGGGGCTTCAGGGATGATGACCCACATCAGGATGTAGAGCGGCAGTCCGGCCCCGCCCCACAGGAAGACGAACGCGAAGGCCAGCCGGACGAGGGTCGGGTCGACGTTGAAGTACTCGGCCAGGCCGCCGCACACGCCGCCGATCTGGCGGTCCTTGCGACTGCGGTACAAGCGCTTGTTCTGCATGACATAGCTCCTTATGGACAGGCGGCCGGATCAGGCTTCCGGAACGATGACCCACATCACCAGGTACAGCAGCGGGCCGCTGCCGGCGGCCAGGAACAGGATCAGGAAGGCCAGCCGGACGAGCGTGGGATCGATATTGAAGTATTCGGCCAGGCCGCCGCACACGCCGCCGAGCATGCGGTTGTCGCGGCTGCGGTAAAGACGCTTGGGTGAACTCATGGTGTGTTTATCCCCTCTGGGGGCGCGCCGACCGCGCCCTCGTTTCATGCATGTATACGCAGCAGGTGAGTGCCGGGTTGCGGACTAAAACGGATCGCTGGCGTGCTTGCGCTTGGGCAGTTCGTAGTCGTCCAAATCTTCGAATCCGTCATCCTCGGAGTCGCCTTCGGGAACCACGATTGCCATCAGGATGTACAGCACCAGGAAGCGCGGATCAATGATCATCAGCAGCGCGAAGAAGACGCGCACCAGGCTGGGATCGATGCCCAGGTACTCGCCCAGGCCGGCGGCCAGGCCGGTGAAGACATGATTCGAGCGGCTGCGGTAAAGACGTTTCTGGCTGGTCATGGTTGTAACTCCTCTATCCGGGTTCCGTCCCGTTGGTCTGTTCTGCCCTGTATTACGCGGGCCGCGCCGGGCGAGTTGTGCTCCCCGGCTGACATCTGGCTGACAGCGATTGGTCAGGAATGCTATGATCAAGGAGAGGCCAGGAGGCCAGAAAAAGCGCCTGGGCGTTCATCGTGGCTGCGCTCTTGTCTTTACTGTGAACTGAAAACTGACGACTGATCACGTCTTTTGGAGTGTCTTATGGGCTACTACGACATCCTGCGCCAGCGGGCGACACTCGGCGGCGAAAAGCTGACCCTGCTGGTCAAGCCGGGCCTGGTGGCCTGGGGCGAGGTTGAGATGGCGACCGGGCTGCTGGCCGAAAGCGCCGCTGAAAGTGTCGAGTTCGGGGGCGGGGCGCGTGTGCTGGTGCTGGAAGGCGGAACCGGGGCGCTGGCCGCCTGGGCCGCCCGGCGCGGCGCGCGGGTGGACGTCTGCGACGACAGTCTGGTCGCGGGGCGCTTGATGCGCGCCATGCTCGACCTGAACGGAATCGCGGGCGTGACGGTGCACGACGCGCCGTTCCCGCCGCCGGGCCTGGGCGGGACGTTCGATCTCGCCCTGCTGCCCATCCCCAAGGGCCGGGCCTATACCCAGGCCCTGCTCGGCACGGCGGCGGCCGCCCTCAAGCCGGGCGGGCGGCTGTACCTGGCCGGACCGAACAGCGCCGGGGCCAAAGCCATCATCCAGGATGCGGCGGGCATCCTGGGCCGCGCGGCGACGCTCCAGACCAAAGGCCGCAACCGGGTCGGGCTGGCCGTCCGGCTGGCGAACGGCGCGCCGTGCCCGTCGCTGGAGCAGTTCTACGAGTTCGAGGCGCTGGGGCTGCGCCTGTTCAGCGCGCCGGGCGTCTTCAGCCGCGAGGCGCTGGACGAGGGCACCCAACGCCTGGTGGAAACGCTCGATGGGCGGCTGTGCGCGGGCCGCCGGGTGCTGGACGTGGGCTGCGGCTCCGGCGTGATCGGCCTCTATGCGGCCAAACTGGGCGCGGCGGCGGTCGACCTGGTCGACGCCTCGTGGCTGGCCGTGGCCTGCGCCGCGCGCGGAGTCGACGAGAACCGGCTGGGCGACACCTGCCGGGCCTGGGCCAGCGACCTGTATTCCGACGTGCCCGGCCCGGCCTACGACCTGATCCTCTCCAACCCGCCGTTTCACGCCGGACACGCGGTCGATACCGACGCCGCGACCGAGCTGATCGCCGGGGCGAAGTCCCGGCTGACGTCCGGTGGGCGGCTGCGGATCGTTGCCAATGCCTTCCTGCCTTATGACCGCCTGCTGCGCGAGGTGTTCGGCGCGGCGCGCGTGGTCGCGGAGGATGCGCGCTACCGGGTGCTGGAGGGGAAATGCTGAATGGTGAATGTTGAATTTTGAATTGGGGGAGGCGTCGGAACTGTTGGGCGCGGGCGGCCAGAGGGCGGAAAACGGGGGCTATCCGTGAGACAAAACCGGATAGCCCCTGACTGTTTGTACTGTCTACTGTGAACTGTCTACTGTGACCTGTCTACTGCAACAACCTGAGCGCCACCGGCACCGCCGTTACGATCAAGACCTGGGCGATGATGTACGTCCCCCAGATCCAGTCGCCCATGTACCGGAAGCGCCGCCCGCCGAACAGCCGGGCCGCGATCAGGGAATCCGAGAGCAGGAAGAGCAGCCCGCCGATCGCCAGCGGCCAGAAGGCCGCCTGCTGGAGCGCCAGGCCGATGGCATAACCCGCCATCGAGGCCAGGAACAGGGCATACCCCAGCGCCATGCGCTGCATGGTCTGGTCGCCGGTCGGCTCGCGGACCAGGAAGAACCAGATCAGCAGGGCGATGACCCACATCACCAGCAGCGCAAGGACGTAGCTGGCCGTGGTGTGCAGGCCGAAGGTCAGGGCGATCTCCCGGAAGCCGAGCATGTAGAAAACGTGGCCCAGGGCGAAGGCCAGCATCCCGTACAGGACGTGATCCTTCTGTCCGAAGGCGTCGGCCATGAACAGGTCGCCGGCGAAGCCGCAGGCGATCCCGGCCAGGGTGAGCAGCCCCAGGGTGGACAGCACCGTGTTCTGGGCGGCGCTCAGCCAGACGATGGCGGCCAGGACGATCAGCAGGAAGGACTGGGGCAGCTCGGTGCGCTTGGGCATGCGGCCCAGGCGCAGGTCGTCGTAGCGGTGGGCGAAGAAGCCATAGGCCAGCAGGCCGATCACGGCCAGCAGCAGCACATCCCCGATCGCGCCCCACGGGGCGGGCAGCATGGTCAGAACCAGCATGGCAATCCCCCTTCTGGTGAGCAGCAGGATATCCTGTGCCCAGTGTAGCCCGTTTTCGCGCCGAAGCCAGAAAAGCGGAGGCCAAGAGGCCAGGAGACCAGAGGCCGGAGAGCACGTACGGCCCAGGCACCGATAAGGGTGCCAGCGCTATGGACCTCAGATCGTGTGCTTTTCTCTGGCCTCGGCGCAGCTTCGCTGCGCGGCCTCTGGTCTCTGGCCTCCCCTGCTATTTCCGTGATTTTGATCAGGTGGATGTCTGAGGATCGGCTTATGGACGATGGCGCGATTTAGTGTTATGCTTTTTGTGTAACTTACCTACCATCTTTGTGCAACCTGCATGATACGAGAAGTGGTCTGGAAAGGACTGTCGATGACCGCAGCCACGCCTCATAAAACTGCCAATCCTTACGAGAACGCGATCCAGCAACTGGATCGCGCGTTGCGTTATCTGGAAGTCTCGCCAGGGTTGGCCGATTTCCTGCGCCGTCCGCGCTGTGAGTACACCGTCAACTTCCCCGTCCGGATGGACAACGGCGACATTCGCATGTTCACCGGCTATCGCGTCCAGCACAGCATCGCGCGCGGCCCGGCCAAAGGCGGCATCCGCTACCATCCGATGGTGTCGATGGACGAGGTGCGCGCCCTGGCGATGTGGATGACCTGGAAGTGCGCGGTCGTGAACCTGCCCTACGGCGGGGCCAAGGGTGGGATCATCGTCGATCCGCGCGAGCTGTCGCCGGGCGAACTGGAGCGCATGACGCGCCGTTTCGCCTACGAACTGACCCCGATCATCGGGCCGGAGAAGGACATCCCCGCCCCGGATGTCAACACCGGGCCGCAGACGATGGCCTGGATCATGGATACCTATTCGATGGTGACCGGCGAGCCGGCCCCCGGCGTGGTGACGGGCAAGCCGATCACGCTCGGCGGCTCGCTGGGGCGCGTTGAAGCCACCGGGCGCGGCGTGATGTACACGACCGTGCGCGCGCTGCGTCACCTGGAAATCCCGGTCAAGGGGGCGCGGGTGGTCGTGCAGGGCTTCGGCAACGTTGGCTCGGTCGCGGCCTACCTGCTCCAGGACGAGGGCGCGAAGGTGATCGCGATCAGCGACGTGAGCGGCGGCCTGGTCAACCTGGACGGGATCGACGTCCGGGACGCGCTGGCCTATGCCAAGGCCCACGGCAATCTGGTGCAGGGCTATCCCAAGGCCAAGCCGATCAGCAACGAGGAGCTGCTGGAGCTGGAGTGCGAGGTGCTCGTCCCTGCCGCGCTGGAGAACCAGATCACGGCCGCGAACGCGGGCAACATCAAGGCGCGCGTCATCGCGGAAGGCGCCAACGGCCCGACCACGCCGGACGCCGACGACATCCTCGCCAGCAAGGGCATCATGGTCATCCCCGACATCCTGTGCAATGCGGGTGGCGTGACCGTCTCCTACCTGGAATGGGTCCAGGACCGGCAGCGCTTCTTCTGGACCGAGCAGGAGATCAACACCCGGCTCGAGCACATCATGAACGAGAGCTTCTACGCGGTGCTGGACATCGCCAGGAACATGAAGGTTGACATGCGCACGGCGGCCTACATCCTGGCCGTGCAGCGCGTGGTCGACGTGGCCCAACTGCGCGGGTTCTACCCCTAGACCGAAGGTCTGAACGCAGCGGGGCGGCCTCCACACGGAAGCCGCCCCGTTTCTTTTCATGCTCGTCCAGATGCTTCTCTGCCCGCTTCTACCAACAACTACCCACCACCCACCACAAATCGCTCTCAATGTCCCCCGTTGTCATACGTCTTCAGATACGCCAGCGCTTCGTCCTCGTCGGCGTCCATGACCAGTTCCAGCAGCCGCCCGCCGCTGACCTCGGCCACGTCGATCACGGTGATATAGTCCGCCAGACCGGCGTCGTCCGGCAGGATGCTGGCCAGGTGGTTGGGCGCGGACTCGAAGAAGTCCCAGCGGAACAGGTTGCCCGGCTCGGTCGGGAAGAGGGCCAGCGGGAAGATTCTGGCCTCCACGAGGTCCTGGAAGAAGTGGGTGCCGTAGGCCATCTCCGGCGCGCCGTCGCTCTGGCTGGTCACGGCGACTTCGATCAGCGCCCGGCAGTTGTAGATATCCCCGTAGCCGACCTTGATCCCCAGGTGAATGTTGGACGATCCCCAGCGGCCCGGCCCCATCAGGACGAACTGCTCGCCGCGCAGCCGGTCGTTGAGCCGGCCGATGGCCCGCCCGATCTCCAGCCGGACGTGCGGCTCGGCGATGGCGTTGTAGGCCGGTTTGACGAAGCCGATGTAGCGGATGCGCTCCACCACGCCTTCCGGCACCAGGCGCTGCGCGGAGAAGATCTTGTCCTCGTCCGGCACGTCCGCGGGCACGCTGTGGATCGAATCGACGTCGTGCTCGCTGAGGGGCCGGCATTGCAGCAGCACCAGGTTGTATTCGACCTGGGGCCAGGTCTGGGTGATCTCCACCGCGTATTCGATGTCCACCGGGCGGCGGTAGCGGCGCTGGAGGCAGGCCAGGATGTTGCGCATGACGGCCGGGAAGGACGTGCGATGGAGGAGCTGATCGAAGGTAAAGACCAGCTCGGCCGGATCGGTCCGGGTGGGGCGCATGGCGAACGGCTCCAGGTAGTCGCCCCGGTCGCGGACCGAGATCAGGCGCAGGGCCGGGAAGTCGGCATCGAGCACCTCGGTGATCGGCAGGGTCTTGAACTCGTTGGCTTCCAGGTCGATCACGTCGATCAGGCGCTGGGAGTACTGCTTGATCTCGGCGGCGTGGGTCTCCGGGCGCAGCTCCGGGTTGGAGAGCGCGATCATGCGCGGGTAGTCGTTGGCCACCCGGTCGACCGCGCGCGTCCCCAGCCCGGCCACCAGGCGCAGCAGGCCATCCTCGCGGCTGATGCGCTGGTTCCAGCGGAACGGGTTGCGGCTGAAGCCGACCCCGGCCAGGGTGGGGAAGTAGTAGCGCCCGTAGGTCCGGCCCTCGACCTTCTGGATCAGGATTGCCATTCGCTCGTCGAAGTCGGTCAGGTTCATCTGCTCGCGGTAGATCAGGGCGTCCGGGCTGAGCACGCTGGCGTAGATGCGCAGGATGGCCTGCTTGGCGGCCTGGAGATTTTCCTCCAGCGTGCCCTGGTTGGGCAGGAAGAAGCTGTCGTACTTGCCGGCGAAGGAGGTATCGAAGCTGTCTTCCAGCAGGCTGGACGAACGGAAGATCAGCGGCGTCTTGCCGACTTGTTTGAGCAGGTCGCGGAGCTGGCTGATCACGTACTCCGGCAGCTTGGCGCGGGTGTAGTTGTCGAAGATCATCGGAAAGTCGGCGACGATCTCCGCGCGGGAGCGGTACTTCTGGTTCATGAAACGGTAGAAGTTGTTCAGCTCGTGGACTTCGTAGAAGACGTCCGCGCCAACGTAGTATGATTCCGGGATGGTGATCAGCGCCGGGTCGATCCCGCATTCCTGGCCGGACTGCTGGAGCAGTTTCCAGGCCAGGAGCATGCCCGCCGCCTTGCCGCCGATCTTGCCCCGGCCGATGCGGTGCTCGCGGATCAGCTTGAGGTCCTTGATGGTGAAGATGTCGCGGGCCAGTTGGGCGAAGAGCAGGTGATCGCTGATCATGGCCTTGATCAGCACGACCTTGATCTCGCGCAGGTGATGCTTGATGGCGACCTGCTCGCCGGGCGGCAGGCTTTCCAGGCGCTCGCCTTCCATGAACAGCACGTCCCAGGGGGCCAGCTCCGGGTTGAAGGACAGGAACACCTTCTGATCGGGCACGCGCCGGGTGATGATCTCCTGCACGATTTGCTCGAACAGGGAATGGGGCAGGTTGTAGGCAAAGTAGAAGTCGGTCTGGCTGTCGCGGATGGTGTTGACGCGCTCGCTCCAGTCCCTGGCGCTTTCCTCCACGAATGGGTTGACCAGGCCTTCGCGCTTCTGGGATTGCAGGGCTTTCTGGTACACTTCCTTTTCGAAGGCGTCCGGGTTGATGATCCCGCGCGCGAAGATCTCCGTGCGCATTCGGGCGCGGATGGTTTTGCACAGGATCGGATACTGGGACAGCTCCAGTATCAGGGTGAGCACCTTCGGCATGAACTGGTCGTTGATTTCCATGCGGACACCTGCTTGAGTTTCGTGGAAGCCTGCGGCTGGGTTGATTATCCCTGATGGCGGCGGTGCGGGCAAAAACGAATCGAACCGCCAAGACGCAAAGAACGCCAAGGAAAAGCTGAGAGAGGTCACGAATAGGTAGTCTTTCTCCTGCCTCTCCTTTGCGTTCTTGGCGTCTTGGCGGTTCAATTGGTTTTTCTCGACGCAATGAGGTGACACGATGCAGGCACAGCATTTGCAGGGCAAGGTCGCGCTGGTGACCGGAGCCGGGGCGGGGGCAGGGCGGGCCGTGGCGCTGGCCCTGGGCCGGGCGGGGGTCTCGGTGGGCGTGTGCGATATCAATCCCGACCGGGCCGAGGCCACGGCGGACCTGATCCGGGCGGCGGGCGGTGTGGCGCTACCCTGGGCGGCGGACGTGGGCAACCGCTTCCAGGTCAGCGCCATGATCGAGCGCCTGCGCGATGAATACGCCGGGCTGCATCTGCTGGTCAGCGGTTGGGCGGTGAACAAAGAAGCGCCGTTCCTTACCCTGGATGAATACGACTGGCGGCGGGTGATCGAGGTCAACCTGACCGGGGCTTTCCTGGTGATCCAGCTCGCGGCGCGGGTGATGGCCGGCGAAGGCGGCGGCCGGATCGTGCAGCTCGTGAGCGAGCCTCCGGCGGCGGCGAGGCAGAGCCCCTACGTCGCCAGCCAGGCCGGGCTGCGGGCGCTGGTCCCGGCCCTGGATGCCGAGCTGGCTCCGCTGGGCGTGCGCGCGCGGGCGGTGAGTCTGGCCGGGGGCGAGGCCGATGGCTGGGCCGGCACGGTCGCCACGAGCCTGGACTTTCTGGCGGGCGGCGGGGCGCTTGGTTGAATTGCGCGGCCTGCTGTAGAATAACGGCGGATCGGGGAAAGATTTCCTGCCCGGCGGACACAGGTCTCGCGGCGCACGCGGGCCGCTGGTTGGGTTTCGGCTGGATCACGGAAGCTTATGGACAAAGTACAGGTTCGTATCGACAACCGGGCACGCTTGATGTCCGCGCTGCTGGCCATGACCTCCTGGCCGGAAAGCGAGCAGAAGCGCAAGCCGCACGGCGCGCATGCCCACGCGCGCGGCACGCGCCGTCTCCTGCTCCCTCTGGAGAAGCATCCCGCAGTACTGATTCTCCAGGCGCTGCTCGACCGGGGGATGGCGCCGGACATGTTCTATGCCTACGCCATGCAGCTTGAGTGGCCCTCCCTGGCGGGCGGAGAGCTGCCGTCCTGGGCGCCGCCGACTCTGCCGCGCCACCTGAGTCACTTCTACCAGAACTCCGGGCTGGAGACCTGGTGGCAGGACGAAGCGGACGTCTGGCAGTCGGCCCTGCGCGAGTCGACCCGGATGTTCGAGCAGGCGACCTTCTATGACCTGCTGCATCCTTTCGTCGGGGATTACACCGAGACTCTGGTGTTCATCCCGAACGTGTGTTATCCCACCGATACCGAGATTGGCCTGCTGGTTAACGGCGAGTTGTGCTGCATCGCGCCGCCGCGCATCGCCTGGGGCGATAACCCGCCCTGGCCCTTCGACGAAGACCCCACCCACATCTACCGCGCCGCGCTCAGCCAGTACGGCCGGGTGCTGATCGGCCGCTACCTGGAGCATCACCCGGACGCGCTGGAGAAAGCCTCGCAGAAGAAGCTGCCGGTGTCCAGGCAGTTCGCGGAGAAATATTCGACCTGGCAGGAGCAGTTCCTGGCGCTGTTCGTGTCCGGGCTGGTCGCCATCTACCTGGAGGATCGCGTCAGCGCTCCGGAGGCCCAGGCCTTCGTGCTGATGGAAAAGAAGGCGCGCGGCCTGGACGAACTACCCGGCGTGATCAGCGTGCTGCGCCGTTACCTGACCGGCTACGCCGAAGGGCAGTACGTCGAGTTCGCGGACTATCTGCCCTTCTTCGCCCAGCACCTGCGCGTTGCCAAGACCATCACGGCGCTGTAGGCGCGAAAGACAGGTTGAACCGCCAAAACGCCAAGTGCGCCAAGGAAAAGCGCGGAGAAAAGCCAAGACATAGACGGACTTCAACCGCAGAGTAAAGCCGGGGAGATAGGTTTTCTCTCTGCGCCCTCCGCGTTCTCTGCGGTGTGATGTTTTTCCAGTGCGATGCGATGGGTAACTCTGGGCGGGCTTGCAGCGGGGCGCGGACGCGGCATAATATCCGGCGCGATGGAATGGGAAGCAGGAGCAGCCTGACGGGATGATTTTTGACCGGGACGTGTTTTTGGCCCGACTGCGCGAACCGGAAGCGGCGCCGGCCTGGCCGGCCGGGTTCGCGCTGGGGATGGCGCTGGCCTACGTGGCCCTGCGCATCGCGGCCCTGGCCCTGGTTTCCGTCCTGGGCGATCCGGCGGCCCTCCAGACGGGCGTAATCAATCCCCTGACGACCAATGTTGCGGCCGGGCTGGCCGGGCTGGTTATCCTTGGCGTGGTCTGGCAGGCGGCGGCCCGCCGATCCGGACTGCCCGCCGCGCGCGCCCTGCGCCTCACCGGCTGGCGGGGCAGCATTCTGCTGCTCTTCTTGCTTTCCCTCGGCGTGGCGATCCTGATCGATTTTGTTCCCCTCCTGTTCCAGACCATCGGCCTGCCGCCCAACCTGACCGGCCTGAACGGCGCGAGTCTCGCCGCCTGGATTGCCGCCGGAGTTGTAACGGTGATCGTCGAGCCGCTGGTCCGGGCGATTCTGTTCGCCGGGCTGCTCTACCCGGCGCTGGCCGCCGGGCCGGGCGGGAACATCCGCGCGCTGCTGCTGGCGGCGCTGGTCTTTACCCTGGTGCAGGTCGTCGACAATCCGGCCGATCTGGTGCTGTGGCTGACCTCGTTTCTGGCGGGCGGCTATCTGATCGGCGTGCGCGCCCATCAGAAGTCGACCGGAGCGAGCCTGTGGGCGGCGGTCGGGCTGGGGCTGTTCACGCTGTTCAAGACGGTGCGCCTTTTTTTATAGTGTCCAAGCGCCAAAGCGTCGAAGCGACGATAGGGTGCCCGCCGGGTCTTGCGGCCCACTGTCTGTTGAGAACTGCGAACTGTCGACTGATCGCGATCTGATACAATGAGGAAGGCCGCGCACGCGCGCGGCTCTGGCTCGGCAGGCGAATTTCAGGAAGGATGGAGCCTATGGCCCAGCAAGCACCGGAAAACAAAAGCATCCTGGATCAGGCCGTCACCCATTTCGTGGCCGCGCTGAACGCGCTGGACGAAGCCCGCTTCCTGGCGATTTTCCGCGCCAACTGCGTGGTGCGCGATCCGTATGGGGTCAGCCTGTACGAGGGCGAGGATGGCCTGCGGATGTACTTCCACACCATGCATTCGACGTGGCGGGCCTTCGAGATGCGGCCTCTCCGGATACATTATGGCGGGCGCGAGCGGGTGGTCTTTACCTGGGAAGTGACTGCCACGGCCCGCAACGGCAAGCAGGTCCAGTTCGACGGGGTCAACGTGATGACCCTGGAAGGCGAGTTGATTGACGGCCTGGAATCGTACTGGGATGCGGTCGCGATGTTCGAGCAAATCCGCGACTGACATGCCGCCGTGCCTGCTGCTGGTCTATAGCGCCAACCTGCGCGGGCGTCTGGACGCGCTGCCCCGCCTTGTCAGCCGGGCGCGCGATGTCCGGGCCGGGCTGGCGGGATGGCTGACCTGGGTCGATCTGGGCGGCGCGTGCGCGCCGGCGGCCTGGGAATGCGCGGCTACCGAGGGGCGGGCCGGGTTGATGGGATTGGAAGCGGCGGGCTGCGCCGCGGCGTGGCTGACGGCCGTGGACGGCGCGGGTTTCAACTCGGTTACATTGGCTCGCTTGCGCACGCGGGCAAGCCTGGCCCTGGCCGGGCCGGTTGAAGGTCTGGCGGAGCGCGCCGCCTGGCGCGCCGGGCCGTGGACGATCAGCCTGGGATGGTCGGCCGATGCCGATCTGAGCATCGGCGTGCTGGACGCGGGACAGACTCCTTACTGGGAGCCTGGGACGCGGACGGTGTGGCTGGCGCCGCCGCCGGATTTGATGGGCTGGCCGGCGCTCGGCCGGGCATGCATCGCCTGGGAAGAAGGGGGCGGACGGCCCCGGACGGTCGAAATCCTGCCGGCATTGGGCTGCGATGGGGCGCGGCCGGATGCGACGGTGGCCGCAGCAATCGAGTTTGTTCGCGAGGAGGCCCGCCATTATCAGCAGGCGCGGCTCAAGGGGGGCGCTGATCATGCAGCAGGCTGAACTGGTCAATCGTCTGGACACGTTTTTTTCCATCGAAGCCTTCAACGAGGCGTCGTTCTGGCGGCTCTTGCTGAATGATTCGGGCTTCCGGATGCTGCAGGAATTCGGCGTGCCGGGCTTCGCGGAAGGGCCGTGGAATGGCCTGATGCTGGACAACACCCGCAAGCTCGAAAACGTCTACCTGGTGGTCTATCCGGGGCGTGACGTGCTGGATACGATTATCGCCCGCGAGGTGGCCTGCGGCGCGCCGGGCGCGCTGATCTTCGCTCATTACCCGCTCGATTTCGAGGTCAACGGGCGCGGCTACGTGCCGATCCCCGCCGAGCAACTCGAAGAACTCAAGGAACACAGCATCAGCTACTACGTCTGCCACGCACCGCTGGACTGCCACCCGGAGATTTCGTCCCCCACGGCGCTGGCTAACCAGCTTGGTCTGCGCGAGCAGGTGCGCTTCTCGCCGCATTTCGGCGGGCTGGGGGCAGTGCATGGCCTGGTCGGCAAGGAGATTGGCTTCCAGGCCTTCGCGGCCCGCCTGGCCAAGGTGACCGACGTCTCCTACCTGCGCTACGACCAGGTGCGCCACGACGGCCTGCCCGTGCACCGGGTGGCGGTCGTGCCGGGGCCGGGCGGCGATCCGGGCCTGATCGAAGAGGCGGCCGGGCTGGGCTGCGATACCTACGTGACCGGCGTGTGGTGGCATTACACCGACAGCGACATCTCGCGCGAGCGGCGGACGGCTTTCCTGCGCCTGGTCGGCAAGCTGCGGATGAACCTGATCGGCGTGTCGCCCTACGCGTCGGAGGTGGCCGTCCTGCGCGACCAGATGCCCGGCTGGTTCCACGACCTGGGGCTGGATGCGGAGTTTGTGCCGCAGGGCGATCCCTGGCGGTGAGAGAGTCAACAGTCGACAGTCGATAGTTGACAGTAAGCTGCGCCGGGCACTTCCCGGCGCGTTTTGTTCGGAAGGCTGGGGAGGTGTGCGATGTCAGCATCGGTGTTGCGCCACGTGGACTGCGTCCGGCTGTACGTGCCCGACCTGGATGCCGGGCTGGCCTTCTACCGCGACCGGCTGGGCCTGACTCTGGCCTGGCGCTCGGACGTGGCGATCGGGCTGAAGCTGCCGGAGTCGACGACCGAGATCGTGCTCCACACGGAGCCGCAGCCACCGGAAGTCGACTTCCTGGTCGACTCGGCCGACGAAGCGGCCCGCCAGATCGAAGCCGCCGGAGGCGCGATCGTGGTCGCGCCGTTCGATATCGATGTTGGCCGCTGCGCGGTGGTTCAGGATGTGTGGGGCAACCAGTTTATCGTGATGGACCTGAGCAAGGGGCTGTACACCACCGACGCGGACGGCAACGTGACGGGCCTCAGCCAGCCGGGGAAATGAAGGACGCGCCGGAGGTTGCGGCGCGTCCCATGCGTTCTCGGAAAACAGTTTTGAGCCAGCCGTCAGCTAACCCGATGTGCAATTGACTTTCTCTCTCGGGCAACTACCTCACCCCAACCCCCTCTTCACACTGTGGAGAGGGGACAGACCGAGCGCAGCGAGGTCAGGGGTGAGGTTCAAGCCCAAAGCGAACTACCAATCATTGCACATGGGGATCAGCTACCAGCCAAAGGCAAAAGCGGCCTGTTCTCGGCTTTACTCTGGCCTCTGATCTCCCGGTCTCTGGCCTCGACGCGGCAAAGCCTCGACGCGGCGGAGCCGCGCGCAGGCTAGCCGAGCACGCCCTTGACGAGGGGCAGCACGTCGCGCTCGATGGCGGCTTCGCTGTCCGGCTGGGGCACACCCTTGAACAGGTACCAGTCCTCGACGTGCTCGACCGCCGCGCCGGGAGCGAGCTTCACGATCGGGCCGAGCGATTCGACTTCGATCATCTCGTTGTTGGTGAAGGTCTCGAAGTTGCAGCCCATGTCGGGGTAGGCCGCGCCGGGCTGGTAGCCGAACTTCTTGACGAACAGGAAGCCCTGACGGGCATAGGCCGCCCAGCCGTCGCGGGCCTGGACGCCGACTTTCTGGGGCGTGGTCGCGGCGGGGTCCTGGCGCAGGATGACCCACTTGTGGCCCCACGTCCAGCGCGCATCGGCCATGTTGGTGTACGGCCAGAAGCTCATCATATTGGCGGGGAGCAGGTTTTCGGTGTGGGAGCCGCGCGGCGGCAGGGGGACGAGGCACGTCCCGCCGGGGGCCATGACCGACAGCGCCCAGGGGGCCAGCTCGACCGCCCACAGGTTGTGGTTGCGCAGGCGGTGGACGACGTGGACGTGGTTGGCGCCCGCATCCAGACTGAAGTCGATTTCCTTGGCGATGCCGGTCGTCTTTTCCACGGCCGGGATCACGCGCACGAAGCCGGGATGCTCCTCCAGCTTGACCGGGCTGTTGTCCGGCTCGTAGGTGCGGACGCGGTCTTCCGGTGCGTGCCACAGGCGGTGGCCGCCGTAGATACGCCATTCGTCGCCGCCGGTTTTGCCCTGCATGGCGGCATACTCGGCCATCAGGTTGTCTTCCCCGATGAAGCCCAGCCGGGCCACGCGCGGGCCGACGTCCAGGGTGATGATCAGCTCGATCTGGCCGTTGGCCAGACGCGCGCAGTTGGGCCAGCCCTTGAAGGCGACTTTTTCGGCGAGAGCCATGTGATTGTTCCTCCAGAGTCAGGATCAGACAGCAGGATATTTCTGCCCTGTATCTTAGACCTTGCGGCCGATTTTGCCAGTGAGAATCATCCAGCAATTCAACCATGAGCTACTTGTAGGGGCGGTTCGCGAACCGCCCTGGACGACCGGGGCGATGCACGGCATCGCGGTCGTCCCTACCGGCGAAGGATCGATCTCATCTGGATCGATTTGTTCACCTTCATCAGTTGAAACGTCCCAACGGCCTACCCGGCCGTGCACGACTCCGGGGCCATCCCGGCCAGGGCGTAGCCATCCAGTGTGACCACGGTCAGGAAGCCCGCCCCGAAGCGCACCCACTCGCCGCCCTCCGGCCCCGGCAGGACGTCCAGCAGGCGGGCGTTGGGCTGGCCCTGGGAGCCGCCCGCGTAGAGCCGGGTCTGGCCGAGCAGCGCGCCGGTCTGGATATCGACCGCGACCAGCGCGCCGTCCGCCCCCAGGGCGTAAAGCAGGCAGCCGCCCGCCGCCAGCAGGGGCGGCTGGGGATGCGTCCCCGGCAGGCTGACCTGCCAGCGCGGCGTGCCGTCCAACTCGTAGGCGTGGAGCAGGCCCTCCGCCTGGCCGAGGAAGACGAAGAGGCCCGCCCGGTCGGCCAGCAGCGCCGTGCTGCGGTCGGGGGCGGCGGGGAGTCGGGTCAGCGCGGTGGGAGTCAGGTCGGCGGCGACGTGGTACAGCGTCGCGCCGTCGAGCAGATAGGCGTCGTTCCGGGGGCCGAGGGCCACCAGCGGCGGGTTGGCCGGGGCGACCTGGTAGACCAGGCGGCCGCTCGAATCGATCAGGTGGAAGGCCGGGGTGGCCGCCTCGCCGCGCGGCCGCGTGCCAACCGCGATCCGGTCCGCCTCGCTGGCGATGCTGGTGGGCTGGCCGCCGAGGGGCGGGGTCATCCACAGCAGCGCCCCTTCCGGGGTGTAGGCCGCCGCCGCGCCGTCTTCCGTGAAAAAGACCAGGGCCGGGATTGGGCTGCCGTCCGCTGTGGGCGCTTCCACCAGAATCGGCGCGCCGGTCAGGGATTGCTCCGGCGTCCAGACGGCGTCGTAGCGCCCGTCGCGGATCACGGATACGCTGTTGTCGGCGGTGCGGACGGCCAGCCGGCCGTCGGGTAGGGCCAGCAGGCCGGTCACGGTGCTGCTCAGTTCCATGCGCCAGGCCAGGACGCTGGCCGGAGTTGTCTCCCCCGGCGTGACGCCTTCCAGGGTCGTGCCATCGGCGACGATCAGGCTGCCCGTGGCGCTGACGACCGGCGGTACGCTGGAGACGTGCAGGCCGCTGACGTGGCTGATGTAGGGCGAAGCCGCATCCTCTTCAGTTCCGGCCAGACGAAGCTGCCACAGCCGGACGAAGTCGAGCGGATTGAGCCACCCGGCTTCCAGGGGGTTGGTGTCCCAGTAACCCGGCCCGCCGTCGTCCGGCAGCATGACCCGAATCTCGAAGTGCAGGTGGGGGGCGCTGAGGCTGGGATCGCCTACCGCGCCGACGATCTGGCCCGGCGTCACGCACTGGCCGACGCCGGGAAAGAAATAGTCCCCGATCGGCTCCATGTGGCCGTACAGGGAATAGACCCGGCTGCCATCGGGCAGAGTGTGCTCGACGATGACCACGCCCTTTTCGGTGTCCCAGCCTTCCGGGTTGGCGTAGGTGACGCGCCCGTTGGCGATGGCCCGCACGGGTTCGCCGTGGCGATAGAAGGCCACGTCCATTCCGGTGTGCAACCCGCCGAACTTGGCCCGGTACAGGCCGAAGTCATCGCCGTCGCGGATGCCGTCAACGGGCAGGACGATCGCGTCCACCACGCCGCAGTCGGCGAGCGATTGGGCTTCCACCGGCGCGCCGCCCCGTGTTTCTGCCAGCAGCGCCAGCAGCAGAATCCCGGCCAGCGCCGCGCGGCTGACCCGGCTTCTCCAATTCAACATTGAGAATTCAAAATTGACCATTGCTTCTAGCGGCATCCGGCGCTCAAGACACCCCAATCCAGCCCGACGATCTCGTCGGCGATGTGCACGCGCAGCACGCCATCCGGCCCGATCCCGGCCCAGGCGTCCGCGCCCCGGCTGCCCCAGACCCGCAGCTCCCGGCACAGCGCGCCGGTCTCCAGGCCGACGGTGGCGATGTGGCCGTAGCCATCGGCCAGGAATAGGGTGCTGCCTTCGCTCAGGATGAAGGGGCGGCCTTCGAAAGCATCGAGCGACGTCTCCCAGATCACCCGGCCTTCCGGCGAATAGGCGCGCAGCAGCCGGTCACGGCTGCCGCTGAAGAGGAAGAAACGCCCGTCAGCCAGGCTGATCAGGCTGCTGGTGCTGGGCTGGACGGTCGGAGCCGCGCCCAGCCAGCGCCAGCGGCCCTCCGGCGTCACATGCCACAGGGCGGTGGCGCTGCGGACATAGAGGCCGCCGTCCGGGGCGGGGGCCAGGTCGCCCATCCCGCGCAGGGTGGTCTGGCTGATGACCTGCCCGTCCAGACTGAGCAGGGTCAGCAGGTTGCGCCCGCCGGCCACTCCCAGCAGGTCGCGGCCGGCGACGATCCGGGTGGGGCGGGGGATTCCGGCCGCGCGCCAGACCTCGCTGCGATCCGGGGCGTAGGCGATCAGGTTCCCCTCGCCGCTGTGCATGATCAGCAGGTTGTCCCAGCGCACGGGCTGCGAATCGACGTTGTGGCCCAGCTCCCATTGGTCGATGTAGCCGCCTTCCAGGCTCCAGGTCTGGGCCAATCCGGCCGAATCCACGACCAGGATCGCGCCCTGGTCGGGCAGCACGCCGGTGATGGTGCGATCGTCGCCCAGGATGTAGCGCCACAAAATCTGCCCCTGGGTGGTCAGGGCCTTGAGCCGGTTGTCGTCGAAGACGATCAGCACGCCGTCCTCGCGCTGGATGGCTGGGAAGTGCGGCCCCGACGTGTCGGCCACCTCGCCATGCCAGCGGTGGGCGGGCGAGAGCCAGGCCTGCCAGTTGGTGATGAAGCGCGACGGCTCGCGCCAGCCGGACAGGGTGGGGTCGGTGCCCCAGTAGCCGGGGCCGGGCGAATCGGGGCCGAAGTTGCGGATTTCCAGGTGCAGGTGCGGGGCGGGGCGGGGCCGGCCGATCGCGCCGATGATCTGGCCCGCGTCCACGCAGGTATACACGGTCGGGAAGGTATAGTCGCCGACTTCTTCCATGTGGCCGTACATGCTGTACCACCAGGTGCCATCGGGCATCAGGTGTTCCAGGATGACCACGCCCTTGTCCAGCCCCCAGCCGAGCGGCGCGGAGTAGGTGACGCGCCCGCGGGCGATGGCCCGCACGGGCGTGCCGTAGGTGCTGCCGCGCCCGCCGAACCAGTCTTCTCCGGCGTGCAGCCGCCCATCGTAGCGCGACGAGGCCAGCCCGAAGCGATAGACCGGCTCCATCGTGGCCGTTTCGACCGGGAACTGGATGCTGTCCACCACGCCGCACGGCCCTTCCTGGGCGGCGGCCGGCATGGGCGGGCAGAGGGTGAACGCAACCGCGAGAAGCACAACCAGACGGGGAAGGTGGGCGATTTGAGTCATGGGTACGGTCTACGATTCTGCCAGCAGGCGGCGCAGCCGCCGCTGGCGATGGCGGAAGAAAACCTGGGCGAAAAGCCATACCGGGCGGGTCAGCAGCCCGGCTTCGATCGTGATGGCGTCGGTGTAGAGCGAACCGCCGTCCGGCCGAGCTTCCACCCGAATGCGGTGATTCCAGACCCGGAGCAGGCCGCCGCCCTCCTCGGTCGACAGTTCGCGCCGGTCGTGGTCGATCCGGTGGAGGATCATCGTGTGCCGCCAGGGGGCGGGGAGGACGTGGAACAGCCACATCCGCGCGGTCAGCCGGTCGCCCTCGATCCAGCGTGGGGGCAGCGGCTCCTGAAAAGTGAAGGCCATCCAGCCCTGGGTCACGTACTGGAAGGCGCGGGTCTGGAGCACGGTTTCCCAGACCCGATCGGGCGGCGCGTCCAGGCGCGTCTGAATCGTGGCGAGCAGGGGCATCCTCGATTCCCGTTGTAAGTGCGAGCGCGCATCCGGGCGGCGCGGAGGCTCCGGCCCGGTGTCTCTGGCTCCAACAGCGCCACACTTTACCCGATCCGGAAGGAGGTAGCAACCCGCGCCCGGCGCTATAATCAAGACAGTTCTGGAGCCGGACGCGCGACAACGCGCCGTGCTTGCCGTTAGCCCGAAGCCGATCGCTGGAAGCCAGAAGCCAAGAGCCAACAGCCAATAGCTAACAGCCAACAGCCCACATTTCACCCAGGAGCGCAGTGTGCTCTCGACCCGGATGGCGACTCTGGCCGACCTCGCCGCAATTCAGGCGCTGACCCGCGCCCGCACCATGCACCAGCACCAACTCGATCCCCGCCTGCCAGAAGACCTTGTGCTCCCGGTCTGGCTGGCTTTCGTGGACGGTGGGGCGACCTGGGTCGCCGAAAACGACGGCCGGATGGTGGGCGTGTTGTGTGCCGAGCCGGAATACTGGTACGAGGAAAGCGCCTTCTCCAACGTGTTCCCGCGCAGTTACCTGCGCCTGCGGCTGTACATCCTGCCGGGGGTGGCGGAAGAGCCGGTGGCGGCGGGCCTGATGGCCCGCGCCGACTCCTGGCCCGGCGCGGGCGAGGTCGATGGGATGATGCTGCTGGCTCCGTGCCGGGATGGAGCGCTGGGTGAGGCGCTGGCGGCGGTTGGGTTCGCGCCTTATCACACCATCGCCATCCAGCCGATGACCTGGCGTCCGGCCGCCGCGCCGCTGGACGGGATCGGGATCCGCGCGGCAACCCGGCGCGACATCGGGCCGGTGGCCGGGCTGATGGCCGAATCGTGGCGCTTTCACGCGGCGCACCAGCCCGCGATCCGGCTCAGCCCGTGCCTGCTGGATGGCTGCGAGCAGCAGGCACGCCAGCTTGGCGCGGATCGCGACGATCAGCGCCTGCTGCTGGCCGAGCAAGACGGCGAGGTGATCGCGTTCTTCGCGATCGGGCTGAACATCCAGCAGGCCAACACGCGCCCCGGCCTGTTCATGCCGGGCATCTACGGCGACATCTTCGAGGTCGCCGTGCGCGAGAACCGGCGGCGGGGCGGGGTCGGCACGGCGCTGTTCGAGGCGGCCTGGGCCTGGTTCGCCGCGCAGGGGACGCAGGCTGTTTTTGTGAACTACGCGCCGACCAACCCGATCAGCAGCCGGTTCTGGCCGCGCCTGGGGTTCGTGGACGCCTGGACCAACTGGTGGCGCGACCGCCGTTGAGGCATCGTGGGTGCTTAATGCCCTTTCAGTTCGACACGAATGGCACAGTTTTTTTCGGAGGAACCGTGTTCATCCGTGTGATCCGTTCAATCGGTGTTGAATTGAAACGACTCAAAGCGAGTTGAACAGGTTTTCACACAAGCAGAAAGAGTCGCGGGTGATTTTCGAGACGGTCAAACACCTGAATCCGGAGGCCGAGCGCCTGCTGCGCAGCGCGCTGAACGCGGCCGATCAGGATACCGAGGGCGAGTTGGACGCGATCCGGGCCGGGCTGGCCGAGGGGAGCCTGGCGGCGGGACTCGCGCGCGAGACGGATACGCCGCTCGGCCTGGCGATCTGGCGCTGGGAGGACCCCGACCGGCGTTTTGGCGCGGTGGACTGGCTGACCGTCCGTTCCGGCGCACCTGAATCGGCCGGCGAGGCGCTGGTTGCCGGAGTCTGGGCGGCATTGGGCGCATCCCCCGTCCTGGCGATGATCGGGGCGCGGCTACGCGGCGATCCGCCCGGCGTGCGGGCTGCGCTGGCCCGGCGCGCGTGCGTGGTCTTTGAACGCCATTTCATGCTGTACAGCTTGCGCGGGTTCAAGCCGTCGACCGATGCACTGCCGGATGGCTACCGGCTGGTGGCCTGGACTGACGGGCATCAGGCTGCGGTCGAGGCGCTGGCGGTGCTCTCTCTGGAAGGCAGCCCGGATACGGTCGTTCTCTCGGAGGCCCAGCCCGATCAGATGGCGGCCAGCCTGCGCCAGATTCGGACCGGCGCTTATCCCGGCAGCGGGCCGTGGAACGGCGCGGCCAGCCGGGTGATGCTGGCGGCGGATGGCGCGGCGGTGGGTTACCTGGCGGCGACGGACATGGGCCGCCTGGGCTTCATCATGGACGTGGCCGTGCATCCGGCCCACCAGCGGCGTGGTCTGGCCCGCCATCTGATCGAGCACTGTCTGGCGGCCTATGGTTCCCAGGGTTTCGAGGCGGTCGGACTGGCCGTAACGGCCCTCAACCCGGCTCGCCAGCTCTACGAACGGATGGGCTTCGTCACACTGGACGTGGGCCAGACGGCGATCTGGTGGGCCGACGGCCGGCAACTGGCATGGAAAGACAGTGAGTAGTTTTGGGGTTGTGGTGATTGGTGAAGGTGGCCCCCTGTGGGGCCGGTGATCGGCTTATCAACCGGCGCAGCAGCTATCCGATTTCAAGGAGACCCCCCAATGCGTAAAGTAACCCTCGGAACCAGCGGCGAAAAAGTCAGTGCCCTGTGTCTGGGCGCGATGTATTTTGGCACGCGCAACGACGCGGCAAGCTCCTACGCCCTGCTCGATCAGTACGTGGCCGCGGGCGGCTCGTTCATCGATACGGCCAACATCTATGCCCACTGGGTTCCCGGTTTTCAGGGCGGCGAGAGCGAGACGGTGCTGGGTCAGTGGATGCGCGAGCGCGGCAACCGGAACGACCTGTTCATCGCCAGCAAGGTGGGTTTCAACTATCCCGGCGTCGGGCGCGGGCTTTCCGCTCGCCAGATTCTGACCGAATGCGACCGGAGCCTCCAGCGGTTGGGAATCGAGACGATCGACCTGTACTACGCCCACGTGGACGACTTCCAGACTCCACTGGAGGAGACCCTGGAAGCCTTCGACCGGCTGGTGCAGACCGGCAAGGTGCGCTACATCGCGGCCAGCAACTTCATGGCCTGGCGGCTGGAAAAGGCACGTTGGACGAGCCGGACCAATGGCTGGGCGGAATACTGCTGTATCCAGCAGCGTTACTCGTACCTGCGCGGCAAACGCGGGGCCAGCTTCGATCCACAGCTTGAGGCCAGCGACGAGCTGGTGCAGTACTGCCGGGCGGAGCGGGTGACTCTGCTGGCCTATTCGGCCCTGTTGGGCGGGATGTATACCCGGCGGGATCGCGACCCTGGCAGCCAGTATCACGGCCCGGACAGCAACGCCCGGCTGGCCGAGTTGAACGCCGTCGCCGCCGAGACCGGCTCGACGCCCAACCAGGTTGTGCTGGCCTGGATGCTGGCGCAGGGCGTGCTGCCCCTGATCGCGGGCAGCACCCACGAGCAGCTTGCCGAGAACATTGGCGCGCTGAAAATCGCGCTGAGCGACGATCAGGTCGCGCGTCTCAACGCGGCCGGGGCGTAGGTTGGGCGGCCCATGCCGCGGGTGAGGAATCCCGGCATGGGCCGTTTATGATTGTGAAGGCTGCCACAGGCAGTCCGATCGGGTATCATTCTGCCTGTCCAGCGCGACGAGAGCTTGTCTTTGTTTTTCACTATAAACTAATAACTGAGAACTGATCACTATCCGCAAGGAGTGCGTGCAGTGAAAATATTCGTTCCAGGGCGCGTCTGCCTGTTTGGCGAACATTCGGACTGGGCCGGGGGCTACCGGCGCATCAACGCCGAGATCGAAAAGGGCTATGCCCTGATCTCCGGCACGAACCAGGGTATCTATGCCGAGGTCGAGCCGCACCCCACCGCGCTGGTCCTGACCTCGACCACGCCCGAAGGCAAGGTGATTGGCCCGTATGAAATCCCGATGGAGCCGAAAGCCCTGCTGGAGGAAGCCCAGAAGGGCGGCTTCTGGAGCTACATCGCCGGGGTGGCCTACCAGATTCAGACTCACTACCACGTGCGTGGGCTGGTCATCAACAACACCCACACAGACATGCCCATGAAGAAGGGGCTGTCCTCCAGTGCGGCGATCTGCGTGCTGACGGCGCGCGCCTTCAACCGCGTCTACGACCTCAAGATGACGACCCGCGGCGAGATGGAGATGGCCTACCTGGGCGAGATCATGACTCCCTCGCGCTGCGGGCGGATGGATCAGGGCTGCGCCTTCGGCAATCGCCCGGTGCTGATGACCTTCGACGGCGAATACCTGGATACGCAGGAATTGCAGGTCAAGGACAGCCTGTACTTCGTCCTGGTCGATCTCCAGGCCCAGAAAGACACGATGGAGATTCTGGCCCGGCTCAACCGCAGCTATCCCTTCGCCTCGAACGACACCGAGCGCGGCGTGCAGGAATTGCTCGGCCCGACCAACAAGCGGATCATCCACGAGGCGGTCGACGCCTTGCAGCGGGCCGACGCCCAACGCCTGGGCGAATTGATGATCGAGGCCCAGGCGCTGTTCGACCGCTACGCAACCCCGGCCTGCCCGGAAGAACTGACCGCCCCGGTCCTGCACAAGGTGCTGAATTACGAGCCGCTCAAACCGCACATCTGGGGCGGCAAGGGCGTTGGCTCCCAGGGCGACGGTACGGCCCAGTTCATCGCGCGCAGCGAGGCCGACCAGCAGGCCGTGGTCGAGATCATCGAGCGCGAGCTGGGGCTGCCCTGCCTGAAGCTGTCGCTCAGCGGCGGGCCTAAGGTGCGCAAGGCGGTCATCCCCGCCGCCGGATTCGGGACGCGCCTCTTCCCGGCCAGCAAGGCCACGAAGAAGGAGCTGTTCCCGATCGTCGACCGGGACGGGATCGCCAAGCCGGCTATCCTGCTGATCGTGGAGGAGGCGCTCAAGGCCGGGCTGGACGAGGTGATTATCATCGTCCAGCAGGACGATCTGGACGACTTCCGCCGCTTCTTCAACGTCCAGGTCTCGATCGAGAACTACAACAAACTGCCGCGCCACTTCCAGGACTACGCCAAGTGGCTGCTGGACATCGGCCGCAAAGTCCGGTTCGTGACGCAGACGGCCCAGGAAGGCTTCGGCCATGCCGTTTACTGCGCGCGGGAGGCCGTCGGCGACGAGCCGTTCCTGCTGATGCTGGGCGATCACATCTACCGTTCGGAGAGCGACCGGTCGTGCGCCAAGCAGCTCGTGGACGCCTTCAACCAGCACGGGATCAGCGTGGTCGGCCTGCGCGGCACGCCGGAAAGCATGATCGGCAGCTTCGGGACGGTGATGGGCTACTGGACGGACGACGATCAGACCTTGCTCAACATCACGGAATTCGCCGAGAAGCCCACAGTGGACTACGCGCGGGCCAGCCTGCGGGTCAACGGCCTGGCGGACGACGAATACCTGACCCTGTTCGGGCAGTATATCATCAAGCCGCAGCTCTTCGACTACCTGGAGGAGCACATCAAGAACAACGTGCGTGAGCGCGGGGAGTTCCAGCTCACTTCGGCCCTGGATCGCCTGCGCCAGGAGGACGGCTTCCTGGGCCTGATGATCGACGGCAACCGCTTCGACATCGGCCTGCCGGAGTACTACCTGAAGACGCTGGCCGACTACGCCAAGTAGCGGCAAGCGTCGAAGCGACAAGCGCCGAAGCGTCAAAGAAGCAGCGTAGCCCATCGAGCCGCGCTGCTTTTTCTTGCCGCTTGGACGCCTGACGCTTGGACGCTTCTATTTCAGCTTCTTGGGCGGCAGGAGGCCGTGGGCGTCGAGCCAGGCCGCGTCCGGCCCGGCCCAGCCGCAGACCTTGAAGTTGACCTTGTCCAGTGTGTCGAAGACGATGCCCTCGGCTTCCAGGCGGGCGCGCTGCTCGTCGCGCGCGCCGGGCTGGGGCAGGGCGCTGATCGTGCCCTGGCTGTTGATCACGCGGTGCCAGGGGATGCCGCTGCCGACCGAGACGCGCATGGCCGTGCCCACCCAGCGGGCGCGGACGTGGATGTAGGCCACCGGATCGACGCCGGGCGGCGGGGGGATCATGCTGGCGATCTGGCCGTAGCTGCTGACCCTGCCATGCGGAATCTGGCGCACGATCTCCCACACGATGGGATTGAAGCGTTCGGGTTCGGGCGGGGTGAACATGTCCATAGTCGTTTAGGCCGCATTCAGGTCATAGACCGGTGTTTCGACGGTGCGGGTGGGTTTGACTCCGGACCAGACCAATTTCTGGATTCGCTCAACAATATCGGGCTCATAGTAGGTTTCGCCACATTGTTTGCAGACCAGCGCCGGTACGTTTTCGATCACGACGAGACGGTCATCGATCCATGAGGTAAATGTACCCGGTCGCTTTTCCAGTTCTCCCTGACATACACTGCACTGATGTGGAATCATGCTAGACCTTTCGTATCCGATAATTATCCCATTCATCCGGATCGGGCTCATACAAGGTCACGATTTTGACAATAGGTGGCGGATAGCTCACGAGAATATGGAGCATACGCCCGCCATCAGTTGCCCCAAGTAAAAGACAGGAAGGCCCGTACTTGTCGTCCGGGTAAACTTCGATAATTTCACATCGTGCGATGGCCTGTTCGATTTCTTCCCGGCTGATTCGTCTCTGAAGTGTTCGCCGGGCCGCATGTTCGGTGAACAGGTAGTTTCCTTCGGCAAACGCTGATCTTATTGTATCAGTATCCACAGTCGTCTTCAGCCATCGGGATGGTGTACCCGTGTAGCCACGGGGATGAGTTGACTACGCCCACTCCATACGCAATCTTGCCAGCGGCGCGACGATGTCTTCCAGCGCGTCGTACTCGATCACGGCGTCGGCGACGCCGCGCACGGTATCCTTGATCGGCGTGCCGCGCTGCATGATCACGATCACGCGCCGCCCGGTGGCATAGGCCATCCCGGCTTCGATCGCGCGCCCGGTCGGCTGGGTGGTCATATCCAGCAGCAGGGCATCGGCGACCATGATCTCGCGCAGCGAGCGCTGCATCAGCGTGCCCGGATCGTCGAAGACGTGCTTCCAGCCCTCCACGTCGCGGGCGAAGCAGAAATCTTCCCAGCCCGCCTGCCGGACGAGCTTGCACAGCCTTTCGATCTCGGCCCGGTTATCGGTCCCTTTGAAAGTGGCGGTCACGTACAGGCGCATGGCGTTCTCCTCGCTACGGTGGCACAATCAGAGTATATGTTCTAACCGATGCCACGCCAAGTGCGCGGTGATTGGTACTCAGCCACATAGCCCACGAACCGGAGGAATCCCGCCATGCCCGCCGCTGCCCCGATTTCGCCCGACCGTGTGACCCTCCGCCCGGTGGAGGACGCCGACCTGCCGATCTTCTTCGCCTTCGAGCAGGACCCGGAAGCGATCCATATGGCGGCCTTCACCGCCGAGGACCCAGCCGACCGGGCCGCGTTCAATGCCCACTGGGCGCGCATCCGGGGGAACGAGCGAATCATCCTGCGGACGATCCTGGTGGACGGGCAGGTCGCCGGATCGCTGGCCCACTTCGAGATGTTCGATCAGCCCCAGGTGAGTTACTGGCTCGGCCGGGCATTCTGGGGCCGGGGAATCGCGACCGCCGGGCTGGCCGCCTTCCTGAAAATCGTTACGCTACGCCCGTTGTATGCCCGTGCGGCCAAGGACAACCTCGGTTCGATCCGGGTGCTCGAAAAGAACGGCTTCGTGGTTGTCGGAGAAGATCGGGGCTACGCCAACGGGCGCGGCGAAGAAGTCGAGGAAGCGATCCTGCGGCTGGGTTGAGCGCCCTACCCATAACGCCGGAACTGCCACAGCCAGCCAGGTCAGGTGCTCATAGGACGGTGACTGGGGAATCCACTATGGATTTAACGTGATATCGTATACGCCAGTTCCTGCCTGAACAGAGGGGATCAGTGAAGTGCCCGATGGTTTTCCAGGCTCAGTTCCCCACCAATAGGTACGGCCATTGTTGCAGTAAAGCGTTATGTTCGAATTCGAATAGAGTCTGTAGTAGCCAAATGCTACACGGGATGAGTACGCCGGAAGATATGCGCCGGGGCGGTTTTCGGATCCACCACCGGCATTCACCGCAAATTCGCATGTCAGGTTATTCTGATTGGTAATCATAGGGTAGAAGTACAGGTTGTCGCCAATGGTATTGTCTACGGTGATCGTTTCCCCGGTATTGACCCCATATGTGAAATGTCCTGTCATGGAATCCCCAAGCAGGGTGCCATTGGACATCTGAAACCTGACCACCTCGAACCGGACTCTCACAGGGTAGCTGTCGATCAAGAATGTTCGTAAAGATTGGGAATCCACTTCTCCTCGGAATGCTTCATCCACATAAATATTCACCGGACGTAGCAGTTGATTGTCGACGACAAAATAGGGTTCTGGTGAGATAAGACGTCCTTGCTGAATTAGGAATACCACCAAGATGGCGACAATTACACCAATCACTATCTCCACGATGAAACTAGAAGTTTTGGACATGTTCCCCCCGAAAAACATCCATGGTTAATATGATACTCTGGGTGAGACCAAACGCAATATCCACAAATGGCTGTATTGAAAGCAGAACATGGCATTGCAGTGCCGCCGTATCGTCAGGTGGTGGATCCGGCTCTATAATCTTTTAGAACCAATCAATAACCTACATCGGCCACTCTCACCAAGGAGTCTCTCCATGCCCGAAGTCGTGATCGTCGACGCGCTGCGCACCCCGATTGGGCGCGTGGGCGGCGTCTTGAGCGCCGTCCGCCCGGATGACCTGGTGGCCCACGTCCTCAAGGCCCTGGTCGAACGAACCGGGATCGATCCGGCGCTGGTTGAGGAAGTGACCATGGGCTGCGCCAACCAGGCCGGGGAGGACAACCGCAACGTGGCCCGCATGGGCGTGCTGCTGGCCGGCTTCCCGCACAGCGTGGCGGCCGTCACGCTCAACCGGCTGTGCGCCAGCGGCCTCAATGCGGTCAATATGGCCGCCCGCGCCATCAAGGCCGGCGAAGGCGACGTCTACATCGCGGGCGGCGTGGAGAGCATGAGTCGCGGCCCGTATGCCGTCCCCAAGAGTCCCAATGGCTGGCCGGTCGGCAACGTCACCGCCTGGGACACGTCCTTCGGCTGGCGCTTCCCCAACCCGAAGCTGGAAGCCATGTTCCCGCTGGAGGCGATGGGCGAGACGGCCGAGAACATCTACGAGCAGGTGGAGCCGAAGATCACGCGCGAGGAACAGGACGCCTTCGCCTACGAGAGCCAGCGCCGCGCGGTGGAGTCGATCAACACCGGCCGCTTCCGGGACGAGATCGCCCCGGTGCCGATCCCGCAGCGCAAGGGCGACCCCGTGTGGGTCGAGCACGACGAACATCCCCGCTACCACTGGGAGGATGGCGTCGCCGTATTGGAAACGACGCCGGAGCAGCTTGCGAAACTGAAGCCGGTCTTTCGCGCCGGGGGGACGGTCACGGCGGGCAACGCCAGCGGCCTCAACGACGGCGCGGCGGCCCTGCTGCTGATGAGCGCCGAAAAAGCCGCCGAGTTGGGCGTCCAACCGCTGGCCCGCTGGGTGGCGAGCGCGGCGGCGGGTCTCGACCCGCGTTTGATGGGCCTCGGCCCGGTCCCGGCCACGCGCAAGGTCTTGCAGCGCGCCGGGTTGGCGATCGAGGACATCGACCTGGTCGAGTTGAACGAAGCGTTCGCGGTGCAATCCCTGGCGGTGATGCGCGAACTGGGCCTGCGGCCAGAGATCACCAACGTCAACGGCGGCGCGATCGCGCTGGGGCATCCGCTGGGCTGCTCCGGGGCGCGCATCCTGACCACGCTGCTGCACGAGATGAAGCGCCGCAAGGCGTCCGGCGCGGCGATGCGCTACGGCCTGGCGACCCTGTGCGTCGGCGTCGGCCAGGGCGAGTCGACCGTGATCGAGATGGTGTAATTCCGCGTCCGTCGTGTAACCTCACCCCCCGGCCCCCTCTCCACACTGTGGAGTGGAGAGGGGGAGACGAGCGAAGCGAGGCGGGGGTGAGGTTACAGCACATTCATCTCGCACACCGTGCGGAAGTGGTAGCCGTAGATCGCCAGCGTGACGGCCATCGGGAACGAGCGCGGCCGCCGGATCAGCGTCCAGCCGAGCAGCCGCCAGTACTCCACGCGTTCCTGGCCCTTGATCCCCAGCACGTAGATCGACCGGAAGAAGGCCCGGATGTGCTCGCGCTCCAGCGGGGCCTTGATCTTGGGCGGCTGGTACTCCTCCAGGAAGGTCCGCACGCGGCGGTAGTAGGCCTCCGGCGCGTAGATGTAGCCCAGGATGCGCCGGTAGCCTTCCTTGAGCAGGTCGATCGGCATGGCCGGGACGATGTTGGTGCTGCCGTCCACATTATCGCCGGACAGGCTGTTCTCGCGCAGGCGGCCCTGCTCCTTGAGGCGCGCGTAGAGCTGCGTGCCGGGCGGCGCTTGCAGCAGGCCGACCATGGCCGTGACGATCCCGCTTTTCTGGATGAAATCGATCTGGCGCTGGAAGGTCGAGGGCGTGTCGCTGTCGAAACCGACGATGAACCCGGCCTGGACCTGGAGGCCCGCCCGCTGGATGCGGCGCACGTCTTCCACCAGGTCGCGCTTGAGGTTCTGCTTCTTGCTGCATTCGGCCAGGCTGTCTTCCTCCGGGGTCTCGATCCCGATGAACACGGACGTGAATCCCGCCCGCGCCATCAGGTCGAGCAGCTCCGGGTCGTCGGCCAGGTTGATCGAGACCTCGGTATTGAAGGTAATGCTGGGTTTGTCCTGCCGCCATGCGATCAGGGCGGGCAACAGATCGTGCTTGAGATACCTCTTATTGCCGATCAGGTTGTCATCGACGAAAAAGACGCTCTGCCGCCAACCCTGGGCGTACATGCTGTCCAGCTCGGCGATGATCTGGGCCGTGGTCTTGGTGCGCGGGCGATGGCCAAGCAGGGCGGTGACGTTGCAGAAATCACAGTTGTACGGGCAGCCGCGCGAGAACTGGATGTTGAGCGTGGCGTAGCGATCCATCTCGACCAGGCTCCACATCGGCACCGGCGTTTGCTGGATGTCGGCATACTCGGTCGTGGTATACGTCCGTTGGAGCGTGCCCCGTTCCAGGTCGGCCAGGAAGGGGGGCAGGGTCAGCTCGGCCTCGTTCAGCACGAAGTGATCGACGTCCGGGAACTCGTCCGGCTCCATCGTGAACAGCGGCCCGCCGGCCACGACCTTCACGCCCAGCGCCTTGCAGCGGGCGATGACCTGTTCGGCCGAGGCGCGCTGGACGGTCATCCCGCTGATGAAGACGTAATCGGCCCACAGCAGGTCTTCGGCCTTCAGCCACTGGATGTTGAGATCGACCAGCCGCTTGTTCCAGTCGGGGGGCAGCATGGCGGCCACGGTCAGCAGGCCCAGCGGCGGCGACACCGACCGGCGGCGGATGAACTTGAGGGCGTGTTTGAAACTCCAGAACGTGTCGGGAAACTCAGGGTAAACCAGCAGAATATTCATCGGGCTGTGCTCCTTTTATGCCCGAGGGCGCATGTGCATCATTCAATATAAACCTCAAGTGGGCGAATGGGTTCGCCAGGGCAATCGCATCCAAAGCAAGTCGAACCGCCAAGACGCCAGGAACGCCAAGGAAAAGCGCGGAGAAAGGCAAAAATCGAAAATCTTGCGTCGCGATGGCGCGGAGGCCAAAGGGCTTCCTCGGTGAAGTCTTTCCTCTGCGTTCTCCGCGGTGAGATGCCTTTTCCGTTTGATGCGATTGCCCTGATGGGTTCGCCTGGCGGGTTTGATTTCCCCCCGGCGGGGGGTATCTTTGGGTGGGTTTTGGCTCTTGCATTCGCGGCGGACTGGCTGCCAGGATCGATCATGCGCGTCGCGCTATTCACCGAAACATTTCTTCCCAAAATCGATGGCATTGTCAAAGTGGTTTGTCTGACCCTGGAGCACTACCAGCGCCGGGGAGTCGAAGCGGTGGTGATCGCCCACGAGCGCGGCGTGCGGGAATATGCCGGCGCGCGGGTGATCGGCGTGCCGGGCGTCCCGGCTCCGTTCTACCCGGAGCTGCGTCTGGGCCTGCCGATGCCGACCACGTATCGCCGGGTGAAGGCCTTCCAGCCGGACCTGATCCACGTCATCCACCCGGTGATGATCGGGCTGGGTGGGATGCTCACGGCGCGGCGGCTGGGCGTGCCGGTGGTGGCTTCGTTTCACATCGACCTGATGCGCATCTCGCATTTCTACGGCCTGGGTTTTCTGGAGCCGGCTGCCTGGCTGCTGACCCGGCTGACCTTCAACCGGGCGGATGCGACCCTGGCTCCGTCCAGGCTGATCCAGCAGGAGATGCAGGCCAACGGGGTGCGCAAGGTGGGCCTGTGGCGGCGCGGGGTGGATGCCGAAGCCTTCCATCCCCGTTACCGGGATGAGGCCATGCGCGCCGCGCTGAGCGACGGTCACCCGGAGGACACCGTCCTGCTCTATGTGGGGCGCGTCTCCGTGGAGAAGCAGATCGAGCAGATGCGGGCCGTGCTGGAGCAGGTCCCCGGCACGCGGCTGGCGGTCGTCGGCGACGGCCCGCACCGTCCGGCCCTGGAACAGCACTTCGCCGGACTGCCGGTCACGTTCATGGGCTACCTGACCGGGGAAGACCTGGCGCGGGCCTATGCCAGCGCGGACATCTTTGCCTTCACCTCCGCCCTGGAGACGTTCGGACTGGTCGTGGTGGAGGCGATGGCGGCCGGGCTGCCGGTCGTCTCCGCGCGGGTGGGGGGTGTGACTGACGTGGTGCAGGAAGGCGTGACCGGCTACACCTTCGCCGTCAACGACGTGGCCGGGCTGGTGGACGGCGTGCGGGCCATCGTCAGCGCGCCGGGTCGCCGCGAGGAGATGAGCCGGGCCGCGCGCGCGTTCGCGGAGACGCAGAGCTGGCCGGTCATGATGGACGAGCTGCTGGACGTGTACCGGGCTGTTTTGGAGAAGAAGCGGGCGGCGGAGTAGGGGGGTTCGCGAACCGCCCTACTGCGATTCCGCTTCGGGCGGCGCGGCGGGCGGAGCGAGGCGCGCCTGCTCCACGATCAGGGGGCGGTTGGGGTTGGCATAGTCCAGGCCGAGCGCGGCCACGATGTCCATGATCTGGAGCATGATCTCCTGCTGCTCGCGCATGAAGTCCAGCCAGTCCTTGTGGCGGATGAAGCAGATCAGCCGCACGTCGAGCGAGTTTTCTTTGAAGCCGGTGAAGAGCACCTGGATCGAGGTCGCTTCCACCCGCTCGCGGCTCCTGAGCAGAGTCTCCAGGCGGTCAAGCAGGGCGCGCATCTGGGCGCTGGTCGGGCCGTAGTCCAGGCCGAGGGTGAAGTCCAGGCGGCGCTTGGACAGGCGCGACCAGTTGGTGATCACGGAACTGGCGAGCTTGCTGTTGGGGATGGTCACCACGGCCTGATCGGGTTGGCGGATGCGTGTGGAGCGAAAGCCAACCCGCTCGACCGTGCCGGACACGTCCGGCGTGGCGATGTATTCGCCCACGGTCAGCGGCCGGTCGCCGACGATGGTCGTGAAGCCGAACAGGTTGGCAACGGTATCTTCCGCTGCCAGGGCGAAGGCCAGCCCGCTGAGGCCCAGCCCGGCGATCAGGCCGTTGACGTCGTACTTCCACTCCTGCAGGACGATCACGATCGCCAGCGCGACCAGGACGATCTGGATGCCGGTGCGCAGGAAGGGCAGAAGCTGCTCGTCGATGCGCAGGCCGGTCAGACCGGCCAGGAGGCGAGTCGAGCGCGTGAACCGGCCGACCATTTTGTAGAGCAGGCTGAAGAGGCTGATGATGATCAGGGTGCGGGAGAGCTGCTGGACGAATTCCGGGACGCCCTTCGGCAGCAGGAGCGCCGCCGCGACGTACAGGCCGAGCGCGATCATGACCAGCCGGATGGGGGTGGTCAGGGCGTCCAGCAGGTCGCCCTCGCCGTTCTGTGCTTCGCGCGCGGCGATCCGCTGCAAAAGCGGCCCGATCAGCCGGGCGATGAGGCGGGGCAGGGCGAAAATGATCACCAGCGCGCCCGCCGCCAGGGCGAGGCGCAGCCCGATCTCTTCCAGTGGACGTGCGAAAAGACTATCCATGTCCATCCTGTGACCTGAGGTGTCTGTGAGCCGGTTCCGAGCGTATCTTGCCAGAAAGCGCCCCCTTCCGCAACTTTCGGGGCACCGGAGTCGTCGCGTCAAAAGGCAATGCGAACCGCCAGAATGCCAGGAATGAGGAGGAAACGCGAGTTTTTGAGGTTTTCGTGCTTGTACGCTTTTCGGTGTATTTTTCGCTTGTCTCCATGTTTTTCCTTAGCGTTCTTGGCGCCTTGGCGGTTCCTGCTGTTTTTGATTGGGCCGGGCGGGGGTAGAATAGCGGCCTGAATCGGTGGGGAATTGGTTGGAGAATGCCTCATTCTCCGAGAACGGACATTATCATGGTCAAGGCGCTCGTTACAGGGGGCACGGGATTCGTGGGGGCGCACGTCGTCCGGGCGCTGCTGGAAGCCGGACATACGCCCCGTGTCCTCAAGCGGACTACCAGCCGGACGGAGGCCCTCGAAGGGCTGCAAGGCTACGATCCATTCGTGGGCGACGTCCTCGACCCGGCCTCGCTGATCCCGGCGATGGAGGGCTGCGAGTGGGTTTTTCACGTGGCGGCCGTATCGGATTACTGGCGGCAGCCGGTCGGCTGGATGTACAAGGTCAACGTCGAGGGCACGCGCAACGTGCTGGCGGCGGCCAAACAGGCCGGAGTCCGGCGGCTGGTCTTCACCAGCAGCGCCGCCGCCATTGGGCGGCGCGACGACGGCTTCCCGGCGGACGAGACGGTGACGTTCAACCAGTCTCCGGCGGAATTCCCCTATGCGCACAGCAAATTCCTGGCCGAGATCGAGGTTTACAAGGCCGTGATCGACGGGCTGGACGCGGTGATCGTCAACCCGGCGGTGGTCATCGGCCCCGGCGACGTCTACCAGGGCGCGGGCAGCCTGTTGATCGAGATGGCGCGCGGCCACCTGCCCGGCATCCCGCCCGGCGGGGTGACTCTGATCGACGTGCGCGACGTGGCGGCGGCTCACCTGGCTGCGGCGGAGCGGGGCCGCACCGCCGAGCGCTACATCCTGGGGGCGGTCGACCTGAGCCACAAGGCCTGGATTCGCCTGATCGCGGACGTGATTGGCGTCCGCCCCCCGTGGCTGCACATGCCTGGCTGGGCAATGCCGGTCCTGGGTGGGCTGGTCGACACGGGCCGCGCGCTGCGCCTCCCCATTCCCGCCAACGGCGACCAGATTCGGGCGAGCGGCCGGCGTATCTACTTCAACTGCGACAAGGCCTGGGCGGAGCTGGGCGAGCCGCGCGTGAACGTGCCGGACAGCCTCCGCGATACCTTCGACTGGTACCGCGCCCACGGGATGGTGTAGGGGGCGCAAAGGCCGGACGGCAAAAAACGGCGAACCGCCAAGACGCCAGGAACGCAAAGGAAAAGCAGAACGCTCAGCTTTTCTTGGCGTCTTCTGCGTCCTGGCGGTTCGATGTGTCTTTTTTCGGTTGCCCCACTCACTCGATGGAGAAACCCCATGCCTTACTTCACTTCCGCCGGGCGCCGGTTGCACTACCGTGCCAGCGGGGAGGGGCCGCTGTGTCTGGTATTGCCCGGCGCGACCGCGTCGTCCGCCCACCACGAGGGGGATCTGCGCCGCCTGAGCCAGCAGTTCGGACTGCGCGCCGTATCGCTCGACTTCGCGGGCACCGGGCAGTCCGGCCGGCTGGATCGCTGGCCGGACGACTGGTGGGAACAGGGCGCGCATGATGCCGCCGCCCTCGTCGCGCACCTGGGCGAGGAAACCGCGCTTGTCTGCGGCACCAGCGGCGGCGGCGTCATCGCCCTGCTGGCTGCCATCCTGCACCCGGAGCGGGTGCGGGCGGTGATCGCCGATAGCTGCATCGACGTCTGGGACCCGGACAGCCTGCGCGTGGAAATGGCCAAACGCGACGCCCGCACGCCCGGTCAGGTCGGGTTCTGGCAGCACGGCCACGGCGACGACTGGGCGCGGGTGGTCGAGGCCGACAGCGACCTGATCCGGCGCTTTGCCGATGCCGGCGCGGACTGGTTCGGCGGGCGGCTGGCGCGGATCGCCTGCCCGGTGCTGCTGACCGGCAGCCTGCGCGACGACGCCATCCCGACCCTGGGCGCGCGCCAGCAGGCGATGGCCCTGGCGATTCCGGACTGCCAGGTCTTCCTGTACAACCGGGGCGGGCATCCCCTGATGTGGTCGGAGCCGGAGGCTTTCTACGGGGCGGTCGCCATGTTCCTGGGCGGCCTCGGTTAGCGCGCTTGCGAGGCAGAGGCTCTTGGGTACGTTTCAACTCAACACAGACTGGGACAGACATCAAGCGGCGGCGGAGTTCTGGACGAATTCCGCCGCTGTTTTCTGCGAAAATGCCGCATGAGAATCCACTGAATTTGCTCGAATCTCATAAAATCTCCGTTGAAAAACTGAGAAAAATACTTATTATAGATACTGTTTATCAGGTTTTCTCTGGAGAAGAACAGCATGAACGTGGCTCGCGGCCTGAACTACGCGCGCATGGCAGGCTTCCCGTTTGTCCTGGGTCTGGTGGGGGTCTTCATCACCGGCACGCTCAACCGCGTAATGATTGTCGAGCTGTCCATCCCGGCCACGCTGGTCGGGCTGTTCCTGGCGGTGCCGCTGCTCTTTTCGCCGCTGCGGATGTGGCTTGGCTACCGCTCGGATGCCTTCCCACTGCTGGGATTGCGCCGCGAGCCGTACATCCTGCTCGGCGCGCTGCTCTCGGCGGTGGGGGTTGTCCTGGCCACGACGCTGGCGATCAACAGCGCCTCGCTGGCGGCCCTGGCCGTGCTGGGCCTGCTGGTGGCTTTCATGGGCTACGGGGTGGGCAAGCACCTCGCCAGCAACACGTTCGAGGCCCTGATCGCCGACAAATTCGAGGGGGATGCCCGCTCGCGCGCCATCACGCTCTACAAGGTGCCGATGTTTGTCGGGATTATCGGCGGGGCGATCGTGCTGGGCCGGCTGTTGGAGCCGTTCACGGCCGGACGCCTGATCGCGGTCGCGTTCGGCGTGGCGGCGCTGGCCTTCGTCCTGACCGGGATCGCCGTGTTGCGCCAGGAACCGCGCACCCGGCGGGCCGAGGCCGCTTCCCGCCGGGCGGCGCGCACCTCGTTCTGGTTGACCTTCCGCGACCTGATCTGGCGCGACCGGCAGGCCCGGCTCTTTTTCGTGTTCGTGATGCTCTCGATCGTCGGCACCCAGGCCCAGGACATCCTGCTGGAGCCATTCGGCGCGCTGGTGCTGGGCATGTCCGTCTCGGAGACGACGCGCCTGACCTCGTATTGGGGCACCGGGGCGATCCTTTCACTGGCCCTGTCCGGGGGCTGGCTGATCAAGCGCTTCGGTTACCGGCCGGTGCTGCGCATCGGCCTGACGGCCAATATCCTCGTCTTCCTGGGGATCATCGCCGCCGGGGCGCTGGGCAGCGTTGGGATGTTCCGGGGGCTGGTGCTGGTGCTCGGTCTGGGGACGGGGCTGGCTTTCGCCGGGGCGCTGGCGGCCGTGATCGACTTCACGACCCTGGTCCGGGCGGGCTTCCTGATGGGCGTGTGGGGCGCGGCCAGCGAGCTGGGCGAGGCGGTCGGCAACCTGTTCGGCGGGGCGATCGTGGATACCTTGCGCGGCCTGACCGGCAACCCGCTGCTGGCCTATGGCACGGTCTTCGTGATCGAGGGGCTGATGCTGGTCGGGGCCCTGATCCTGCTGAGCCGGATCAACGTGCGCGAGTCGGTGGCGCTGGGCGAAGCCAGCCATGAGGGTGATGATTTGCTGGGTGCTGGCTCGGCGCGCCAGGGTGGGGCGCTGCCGGAAGGCGCGGGGCGCTAGGCTCTATAACGAAGACGCCGGGGAAGCGCTCCCCGGCGTTTTTTTGTTTGCACGGCCGGCGGCGTGGTTAGCCGCCGTCCAACTCGCGGCGAACGGTCTCGTAGAGCAGTTCGGCCTTGAGATCGGCCAGGGTGTAACACGGCCCGCCCATCCGGTCGGCGATTTGCTGGGCCAGCCCCTGGTCGAAGGCGGCATGTTCCATGTTGACCGTCACCGTGCGGATGTGGGTCTGCTGGAAACGGTCGGCGGCGCGGTGGGCTTCTTCCTGGGGAGGCATCTCGGTCATGCTGACGTTGCCCGCGCCGTCGGTCATGAGCAGCATCAGCGGCTCGACGTCCGGGTGCAGGGTGGTTTCCTGCTTGATGATCTCGTAAGCCAGGGTCAGGCCGGCTGAAAGCGGCGTCTTGCCGCCGACGGGGATATCGGCCAGGGCCTTCTTGGCGAGCATCACGGAATTGGTGGGCGGCAGGACGAGCGTGGCGCGGTCCTTCTGAAAGACGACCAGCCCCACCCGGTCGCGGCGCTGGTAGGCGTCGGTCAGCAGGGACATGATCGCGCCCTTGGTGGCGGTCATGCGTTCGGCCACGGCCATGCTCCACGAGGCATCGACCACGAACAGGACCAGGTTGGCGGCCTTGCGGACTCGCACCTTTTCCTGCAAGTCCTGGCGCTTGATGGTATAGGCCAGGCCGCTGCGGTCGGTGATGCGGCGGCGCTTCTGGAAGGGGGCCGCGGCCCGGATGGTGGCGTCAAAGGCGAGGTCGCGCGGGCGCTCCCCCTGGTGGAGCGGGCGGGCCTGGATGTAGCGCCCGCGCTTGCGGTTGGTGCGCGTGCTGGAACGCCGCCCGGAAGTCCGGCGGGTGAGCTTGTCCAGCGGCGTGTTGAGCATCCGAGGCGAGAACTCCTGCCCGCTGTCGACCTTCTTGCCACCTTCCCACCAGTGGGCATCGGCCTTGTCGAAGACCGACTGCGGCATCGGCTGGGCCTCGCCGTGGTCGGGAGTTTCGTCGGTGCCTTCCGGGGTTATGGCGTCACTTTTTTTTTAGCCGAGGTCTCGTCCGAATTGGGGTCCGGCTCGGTTTCGTCGCCCTTCCAGTCGGTGCTGATCTGCTCGACGCGCTCCTCCAGCTCCTTCACGCTCATCTTGATGTCCTGGAACGGGCCGCGCTTGAGCCGGTGGGGGATTGCCAGCTCGGTCGCCAGCAGGATGTCGCGCTCGTTGATCTGGGCGCGGCCTTCGAAGGCCGCGTGGGCGCGGGCCGCCTTGAGGATCACCAGGTCGGCGCGGTGGCCGTCGATGTGGAGGGAAGCGGTCAGGGTAGCGATGGTGTACAGATCGCGGCTGGTGTATTTGACCGTGTCGACAATGGCCTGGGCGCGCCGGATTTGCTCGCCCAGCTCGCGCTCCTGGGGCAGCCACAGCTCGCGGAAGCCGGCCGGGTCTTCCTCGAACGCGATGTGGCGCTGGAGGATCATCATCCGTTCGCGGGGTTCCTCCAGGCCGCGCACCTCGACGGACAGGGCGAAGCGGTCCAGCAGTTGGGGCCGCAGGTCGCCTTCCTCAGGGTTCATCGTGCCGACCAGGATGAAGCGGGCCGGGTGCTGGAAGCTGATCCCTTCGCGCTCGACCACGTTGATGCCCATCGCGGCCGAGTCGAGCAGCAGGTCGACCACGTGGTCGTCGAGCAGGTTGACTTCGTCCACGTACAGGATGCCGCGGTTGGCGTTGGCCAGCACGCCCGGCTCGAAGTGGCGCTCGCCCTTCTGGATCGCCTTTTCGATGTCCAGCGTACCGACGACGCGGTCTTCGGTGGCGCTGACGGGCAGGTCGATGAACGGCGTGCGGCGTTTCTTGGCGGGCAGCGTTTCGTGCTTCGCGGCGCGCTCGCGGCATTCGTCGCAGAAATATTCAGGCTGGTAGGGGTCGCAGCCGAAACGGCAGTCGGCGACGACATCGACATCCGGCAGGAGGGCAGCCAGCGCCCGGGCCGCAGTGGATTTGGCCGTGCCGCGCTCGCCGCGTACGAGGACGCCGCCGATGCGCTGGTTGACGGCATTCAGGATCAGAGCGCGCTTCATGCGCTCCTGGCCCACAATGGCTGTGAAAGGGTAGATGGCTGTCCGATGCATGAGTAAACCTTCTTCGTATCCGAATCAACGCGACCCGATTCAATTGCGGAGGGGATTATACCACCCGCCGCGGCGATCGCATCAAACCAAACCGACGAAATTAGGGGGAAAATGCCCCCGGCGCGCCGCAATCGACTTTTGTGGAGGTTTTGGATTGGTTCGATTCAGGATTGGATAGTTTGGTGTTTGATTGTATGTGCAGCACGATGTTATAATCACTCTGTTGCCCGATTCCGCCCTGGAGTGCCGTTAATGTCTCTCAATTCCGCCCAGTCCAATCAAAATGACCTGCCGGTCAATGAGACCGGCCCTGTGACCCCGGATGCCGAGACCGAAAATCCGTCGGTACCGGTCGCGCAGGAGTCTGTACCCCCTGTTGTGGAGGATGCGCCGGCGCTGGCGATCGAGGAGATCGCCGCCGCGGAGGTTCTGGCGGCTGAGCAGCCGGCGGCTGAACAGCCGGCGGCCGAAGCCTTGGCAGGGGAAGCCGAAGCGGATTTCGATGACGTCGCCGGTGACGTCGAGGTGTTCGAAGACGCATCCGCCGAAGGCGAGGACGAAGTCGAGGAAGAGGTCGAAGCCCAGGCGCCGGCTGGCGAGGAACGGCCTGCTTCCAAGTACCGCCGTGGGGACATCGTGGAAGGCACGGTGATCGCCACGTCGCCCATGGAAATCCTGGTCCAGTTGGATGAGATTCAGGGGATTGTCTCCGGCCGCGAGCTGGCCCGGATGGATCGCCAGGGGCTGGATGAATTGCAGGTGGGCCGCCCCGTGCTGGTCTACGTGCTCAATCCCATCAACCGCGGCGGGCAGGCGGTGCTCTCCCTGACGCGCGCCCTGGAAGAGCGAGACTGGCGCCAGGCCCAGGAATACCTCGAATCGCAGGACATGTACACCGGCAAGGTCTCCGGCTACAACAAAGGCGGCCTGATCGTCCGCTTTGGCCGCGTGCGCGGCTTTGTGCCGGCCAGCCAGGTCCGCGAGGAACGCCGGGTGCGCGCCGTGGGCGGCAGCCCGATGGAGCGCTGGGCCTCGATGATTGGCGAGGATATCTTCGTCAAGGTGGTCGAGGTCGATCGCAACCGCAACCGGCTGATCCTGTCCGAGCGGGCGGCGGCGAAGGAAGTCCGCGACCAGGCCAAGGCCGATCTGCTCGGCCAGCTCAAGGTGGGCAGCGTCCACAAGGGCCGCGTCGTGAGCCTGACCGATTTCGGCGCATTCGTCGATCTCGGTGGGGCCGACGGCCTCGTCCATCTGACCGAGCTGTCCTGGAAGCACGTCACCAAGCCGCAGGAAATCGTGTCGGTCGGCCAGGAAGTGGACGTCAAGATCATCAGCCTGGATCACGACCGCCGCCGGATTGGCCTGAGCATGAAGGCCCTGGAGCAGGACCCCTGGGATCGCGTGGTGAGCAAGTTCCGGGTCGGGCAACTGGTGCGCGGCAAGGTCACCAAGCTGACCAAGTTCGGCGCGTTTGCCTGCCTGGACGATGCCCCGGAGATCGAAGGGCTGGTCCATATTTCGGAGCTGTCCGAACACCGGGTCGCTCACCCGCGCGAGGTCGTCAAGGAAGGCGACGAACTGACCTTGCGCATCGTCAAGATCGATCGCGTCCAGCGCCGGATGGGGCTGAGCCTCAAGCAGGTCGACGCGGTCGAATACCTGGAGATCGACCTGGCGACCTACGATACGGTCGAACAGCCACCGGCGGCCGGTTCCATTCAGGTGGGCGACGAAAAAAGCCAGCCGGACGAGTCGTAAACCGGCGGCGAATGGACTTCAGGGCTGACGCAGTGTAAGAAATTGATTAAAAGTTGACAGCCTCGCTCTAAATTGCGAGGCTTTTTCCATTCTGTGTGTATAATTAAATCGACATCGGTTTAGGTCGAAAGAAAGGTGACCACGATGCACAAGCAGGAGACCGATGATTTGGTAGATTTTTCATGGCAGCGCCTGTTGGGATTGGGTAAAGTGTTTTTGAACAACCGGAACCAGTGTGTAGTGTTAGAGTCACCCGGCCTGGACGTTTCCGAGCCAATCGGAAGCGCGGCGGGTGAATCCTGCCGTCGGTCATGGAGGACGGTGTGATGCCTAAAAGTAGCATGGAACGGTTCACGCAGCGCGCGCGACGGGTTCTGAGCCTGGCTCAGGACGAAGCGGAACGGATGCGTCACGAGTACATCGGCACCGAGCACCTGCTGTTGGGTCTGATTCGCGAGGAAGGTGGGGTGGCCGGGCGCGTCCTGCGCGATCTGGGCCTCGATCCTCGCAAGGTGGAAGACCTGGTCGAGCGCCTGTCCCGTTCAGGCGAGCGCGCGACGGAACGTCTGGAACTCTCCCCCGGCACCAAGAAGGTGCTGGAACTGGCGGTCGATGAAGCGCGCCGCCTGGGTCATCATTACATCGGCACGGAACACCTGCTGCTGGGTCTGGTTCGCCAGCCGGAAGGCGTGGCGATCGACGTGCTCAAGCGGCTGGGAGTCAGCCCGGAGGAGATCAAGCGCCACACGCGCCGGGTCTTGCAGGAGAGTCCCTCCTCCACCCAGACTCCCCGGCGCGCGACGCCGCCGACCAACGAGACTCCTTCCAGCGGCGAATCGCGCTCCCCGGCCAAGCGCCGTGGGGAGAGCAAGACTCCGCTGGTCGACCAACTGGCGACCGATCTGACGGCCAAGGCCGAAGCCGGGGAACTCGATCCGGTGATCGGCCGCGATACCGAGATCGAGCGCGTGATCCAGATCCTCAGCCGCCGCAACAAGAACAACCCGGCCCTGATCGGCGAGCCAGGGGTTGGCAAGACGGCCATCGTCGAGGGTCTGGCCCAGCGCATCATTCGCGGGGAGACGCCGCGCTCGCTGGAAGGCAAGCGCGTGCTCCAGCTCGACGTTGGTAGCCTGGTGGCCGGGACGATGTACCGCGGCCAGTTCGAGGAACGGCTGAAGCGGGTCATCGAGGAACTGAAATCATCGGACAGCATCCTGTTCATCGACGAAGTCCACATGCTGGTGGGCGCTGGCTCGGCGGGCAGCAGTGTCGACGCGGCCAACATCCTCAAGCCGGCTCTCTCGCGTGGGGAGCTGCAATGCATCGGCGCGACCACGTTCGACGAGTACCGCAAGCACATCGAGAGCGACGCCGCCCTGGAGCGCCGTTTCCAGCCGGTGAACGTGGACGAGCCGACGGTCGATGAGACGATCCTGATCCTGCAGGGGCTGCGCCGCAACTTCGAGGAGCATCACAACCTGGAGATCAGCGACGAGGCGATCGACGCCGCGGCCCACCTCAGCGCCCGTTACGTGACCGAGCGCTTCCTGCCGGACAAGGCCATCGACCTGATCGACGAAGGCGCGGCGCGCGTCCGGATGTACAAGAGCGCCGAGTCGATGCGGGTGCGCAACATCCTCAGCCGGATGGAGGAACTACGCCAGGATATCAACGACCGCGCGGCGGAATTCGACGCCGACCAGCTCACCGATATGAGCAACGAGCTGGACGAGCTGGAGCACCAGTACGAGAACTACCAGTCGCACTGGAACCCGGAAACCGGCAAGTCGCGGATGACCGCCGAGGACGTGGCCGAAGTCGTCTCCATGCTGACCGGCATCCCGGTCACGCAGATCGCGGGCGAGGAGAGCGAGCGCCTGCTGCACATGGAAGAAAACCTGCGCACCCGGATCGTGGGCCAGGAAGAAGCCATCGAGGCCATCAGCAAGGCCGTGCGCCGCGCCCGGGCCGGGTTGAAGGACCCGCGCCGCCCGATTGGCTCCTTCATCTTCCTCGGCCCGACGGGTGTCGGCAAGAGCGAGCTGACCAAGGCCCTGGCCGAATTCCTGTTCGGCAGCGAGGACGCCCTGATCCAGCTCGACATGAGCGAGTTCATGGAGCGCCATAACGTGGCCCGTCTGGTCGGCGCGCCGCCCGGATACGTCGGCTACGAGGAGGCCGGACAGCTCACCGAAGCGATCCGCCGCCGCCCGTATAGCATCGTCGTGTTCGATGAAATCGAAAAGGCCCACCCGGAAGCCTTCAACATGCTCCTCCAGATCATGGAGGAGGGGCACCTCTCCGACGCGCGCGGGCACGCGGTGGACTTCCGCAACGCGATCATCATCATGACCAGCAACATCGGCGCGGATACAATCCGCAAGGGGCCGTCGCTGGGCTTTGGCCTGCCGTCCGATCAGCAGGTGATCGAGACGCAGGGCTACAACGAGATGCGCAAGACCCTGATGGATCAGCTCCGCAAGGCCTTCCGGCCGGAGTTCCTCAACCGGCTGGACAGCGTGATCGTCTTCCGGCCGCTGAACAAGGACGACATCTTCCAGATCGTCGACCTGCGGCTGAGCGAGGTGCGCGAGCGGCTGCTGGAACATGCCATGCTGCTCCAGGTGACCACGGCGGCCAAGGAGTTTCTGGCCCAGCAGGGCTACGATCCCGATTACGGGGCGCGCCCGCTGCGCCGCGTGATCACCAACCTGGTGGAAGATCGCCTGTCGGACTTCATCCTGGGCGGCGGGTTCCCGTTGGGGACCACGATCCTGGTCGACTTCGATCCGGAGGCCAAGGAGCTGACTTTCCATGCGGTCGAGGAAGACGAGCGCGAGCCGCAAGCCTAGACCGGGCCGCACGTTGAACGCTGTTCCGCGCCCTGCCATATTTTGGCGGGGCGCTTTTTTGTTCGGACCGGGGGTTTCGGATACAATACACGCATTCTCATCTCGGCTCCAGGACTGGATGACGTGGACTCACTGCACTGGAGAAGGCTCGACCCCGGCCAGGCCTTTTACTCCTATCAACCCCAGTTTGGCGATGAGGGCGGGGCGGCGGCGCGGCCGCCGGTGATCTTCTTGCAGCCGCAGCCGCTGGAACGCGGCAGCGCGCTGGCCGATCTGTTCCGCGAGGATGGATTTGCGGATATCTATGCCTACGCGGTCCACGAGACCGGCGATCGGGCGGCTCAGGCGCTGGGCCAGGGTGTGGACTGGCTCCTGGCGGAGCGCCACGCGAACCACCAGCGGGTTATCCTGGTCGGCTGCGGGAGCGGCGGACTGCTGGGCCGGCGCTACGTGCTGCGCGGCGGCTGCGCGCGGGTGGCGTTCCTGTTCACGCTGGGCAGCGCGCACCGGCTGAGCCTGCTTTCCTACCTGAGCGACAGCGTGTTCGAATCCCAGATCGACGGCGAGGAACCCCTGGTCACCGCGCCGCACCTGGGCGATACGGTCATGGTCAACATCTACAGCGATCTGGCGGCGGCCGGCCCGGCGGGCGGTGGGCCGGGCGTGCACCTGCCGGATGCGGTCAACCTGGCGCTTCCGGTGAGCGGGGAGGCCCTGTGCCGCGATCGGACCGCCTACGAGCACATGCGCAGCTATCTGTCCGGCGACCTGTGGCTGGTCACGGTGCGCCTGCGCAGCCTGCTGATGCAGGGCGAGGCCGAGGACGGGTACACCGGCCCCTTCTGCTTCGAGGTGAACGGCTGGCGCGCGCCGCTGAACGGGGTTTTCCGGGTGCCATTGGAGCGCCGTTTCGAGCTGAACCCAGAGCACGCCTTGCTCGGCACGCTCACCTTCCCCATGACGGCGGTGGGCCGGGCGGTGGATATCGATTTCCGGCTGAAGGACCTCTCCTCGCGTGGAGGGCAGCGTCGCAAGCTGCTGACGTCCCTGCACACGCCCCTGCGGGCCGGGCTGATCAGCGAGCACGTCTTGCAGGACAGCCTCGGTTCTGAGCTGGGTATCCAGGTGCGCTGCGACCGGCCCCGGACTCTACCCATCGACGCCTATGATTGATCTCGAAGCGTTGGTCGGACATCTCTTCGTGGTGGGCGGGCGCGCGGTGACCGCGCCGCCGCCCGGCGCGCTGGTGCAGCTTGCGCCCAAGCGCTCGCCCCGCGTGCGGGAGCGCGACGCGCTCTTCGTGCTGGTGCTGCCCGCCAGGGATACCCACGCCAAGGCCGTCTTTTACGAGGAGATGGCGCGGACGGTCGCCCAGCGCTACTTCGAGCAGGAAGGGCCGGTCAGCGGGGCGCTGCGCACCGTGCTGACCTCGCTCAACGACGACCTGTTCAAGCACAACCAGGCCCACCCCCGCCAGCCATTCTACGCGGAGCTAGGCTGCCTGGTGCTGCGCGAGCAGCAGGCGACCGTGGTGCGCACGCCGGGGATGCTGGTCACGCTGTGGCAGACCGGCATCTGCCGCACCCTGCCGGAGCCGCCCGAAGCGCCCGACCTGTCGGAAGACCGGCCGCTGGGCATGTTCACGGACTTCGATCCCCCCATCGAAACCCTCAAGGTCGAGCCGGGCCATCTGGCCGCGCTGAGCGACGCCAGCCTGGCGGCGGTTCCCCGCGCCGCCCTGCACATCGTCGGGTTGCAATCCACGATCCAGGCGGCCATCAACCGGCTGAAAACGCAGGAGATGGTTTCCTCGGCGGTGCTGATCATGCAGTTCGTCCCGCCGGAACCGGTGCCGGAACCGGCCGCGCCGGAGCCTGCTGCCGCGAAGGCTGCCCCGGCGGAGCCTGTCCGCCAGGAACCTGCCGCGCCCGAACCCGCGCCATCCACGGCTTCGGCGGCGACCCCGGCGGCTGTTCCGGCCGAGTCCCCCCCCCCTGCTGCCGGGCCGCGCGCGGCCCGCTCCGGCGGTTTGCTGGGCAGGTTGCGCGGCGGCAAACAGGCTGATAAGCGCCCGCCCGCCGTGCGGCCGCTCTCTGAGGCGGCGGAAGGCGTGGAGGGCAAGTCCGGCGCGCGGTTGCGCGGTCTGGTGGCGCGTGGCAAGGCGGGCGGGACGGCGCTCGTCGGCGCGGCGGAAGCGGCCCGTCCGGCCCTGGATAGCCTCCAGGCCGAGAGCCGGAATGTGTTCGTGCGGGTTGCCCGGCGCGTGCTGGCCGCGATTCGCCGCTTTCTGCTGCGGCTGGCCTCGGGTATTGGCGGTTTGCAGCGCCTCCTGGGGCGCATGCTGCCGGAGCCGGAGCCGGGCCGCCCGCCGATGTTGCCCACCCCGGTCGCGGCCGGGATCACGATCCTGATTCCGGTGGCGGTGGCCCTGCTGGTGGTGGCCTTCGCCCTGACCTCACAGGACGAGACCGCGTTCGAGCGCTGTCTGTCGCAGGCCCAGACCGCCCAGCAGATCGCGCAGGGAATTCAGGCCAGCGGGTCGGGGGATGCCCGGCAGGCCTGGTACGGGGTGATGGAAGCGGTCAATCTGTGTCTACCGCGCCGCCCGAACGATCCGGTCCTGCTGGCCGTCCGCGACGAGGCGCAGCGGGCGATCGACCAGTTCGCGGACGTGACGCGCTGCCGGATGGTGCTGCTGCGCCGCTACGATTCCGGGGCAAGCGTGCGCGGGCCGATCCTGCGCAACGGCGTCGACCTCTATACGCTGGACGTGACGCGCAGCACGCTGTACCGCGACTCGCTCAACGACGCCGGGACGGCCCTCAACCGCCAGTCCCAGGTGCTGGTTCAGCGCGGTTCGGCCGTCGGTGAATACGTGGTGCGCAGCCTGGTCGACATTGCCTGGCTGAGCGAGGGCGGGGCGCGGGGGAATGCCCTGCTGGCCCTGGATTCGCGCGGCCTGCTGGTGACCTACCAGCCGACCTTCCCTCCGGCGACGGCCCAGGCCCTGATCGGGGCCGATCGCTGGGTACGGCCGGTTTCCATCGAAACCTGGCAGGGCCGCCTGTATATCCTCGATCCGCCCGCCAACCAGATCTGGCGCTACCAGCCGACGGCGGGCGAGTACCCGGCCGCACCCGAAGAGTATTTCGTGGGCGATAATCACCCCAATCTGACCCACGCGGTCGATATGGCGATCGACCAGTCTGGCAACGTATTCGTGCTGCGGGATGACGGCGCGGTGCTCAAGTTCTATTCCGGCGAGGAGCAGTTGTTCCAGTTCTCGAATCTGCCCGGCGGCGGGGTCGGGGCGCTGGGTAGCGCCAGCGGCCTGGTGTTGGACATGGGGCTGATCTCGCCGGGCTTCTACGTGCTGGACGCGCGCAACCTGACCATCCACGAGACCACGGTGGGCGGGACGTTCATCCGCAGCTATCGCGCGCCGGACGATACCAGCTTCCGCGATCTGAGCGGGCTGGCGGTGGATTCGCGGGCGGAAGGGTTGTATATCGCCGCGCGCGAGGCGCTCTACTACATGCCCAAGTGCGGCGACTGAGGCAGGGACACGGCGTCCTAGAGGACGGAGGAAGCCGTCCGGCACAGGTGGAACAGCCATGTTGATGTACTGGTCGGTCGGTCTGCTGGCGCTGATTGCGCTGGGGGCGGTGCTCTACTACGGGGCCATCGTCGGTGGGCTGTATAAGGACTCGATGATGGCGAACTTCCGCGAGTATGGCGAGGAGCACAAGGTCTATCCCCTGGTGCGGCTGGCCCTGGCGTTGGGCGCCTTTTGTTTGCTGCTGGCCTTCCTCCTGACCGGTGTGGTGCTGCGCACCAGCGCGTCCGCGCTGGCGGTTTTTTGCTTTGTCAGTGCGTATGCCATCAGCCGGGTGGACTGGCTGCGCACGATCATGCCGCGCTGGTACTTCAGCATGCTCCATGAATCAAATCGCCAGGAGCGCCGGGCGATTGCCTACGCCTGGCTGCGCCTGCCCTTCCGGACGCGCCTGCGTCTGAACGGGGACGGCTACGCCTTTCGCGTCTTCGTGGACGAGATCCGGCTGACCGTGATCTACGGCGCGCGTGATCCCGATGACCCCTGGGCCGCGTGGCAATAACCGGTGGCAATAGCCGCCGATCGGATTTTCAACTCAACACGGATGACACGGATTGGAAGGATATGCACGGCTTTTTATCCTGAAAACCGTGCTCATCCGTGCCATCCGTCCAAGCCGTGTTGAATTGAAACCGGGTTCGATCGAGGCCTCTGAGGCGGTGCACGGCGCCGTCAGGCGGGCGTCAGGTCAGGGTACAGCAGGCTGGCGCGGCCGGGGTATAATACCTCGCTTGACGAGAGGCTCCATTCCAGGCCGGATCGGGGCCGTTTAGCGATGACGTTCACAACAGGGTAGACAAGAGCATGCGTGGTTCTCCATGGCGTATTCTGGCCGTGATCTTCCTGATCGCGGTCTTGACAGTTGGGGCGGGGATGCTGGCTTATACGGCGGTGCGCCAGTTGACCATCGAGGCCGGCGAAATTGCCGATCTGCCGGTCTTCGATCCGCTGGGGTTGCGGCCGTCGCCGACGCCGATCGGGCTGTATTCGACGGCGGCTCCAATCACGCCGCCGCCCGTGGCAACGGTCGAGGGCGCGACTCCCATCGGCGCGGCCGAGGTGGACGCGACGGCGACCGCCCAGGCGATCGCGGACTCGGGCCTGGGCGCGGTCGAGGTCTGGTCCGATCCGGCGCGGGTCACGATCCTGCTGCTGGGCATCGACCAGCGCCGCGGCGAGGAAGGCCCCTTCCGCACCGACTCGATCATGATCGTGAGCGTCGACCCCGTGCGGCGCACGGCGGTGATGCTGTCCATCCCGCGCGACCTGTGGGTGTCCATCCCCGGCTTCGAGCCGGGCCGGATCAACACCGCCAATTCGATCGGCGACGCCTACGAATATCCGGGCGGCGGGCCGGCCCTGGCGGCGGCGGCGATCCAGGCCAACCTGGGTCTGCGCATCGACCACACCGTGCGGATCAACTTCGACCTGTTCCTGACGGCGGTCGATGCCGTCGCTCCTGTGCAAATCTGCGTGACGGAGCCGATCCACGACGACGCCTACCCGGACGGCAGCTATGGCGTGATCACCGTCCATTTCGATCCCGGCTGCCAGGACATGAACGCCGAGCAACTCCTCCAGTATGCGCGCACCCGCCACACCCAGGGCGGCGACTTCGACCGGGCCGCGCGCCAGCAGCAGGTGATCACCGCCGTCCGCGACCGGGTGTTGAGCCTGGGCGGAGTTCAGGCTCTGCTGGGCAAGGCGGCGCAGCTCTGGGCTTCTGCCCGGCAGGATATCCAGACCACGCTCTCGTTCGAGGAGATCGCCAGTCTGGCCCTGCTGGTGCAGGACATCCCTCAGGAGAACATCACCCAGGCCGTGCTGGACGCGCATTATGTCAACTTCGAGACGACGGCCAGCGGAGATCAGGTGCTCCGCCTGAATGGCGCGTCGGCGCGCAACCTGCTGCAAGACCTGTTCAGCTCCTCGCCCATGACTCAGGACGATCTGCGCGCCCTGGCCGCCAGCGAGACGGTAACGCTCAGCGTGGCGAATGGCACGACGACCCAGGGGCTGGCCGGGCTGGCCCGCGACTGGTTGACCGCCCAGGGCTTCAGCGTGGGCGAGGTGGGCAACGCCACCGCCTCGGACGTGCGCGAGACGAGCATCAAGGACTATACTAACCATCCGTACACCGCCCGGCTGCTGGCTTCGCTGATGGGGCTGCCGGTGACGCGCGTCCAGCCGGGCAATGACAATGCCACGGTGTACGATATCCAGATCGTGGTCGGCGAGGACCTGATCCCGCTGCTGACCGCGGGTAACTGACGCTCCTGACGGGGCGGGGAGGGACGCCATGCGAAAGAACAAACGGCGCGCGCCGTACTGGCTGATCACGCTGATGGTGCTGCCGGCCGTGTGGTTGCTGGCGGGCTGTACAGGGACGCCCGCCGCGCCGGCCGCGACGCCGACTCCGGCTCCGCCTACCCAGACGCCGCCTCCCAGCGCGACTCCCCTGCCCACCGCCACCCCCGGCCTGCCGCTGGGCGGCGGGACACTGCGGCTGAACGAACCACTCGGCGCGGCCCTGCTGCCGGAGGTCCCGGCCCGCTTCCTGTTCGCGGGGGAGCGCTTGCAGACCTTCGGGCTGACCGTCACTCCCCAGCAGGAGGTGCTGGACATCCGGGTCAGCCTGCGCGACGCCGACCGGGACTTGCTGGTCGTCGACCGAGGCGGTCCCGGCGAGGCCGAGCGCATCCCGCAGTATGGGCTGCTGACCAATGGGACGTACGAAATCCGGGTTGAGATTGTGGCTGGGGCAGGGGACGTGGTAGCCGAACTGACCCGCTTCCCGCCGGAAGACTGGGGCGGCGGCGGCACGCTCACTCTGGTGAACAGTGCGGGCGAGATGGCCGGGGAAGTGACCGCGCCGGACACGCGCCACGTCTTCGCCGTCCCGGTGAAGGGTGGGGACGTGCTGGTTTTCGAGGTGGACGCCACCTCCGGCGACCTGGACCCCTTCTTCGAGCTGTACGACGATCGGGGCCAGCTGCTGGGCATCTTCGATAACGAGGACGGTGTGAATGCCCGGTCGGGGGATACCTACATACCCTTCGACGGCCAGTACAGCCTGCTGGTCGGCGGCCAGGGCGAGGGAACGGGCGAGTACGTGGTGCGCGTCCGGCCGGAGTAAATTCCCCCGGCGCTGAGGACATGAATCGCAGCGGCGACCTTCTCGGGTCGCCGCTGTTATTTTGGATATTTCGGTCCGTGCTGAACTGGAACTTCGAATGAGCGAACTAGCGCACGGTCAGCCCGCCAACGCCGCCGTTGTATTCGATCGTGATCGGCAGTTCGGCCTGGCTGAAGCCGTCGGTCTCCCAGACACCCTCGTGATCCTGGCCGCTGATCCGCACCAGGTCGCCCGGCAGGTTCAGGTCGCCCAGGCCGCCCTGGCTGGTGAGGCGCACCGCCGCGCCGTCCGGTACATCGATGGTCAGGCCGCCCACGCCGCCGCTCACGGTCAGGTCGAGCGCCGCGCCGCGCATGATGGTCAGGCTGACTTCGCCGACGCCGTTGTTCACGGTGGCGCGGTAAGGCGCGCGGGTGGCGGGCAGGGTGGCATGGATTTCACCCACGCCGCCGTTGAGCGACAGGCTGGTGAGTTGAAGGCTGCTCAGGTCCAGGTTGGCCTCGCCGACGCCGTTGTGGATGGACAGCGCCATCGGCACAGCCGGGCTGAGCCCGACGTCCCAGCGCAGATCGTTGTTCCCATTCCAGGGCAGGAAGAACCCGAACGGGTTGAAGCCGACGTTGACCTCTCCGCGCTGGCCGAGGCTGACCACCCGCTCCGCGCCGCCTTCGACGCGGAAGTCGATCTCGCCCACGTAGCGCAGATCGGCCTCGATCAGGTTGGTCGAATCGGCCAGCGGGCGGACGGTGCTTGTCCCGACCGACAGGTTGAGGTCGACGCGGGCGCTGCTGGCGTCATCCAGCGGGGCGCTGTACGAATCCGAGCGCACGTCGAGGTTGCTGCTCCAGCCGAGCGATGGCCCGGCCAGCATCAGGGCGACCACCAGCACGACGGTGCCCAGGCCGATCAGCGCTCCCAGCAGGGCCGAACGGCGGCCGATCAGCAGGTCGAGGCCGATCGCGATCAGGAACAGCGGCCACAGGCGCGCCAGCACGCTGAGGTTGGCGGCGGAGATCACGCCCAGGTTGCCCAACAGCCAGACCAGGCCGACGCCGATCAACAGCAGCGGCCAGAACAATGAACGATACCCACGAGTGCGTTCCATCAGGAGTTCCCCTCTTCAAAAACAGCGATCAGTGGACGGCAGTCAGTTCACACAAAGGCGGGGGCCGTTCCTGTTTGCGAGAGCGCCAGAGTAATCCGGCCCTGCCATAATGCTATACGCCGGGGGAGGGGATTGGGTTGCGGTCAGGGGATGCGCACGGCGTCGAAGGCCGGGAAGCCGCCTTCCGCCGCGCCGCCGACCACGGCGATCCGCGCCGGGATCGGGTTGTCCAGGTCGAACAGGCGTAGTTCGTAGGGCGTGGTGGCGGCGGAGGCATACACGGCGGTCGTCGCGTCGGCCCAGCGCAGGGCGAAGGCCGGGTCGCCCCCGGCGAAGGGGATCGGTGGCCGGCCGGGCTGGACGCGCCAGACCTGGCCCGGCGCGCCGAAGGTGTAAGTGAAGCCGCTGGCGTCCCAGACGGGCGGCTCCAGCGCGCCGACCGCGCCGGAAACCAGCGGGGTGGGCTGCGTGCCGTCGCCGTGGGCCAGCACCAGCCCAAGCCGGTTGTCGGCCGGGACGCCTTCCTGCTGGAGGTAAGTCAGCCAGTCGCCATCCCGCGACCAGCGCGGTAGGCCGAAGAAGGTCGCCGGGACGCTTCCAAGCGGCTCAGCCGCGCCGTCCGGGGTCAGCCGCCATAGGGCGGCCAGGCGGGGCGTCTCGCCTGCGCCGGGCGGGTAGATCAGGTCGCGGTCGGGGATGGCGACCAGCAGTGCGCTCGAATCGGCCAGCCAGTGGACGGATGGGTAGAAGGCGTATTCGCTGGCCGTACTGGCGGCCTCGAACGACAGCAGTTCGGTCAAGGGCTGGCCCTGGGGATCGACCAGGCGGATCAGACCCTGGGCCGCGCCGTAAGCGCCGGGCGTGACCAGCGCCAGCGCGGTCCCATCCGGGCTGATGGCGAAGTCGCCGCCCTGGCCGTCGGCCAGCAGACGGGTGATCGCGCCGGTCTGGGCGTCGGCCCGCCACAGGTCGTCGGCCTTGCGGCCGCCCGGCCCCGGTGTCCTAGGGACGATCAGCGTGTTGAAGATCACCGTCCGCGCATCGAGCCAGGCCACCTGGCCGATCTGGCGGGCGCCCTGGGCGGGATCGAGGTCGATCGCCAGTTCGTCGGGGCCGGCCAGTTCGCGCTCGGCCACGCCGTCGAGGTCGGCGGCCCACAGGGACAGCGCGCTGCCACGCGGCCCGCGCGTGAAGGCGACCCGGCTGCCGTCCGGGCCGAGGATGGGCTGGATCACGGCCCCGGACGCGATCCGGCGCGGGGCCGCTTCGCCGGTGCGCCAGACGAGCAGATTCCCGGCGTCGACCCAGGCCGCGCTCAGGCGTCCGGTGGAGGGCGTGGGGGCCAGGGTGGGCGACGGGGTTGGCGTGAGGGTGGGCGCGCAGGCCGCGAGGCCGATCAGCAGGCAGCCCAGCGCCAGCCAGGCGGCGTATAAGCGCAGGCGAAGACGGGCACTCATGGGCCGGTCTGGGAGGGGAACAGGCAGCCTTGCGGTGCGGCCGTATAGGCCCGGAACAGGATGTGGGTCAGGCTGACGACCGGCGTCTCTTCCCCGCTCAGGGGATCGATCAGGCGGAACCACTCGCTGCTGGTCTGGTTGATCAGGCCCTCGGCGCGGTTGTTGGTCGCGGCCAGCAGGGTGTGGCCTTCCACCCATTCATACTCCACCCGATTGGCCGGGGCCAGGGCCGCGGTCGCGCCGGTCTGGAGGTCGAGCGCCACCAGCGGTTGGTCGGGCAGGGCCGGGTTATCGTAGAGCAGGACCTGACCCTCCGGCGCCCAACGGAAGCGGAAGGTGCTGGTTTCCTGCGCGCTCAGGGGGAGCATCAGATTGCCCAGGGCGTCCGGCGCGCCGGACAGCCACAGGCTGCCGCTGCTCAGGGTGTAGACGAACCACGCCCCGTCCGGCGACCAGGCCGCGCTGACGACCGGGCGACCCAGGGGAGTGACTTCGGCGGTGAGCCGGGTGACATCCAGCAGGGCGACCTGGGCGATCAGGCCCGACTGGCTGAAATAGGCCGCCAGCCGTCCCCCGGAGAGCCAGGCCGCCTGGGTACCCGGCCGGGCGCCGGCGGACGGCTCGGCGGCCGGGGCGGCTTCCAGCACGATCTGCTTTCCGGCCCAATCGTAGATCGCCGCCCCCCAGCCATCGGGCTGGAGCAGGCCCAGGAGGTCGCCGGCGGGCGTCGGCCCGGCGACCTGCCAGCCGTCCAGCGGCAGGCGCTCCAGTGTCCCATCCAGCGCGAAAGCCCACACGGCCGGCCGGTCGCTCCGGTCGGGGTTCTGGCCGTTGATCAGCACCGCGCTGCCGTCCGGCGCCCAGACCAGGCGCGGGGTTGTGCCGCCGGTCCGATTCAGGCCGTGCTGGGCGGCTTCGGCCACCTGGCGGCCGTTCCCCAGGTCGTACAGGCGCACGGCCGGGATGCGCTGCGGCGTGTCGACGGCCAGCACGGCCAGCCAGCGCCCATCGGGGGAGACCGCCAGCGCGCTAACTCCGCGCGTGTCCGGCAGGCCCAGGCTGTCGGTCCGGCCCAGGGTCGCGGTCTGGCCGTGGGCGGCCAGATGCAGGCCGTCGCCATCCGCCCAGGCCAGGCAGAAACGCTCCGCCAGCGGGCCGGGGCGGGGCGTGGGGCTGGGCAGGACAATCGGCGTCGCGGCCGAAACCGGCGTCATCTCGACCGGCGCGGTTTCGGTGGGTGTCCCGGTCGGAACGAGAGTCGGGCTGGCCGTGGGCAGGGCGGTGGGCGTCCAGGTGGACGAGGCGGTCATGGTTGGGGTGGCCGTTGCGCTTGGGCTGGCCGTCGTGGTCGGTGAGACCGTCATGGTCGGCGAGGCCGTCACGGTCGCGGTCGGCGTGGGCGATGGCAGAGGGCTGGGAGTCGATGTCAGCGTGGGGCGCGGAGTCGATGTCGGGCTGGGCGTGAACGTGGCGCTGGGTGTCTGGCTGGGCGTCTGAGTCGGCGTGGGCGGCAGGAGGGCCACGTCGTACTGCGCGCTGTCGCCCAGCGGAATCCAGCCGGTGCGGGCATCGGGCAGGCTGACGTGCCACCACCAGCGGCCGCTGCCGCAGACCGGGCCGTCCAGAATCGTGAACAGGTGGCCCGCCCACCAGCGGCCGAGTATCTCGGCATCCAGGGCGGGCAGGGCGCGCGCGTCGACCGGCTGCCCGGCCTGGGTGACGACCAGGACGTCCCCCGCCGCGCCGAAAGGTGGCAGCACCGCCGCGCAGGTGGTATCGGTTGGGTTGGGGGTGGGGGCCTCGACGCGAATCGGGCTGACGAAATAAATCTCGCCGCTGCCTTCGGCGATCCAGCCCAGGGTGCCATCCGCCAGCGCGATCTGGTACCAGCGGTAGCCATCGGCGCAGCGCGGGCCATTCTGCACGGTGAAAGTCTGGCCTTCGACCAGCGCGCCGATCGAAATGCTGCCCAGGCCCGGCCCAATTCGCAGCCGGAGCTGCTCGCCCGGCCCGATCACGACCCGCCCACGCCCGCCGACGATCAGACGGGCCGCCGGCGCGTTTCCGCAGTCGCCGCCCTGGGCCAGCGCGGCAGGCAACGGCGCGGCCAGGCCAAACAGGACGACCAGCGCGAGCAGGCTGGCGAGGGCGCGGAGGCGAACGGGCATGCGAATGGTCATGCCGGGCGGACTCTCTTTGGCGGCTGGCAGATGGGCAAGGCAAGGCTGCCAGTGGAATACAGGGCCGGTTCCATTATAGGGCAAAATTCGCGCCATGCATCTTTTCTCAAGGGTGGCTTTGGGGCACTCACACCAAAATACAACTTAAGGAGGCCGGGAGACCAGGAGACCAGAGGCCAGAGAAAAGCGTCGAAGCGGCAGGCGTCCAAGCGTCGAGGCGAACATGAGACCAGAGGCCGGAGCAGGGCGCGTCTGTGCAGGGACGGGTCACCGACCCATCTGGCCGTACCGGACGGGCTTGTATTTGCGTTGATGGCCAGGGCAATCGCATCAAATCGCAAAAGACATCTCGCCCCAGAGGACACGAAGGACACAGCGGGCAAACCAGTTCACCAGCTTTCGATTCGCGGCTTCAGTGGCGCAAGTTTTCCCGATTTTCGTTTTTCTCTGCGTTTTTCCTGGTGTTCCTGGCGTTTTGGCGGTTCATTTTGTTTTTGATGCGATTGCCCTGCGCTGATGGCGATCGCAGTTTTTCGCCGCGCGGCCGGTAAGATACAATACTTGGACTGTCTGGTTTGCGCGGAGTGAGGTGATTGCGTTGAAACTGCCGCAGGGATTCGACCCCGATTTTGACGACGCCGTGTGGACGCTCGACTGGCTGGACATCCCGATCCTCCAGGTGCCGCCGGGCGAGTACGACGGCGGCTACCGGGTGACGCGCGAGCGTGCCTCGGAGGCGCACGTCTTCGGCAAGGTGTATCGCCTCGACCCGCCCCTCGACGTGCGCCTGCTTTACGATCCGGCGGGTACGTTGTGGATGTCCGACACGCCCCAGGAACGGGCCATGATGGTCCACAATGCCCGGCGCAGCCGGGGCCACATTCTGGTCGGCGGGGCCGGGCTGGGCCTCTACCCGCAGTACGTGGCGGAGGCAGCGTCCTTTACCATCATCGAGCGCAGCCCGATCGTGCTCAAGCTGGTCGGGCCGCTGCTCAAGCAGGTCATGGAGGCGCGCGGCGTGCCGCTGCGCTTCGTGATCGGCGACATCGCGGTCTACCTGGAACAGGCCGAGCCGGCCGGCTACGACACGATCTTTCTGGATACCTGGCCGCGCCTGGACGCGGCCCTGCTGCCCCAGATCAACCGCCTGCGCGACGCGGCGGTGCGCCACCTGGCCCCCGGCGGGCGGATTCTGCTGTGGGGCTACCGCTGGATGGTGCGCCTGTTCGAGGAGGCCAGCGCCACGCTGCTCCTGATGGACCCCGGCGAGCGCGAGGAATGGCTGGCCGCGCACGTCAAGGAGTCGCCGCTGGCCGCGGCCATGCTGGCCCCGGTCGCCGAGGCCTTCCGCAACCAGGTCGTGCCGCGCTGGGAGATCGACGCGGCGGTGGCCGAGTGCCGGGAATGGGTGCTGGCGGCCAAAGTCTGACGGGGCACAAGGAGCGCGACATGCCCGATACTCCCAATTCGCTCAGCGCCGACATCCGGCTGCTGGGTGGGCTGCTCGGCACGATCATCCGCGAACAGCACGGCGAGGCCGCCCTGGCCCTGGTGGAGCATGTGCGTGGCCTGGCCAAGGCCCGCCGCGCCGGCGAAGCCGCCGCCCAGGCCGGGCTGGTCGCCGCGCTGGACGGCCTCGACCCGGCCGCGCTGCGCGTGCTGGTCAAGGCCTTCAGCAGCTTCTTCCAGCTCACCAATATTGCCGAGGATCAGCAGCGCCTGCGTGTCCTGCGCGAGCGCGAAGCGGCCGGCGGCCTGGGCGAGTCGATCGGCGCGGCGGTGGCGGACCTCAAGGCCGCCGGGCTGGACGCGGCTCAGGTGCGCGGCCTGCTCGACCGGCTGCGCGTCCGGCTGGTGCTGACCGCGCACCCCTCCGAGGCCAAGCGTAAGGAGGTGCTGGTCAAGCTGCGCCACATCGCCCACCTGCTGGCTGCCCGCGACCGCGAGCCGCTGCTGCCCCGCGAGCAGCGCGCCCTGGAAGCCTCGCTGGCCGAGACGATCGAGGAACTGTGGCAGACCCGGCCGACTCGCGCCGCGTCGCCTTCGGTGCTGGACGAGGTGGACTTCGGTCTGTACTTCCTGACCTCGGTCATTATGGACGCCGTGGTCGACATCAACGACGACCTGCGCGGCGCGTTGAGCGAGGCCTACCCGGAGGCGGACTGGCGCGACCTGCCGCCGGTGCTGACCTATGCCTCCTGGATCGGCGGCGACCGCGACGGCAACCCCAACGTGACTCCGGCCGCCACCCTGCGCGCCCTGGAACGCCAGGCGCGGGCCGTCCGGCGCGTTTACCTGGCCGAGCTGGCCTTCCTGCGCGACCACCTGACCCAGGCCACCTCCGAGGTGGACGTCTCCGGCCTGGTGCAGTTCTCCATTCCCGAGGACGACCCGCTGCGCGAGCGTTACCCCGGCGAGCCGTACCGCCAGAAGCTGGCCCTGATCCACCGCCGCCTGCGGCGTGGCGTCTACCGCCATCGCGACGACCTGCTGGCCGAACTGCGCCTCGTGGCCGAGAGCCTGGCCGAGCACCAGGGCAGCCACGTGGCCGGGGGGGCCTTGATGCGATTGTTCGACCAGGTGCGTCTGTTCGGGCTGATCCTGGCCCCGCTGGAGGTGCGCCAGGACGCGCGCCTGCACCGGGCGGCGCTGGCGGCGCTCTTCCGGGCCTATGGGCTGGTGGACGATTACGCCGCGCTGCCGGAGCCGGAGAAGCAGGCCCTCCTGACCCGCGAAATCCTCAGCCGCCGCCCCTTGTTCCCGGCGATTGCCTCGGTTGAGCAGGATTTCGACCCCGACACGCGCATGATCATCGCTACCTGGCGGATGGTGGCCGAGGCCCACCGGCGCTATGGGCGGCACGCCATCGACACGGTGATCGCCAGCCGCAGCGAAGCCCCCAGCGACGCCCTGGCCCTGCTGCTGTTCGCGACCGAGGTCGGCGCGGCGGACGCGCTGGACGTGGTGCCGCTGTTCGAGACCGTGGACGACCTGGAGGCCGCTCCGGATGTGATGGCCGCCCTGTTCGACAACCCGGCTTACCGCGCCCACCTGGCCCGCCGCGGCGACCGCCAGCAGATCATGCTCGGCTACTCGGACAGCAACAAGGATGGCGGCTACTTCTCGTCCAACTGGGGGCTGTACGTGGCCCAGCAGCGCCTGGGGGAGTTGTGCGCGGCGCGTGGGATCGTGCTGGAGCTGTTCCACGGGCGCGGGGGCAGTATCGGGCGCGGCGGGGGGCCGACCAACCGGGCCATCCTGGCCGGGCCGCCGGCCGCCATGCACGGCCCGCTCAAGATCACCGAGCAGGGCGAGGTGATCGCCTACCGCTACAGCAACGCCGGGATCGCCCGCCGCCACCTCCAGCAGGTCATGCACGCCGCGCTCCTGGTCGGCGCAACGCCGGGTGGGACGGAGGTTCGCCCAGAGTGGCGCGCGGCGATGGATACCCTGGCCGCGACCGGGCAGGCGGCCTTCCGGACGCTGGTCTACGAGACGCCGGGCTTTCTGGAGTACTGGCAACAGGCCACGCCGATCGACTATATCGGCCAGCTCCCGATCGCCTCGCGCCCGGTCCGGCGCGCCCAGGGCGGTTTCGAGTCGATCCGGGCCATCCCCTGGGTGTTCTCCTGGATGCAGAACCGGGCCATCATTCCCAGTTGGTATGGGGTGGGGACGGCCCTGGCCGCCTGTGACGCGGATGGCGCGGGGGCGGACACCCTGCGGGCCATGTACCGCGAGTGGCCGTTCTTCGCGGCCCTGATCGACAACGTGGAACTCGATCTCGCCAAGGCGGACATGGGCATCGCCGCAGCCTACGCCGGGCTGGTGGCGGACGCGGAACTACGCGATCGTATCTTTGGCGCGATCCAGGCCGAACACGCCCTGGCCTGCCGCTACGTTAACGCCATCATCGGGCAGGAACGCCTGCTCGATCATGCGCCCGTCATCCAGCGCTCGATCGAGCGCCGCAACCCATACATCGACCCGCTGAACTTCATCCAGGTGGCCCTCCTGCGCGACCTGCGCCGGGGCGACCTCGACCCGAACGACACCGCCGCCCGCGCGGAGCTGGTCCTGGCGACGGTCAACGGCATCGCGGCAGGGATGAAGACGACGGGGTAAAGGGGAGTAGAATCTGAGTAACTGTGGAGAAGTGGGGGATGATATGACCAAGCACATCTTCATCAGCTACTCGAGCTACTCGAAAAAAAAGAAAGAGTTCTCAGTGACGGCTCTTGCGTCTTTTAGGAGGGCAGTTGTCTGCTGGCGAAAAAACCTGCAGGGTAGTGGGGCGTGCGTGGGGGTATTGGCGCTCGCGACGTTGGTGGCGCTGATGGTGAGCAGTCAGGCTATCCGGCATGTTGGTGCGCGACAGGTTGCTGCTGATATTTCGCAACAGACGACAGCCGCGCTTCTGAGTGTTCCCAGTCATCGAATCGCGTGGCTGGATAGTATGGTGAATGACACGGCCGTGCGCACGAGCAGTGATGCGGGTGCGTCGATAATCGGTAATGCGAGGGGGGATCGACTAGAGTCTATGTTCCAGGACTGTGGCGACGCTCCCCCATCGCGCCTGGCAGTAGGTGGTCAGGGGTGGGTGAGCTTTTTCGATGGAGAACCACTCAGTGTACGGGAAGCACCGGGTCTCAATACCAGCCGATTAGCCGCTCTGCGTGAGGGAACGCGGTTCGACATCCTGGAAGGTCCGATCTGCGCTAATGGTTTCCAATGGTGGCGTATCCAGACGGCTGCTGTCAGCGGATGGATCGCTGAGGGCCAGGCTGACGTGTACTTCGTCGCACCACAGTGGGTGCCTACGGCGTTGGCCTGGGATGGAACGAGCTTGTGGGTGGCTAGCTGGGGATTGGAACTACTGCTGCGGGTGGACGGAGAGTCAGGCGCGGTCGTCGACGAACTACCGCTGCGCGATGTACCGGCGGCACTGGCCTGGGATGGATCAACACTGTGGGTTACTCAATTCAGCAGGGTGCTGCAGGTGGATGTGAGTTCAGGTGAGGTGGTGGCCGAGTTTCGCGTAGGGGGAGTGCCAAGTGCCTTGGTCTGGGATGGGTCCAGCCTGTGGGTTGCTGATTCGGGTAATGACACGTTGATGCAGGTGGATGTGGAGTCGGCTACGGTGGTATCCACTGTGGCTGTGGGACATAAGCCGGTCGCATTGGCCTGGGATGGAACGAGCCTGTGGGTGGCCAACCAGGAGCCTGGAAGCCCAGAGGGAACTGTGATGCAGGTGGATGTGGGTTCAAGAAAGGTGGTGATCGAGGTTCCGGTAGGGTATATGCCCGGTGCGCTGGCTTGGGATGGGGCAAGCCTGTGGGTGGCCAACGTGACGGAGTTGATGCAGGTGGATGTGGGGTCGGGCTCGGTGGTGGCCCATATGCACCAAGTTTAGCCATGGGCCGCCTCAATCCAACGTTGATACGTCAAGGGTTGAGCGGCCCGTTTGGATAGTCCACAGGTGTTGGCCATCACCATGACCGTGCGTTCCAAGGCGCGGATCAGGGCCGGCCTATCGGTAAGGGTATCGAGCAAACAAAAGGCGCGTTTGCGGATGACCTGGGTGGCCCG
>JARKOQ010000143.1 GCA_029976005.1 Aggregatilineales bacterium | reverse complement strand
CGGGCCGGGGAACGGTGCAAAAAGAGAGAGGCAGGGGCCTGACCCTGCCTCTCACATGGGGGAGGAGCAATCGAGGGATTTTAGCCGAGGAGGTCCGCGCCTTCCCAGACGAAGCTGTAGCCATCGGGCGCGGTGACCCAGAAGTAGCCGCTGGCGGAGTAGCCGAAGGTGTAGCCGTCGTTCTTGGCAAGGATCACGTCCGCGCCGTTGCCGGCCGCCACGGCCGCCTGGATGTCCTCAACCGACATGCTGAGGATCTTAGTCTCGTTGGCGTAGCCGGAGGCAGCACCCCACAGCTCGATCCCGGTCACGACATCCTTGTAGGCGGGGGTGCCGTCATCGTTCCAGGCCGGGACGCCGTTCGCGTCCACGTCGAGCGTGGTCTCGCGGGTGACGTAGATGCCCAGCGGGGCGAGCAGGTCGCAACTGTTGAGGCGCCCGTCCGCGAAGCAGTCAGCCCAGCCGTTGCCTTCGGTGTAGACCGGGATGAGGCTGTCGCCGCCATCCGCCAGGGCCACCGACGCGCCGAAGATCGCGCTCGTCATCACCACTGCCAGGGTCGTCACAAATGCCGCTTTCTTGAACATCGTACCATCTCCTAGGGTTATCGTCTTCGCTTGGTGTCAATCGTTCAGGTCAACACGCTGTCCTTATTCTGCGGGGCGCGTGTGGAGAAGCGGTGGAAGGCTCGTAAAATGATCTGGAAGGAATGTGGAATTTGTGTGCAGGGAGCAGGCCAGCGCTCTGCGTAGAATCGAGGGAAAGGCGAATGGGGCACGGATGCCACGGATGGATCACGGATTGGCACGGATTCGAACGCAGGAGGACAAATCCTGATTTTGCCCTATCCGCGCGAATCCGTGCTTTATCCGTGTTATCTGTGCCCTATTCCTTGCTTCTAGCACTATTGACACCATGCGCGGGCGTCCCGTACAATGGGGGACAGTATCGGCGCAGCAGGAGGTTTCCCGTGACAGTTCGCAGCAACAGCGCATAACAGAGGACGCACCGCGCCCTTTTGTCTTGCCGGTTTCCGCCCTGGCGGGAGCCTGATGTTGCTTCGCTGCCGCCGCCGCGCGACCAGCTTTCGACTTCACTCAGACAAAAACCAAGCCGCGGGCGTCTGCCTGCGGCTTTTTGGTTTGCCCCATTGCTGGCTATGCCCGGCAGCAGGCAGCGCCCGCGCTCCTATCCGAAAGGACGCCGGCCTCATGCTTACGGTCAGTCAAATCAGCAAACGCTACGGCGATCAGGTCATCCTGAGCCATGTCAGCCTGGTAGTCAATCCCGGCGAGCGGGTGGGCCTGATCGGCCCCAACGGCTGCGGCAAGACCACGCTGCTGCGCATCGTCGCCGGGGAAGAGACTCCTTCCGGCGGCGGGGTGAGCTTCACTCCCCCCGATCTGCGGGTCGGCTATCTGCCGCAGGGGTTGGAGCCGCCGCCCGATCAGACCATCCGCGACCTGCTTTACCCGGAAGCGCGCCGTCTGGCCGGGCTGGAGGCCGAGCTGGAAACCCTGGGCCATCACCTGGCGGAGACCCCGACCGCGCCGGACGTGATCGCGGCCTACGATCGCGCGCTGGGCCAGATCGAACGGCTGGGGGCGCTCTACGTGCCGGAACAGAGCGCGGTCATCCTGGCCGGGCTGGGGCTGGATGGACTCGATCTGGATGGGCCGGTGGGCATCCTCAGCGGCGGGCAGAAGACCCGGCTGGGGTTGGCCCGCCTGCTGCTGGCCGGGCCGCAGCTCCTCCTGCTGGACGAGCCGACCAACCACCTGGACATCACCGCCCTGGAATGGCTGGAGGACTGGCTGGCGGCCTTCTCCGGCGCGGCGCTGATCGTCAGTCACGACCGCACCTTCCTCGACCGGACGGTGACCCGGATCGTGGCGCTCGATCCCGACACGCACGGCGCGGTGAGTTACGCCGGCAATTACACGGCCTACGTCGAGGCGGTGGTCAGAGCGCGTGAGAAACAGTGGTCCCAGTACCGCGACCAGGTGGTCGAGGTCGAGCGGCTCAAACACGACGTCCAGCAAACGATGGCCCGCGCCGTCCGCAAGGAGAACGCGACCAAGGATTCCACCCAGCGCCGCTACGCCAAGAAGGTGGCCCACAAGGCCAAAGCCAAGGAAAAGCGCCTGGAACGTTACCTGGACTCCGACGAGCGAGTCGAGAAGCCGAAGCTCTCCTGGCAGATGAAGCTGGATTTCGCCGAGGTCGCGCCGGGCAGCCAGGAGGTGCTGCGCCTGGAAGGGTTGGCGGTGGGTTATCCATCCACTGGCCCGCTGCTGGCCGGGATCGACCTGCGCCTACGCGCCGGGGAGCGGATCGCGCTGCTGGGGGCCAACGGCACGGGCAAGACGACCCTGATCCGGACGATCATGGGCGAACTGCCGGCGCTGGCCGGGCGGGTGCGCTTCGGGCCGAGCACGCGGGCGGGTTACCTCTCCCAGGAGCAGGACACGCTCGACCCGGACGGCAACGCCCTGGAGACGATCCTGGCCGTCGTGACCCAGTCGGAGACCGACGCGCGCAACTTCCTGCACTACTTCCTGTTCGCGGGGGATGACGTCTTCGTGCCGGTCCGCGACCTGAGCTACGGGGAGCGCGCCCGGCTGATGCTGGCGGTGTTAGTGGCGCAGGGCTGCAATCTGCTTATACTGGACGAACCGATCAATCATCTGGATGTGCCCTCGCGGGAGCGCTTCGAGCAGGCCATGGCGACCTACGACGGCACGGTGCTGGCCGTCGTCCACGACCGCTACTTCGTCGACCGGTTCGCCACGGGGGTCTGGGTGGCCGAGGCAGGCACAGTCCGGCCCTATCTGGATCGGGAAGACTATCTCAAGGTGCGCGTCCATGGAAATTCGGAATATCCGCTGGCCGGATGACTGGGACCGGATTGCCGAGCACATTCGGCTGGTGCACGGGCCGGGCGATGTCGATTTTCTGACGCGCTGGTATGGCGCGTTTCCGGGTTTCGACCCGGCCGACTGCTTCGTGATCGACGGGGCGCAGGGCGAGATCGCCGCGCACGTGATGGTCGTCCCGCGCCAGATCCGGATTGGCGACTCCCTGATCCCGACGGGCGAGATCGGCGTCGTGGGGACGCTGGAGACGTACCGGGGGCAGGGCCTGGCTCGCCTGCTGATCGAGCGTGCCCTGCAGCGCATGACCGAGCGCGGCGACGCCCTGGGGCTGATCCTGGGCATCCCGAACTTCTACGAGAAGTGGGGGTACGAATACGCGGTCGGGCTGTACCTGACCAGCTACGAGAGCGGGATCGATCTGGAACACGCCCTGCGCGCCAACCGGATGGATCAGAGCCACAGCTACCAACGCCGCGCGGCGGCCTACCTGGGCCTGCGCGGCCAGGAGGTCAGCGTGCGCCGCTTCTACAGCAGCGACCTGGCGGCGGTGATGCGCCTGTATGACCTGGAAAGCGCACGCGGCCACTACCTGCTGGCCCGCGACCAGGCGACCTGGGAATGGCAATTGGGCTTCCTGGCCGACATCGGCCGCTATGACCAGGATGATTTCCTGGTAGCCGAGGTCGACGGCGAGATCGTGGCCTACCTGCGGATGGTCAGCAGCGGCCAGGTTAACTGGTTCCTGGAGAACGAGGCCGCGCGTTTCTCGATCATCGAGTATGCCGGGGATCATCCCGACGCGGCCGAGGCGCTGCTCGGCGCGGCGGCCCAGTCCGCCCGCGACTACAACGCCGAACGGATCGGGTTGTTCGTGCACCCGGAGAGCCGCCTGATGCGGCACGCCCTGATGCACGGAGGGACGCGGCGCGAGTTCACCGGGGCGGGTTTCCTGCGCCTGCACGATCTGCCCCGCCTGCTGGCTCTGCTCGCCCCCACGCTGGAAGCCCGCCTGGCCGCCTCGTGCTTTGGCGCGGGCGGAGAACTGCGCGTGACGACCGAGGAGCAGACGGCCGAAGTCGCGCTGGGCGGCGCTGGCCCGGTGATCAGCCTGGAGCTGCCCGCGGCCGACTTCGTGCGGCTCGTCACGGGCTGGTTCGGGGTCGATGATCTTGCGGCAGGACACGTTGCGGAGGATGATCGCGACCGGCTGGACGTGCTCTTCCCCAAGGGGGAGCCGCGCCTGGCGATCGCTGACCTGCTGTAAGCGCATCCCCGGATGACCCGTGGATCACCTGGAAGGTTGCCTATGAGCCAGATTATCGTGCGGACGGCCACCCTGGATGATACCGCCGCCATCACCGCGATTCACGCCTCGAACATCGCCCGCTGGCAGCGCCTGGGCGAAAACGGGCAGGTGCAGGACGTGCCTTACGAGGCCCTGACCATCCACGAACGCTGGCTGCACGGCGGCCCGTGGATGAGCCTGGAAACCTGCGCCATCCATCTCAACCACCTGCTGAGTCTGACGGCCTCCGCTTCGACCCTGCCGGCGGGGATTCCGCTGGTGGCCGAGATCGACGGCCGGGTTCTGGCCGAGGCCGAGGTCTTCCCCGGCAATGAGCCGCCGCCCTTTGGCGAACACCTGCACGTGGGCGTGTTGTACGTTCACGCCGAGGCCGCCGGGCGCGGGCTGGAGCAGGCCCTGCTGGCGCACAGCGTGGCGTTGGGCAAGGAGCTGGGCTGCAAACGGGTGACGATTGCCAACGCGGACGTGCGGGACTTCAGCGCGGAGGCATGGCAGCCGCTGGCCCGCGTCCAGCGGATGACCTGGCCGGCCCGTACCGGGCAGGTGTTTTACCAGTCGACGCCGCACCGAGCCGGCGACCCGGCCCAGATTCAGGGCTGGGCGATGCCGCTGGGGCGGGGCCAGAGCGCCCTTCAGGAGTGGCTGATGCGCTGGCCCGACCTGTGGGCCGGGGTGCCCGCCCTGCGCCGCCAGCGGATTGAGCGCCTGCGCTTCAGCGCGGCAGGAAGCAACTTCTTCGTGCTGTACGTGGAGTCGCCCTTCGATCCGCGCCTGGCAATGGTCTACGTGTGGGCCGCGACGGTCCTCAGCGGGCCGGTGCTGGCCGCGATCAGCGACCGCGCCCACAAGCTGGGTTTCCGCCGCCTGGAGACTCTGATCCGCCCGGAGCAGGCCGGCTCGCTAGGCCCGGAGGCCGAGACGGACGGGATCACGCAGGAGATTTACAGCGTGGAAGGGGGATGAAGCAGACGGTGATCAGTTGTTGGTTTGTGGTTATTGGTTCTTGGTGAAAGCAGGGCTTGCAGGCAGGGTCTCTTCCGTGTGCTGACGCTTTGCGTTTGACCAGGAACCAATCACCACCCACCCCGAACCGCCTTTACCTCATTTCGGCGATCGCTTCGGCGGCGGCGTCGGCGGGGCCGCGGGTGCGGTTGAGCACAGCGGTGAGGGCGTTCTGGAGGCCGGCCGTGACGGCCGGGCTGATGGCGCTGGCGGGGATGACGTGATCCTCTTCCAGAAGGTCCTCGACCAGGTCGGCGTAGTCCCCCAGACCGGCCAGGCGCAGGGCCGGGCGCTGCGAAGGCAGCAGGTGCATCGCCTCCGCAAAGGCAGCCTGATTATTCACGCGCAGCAGCCAATCCAGGGCGGCGGCGGCCTGCGGCTGGTGGGTCGCATCGGTCGCGGTCAGAACCCACAGCCAGCCGTCGAGCGTGGTCAGCCCTTGCCCATCCAGGGTCGGGATTGGCGCGGCGTGGAGCTGCGCGGTCTGCGGGCGCACGTTGAGGAAGAAGGTTGAGTTGACCTGGGCCAGACCCAGCCCACCGCGCAAAAAATCATCCCAGTACGCGGTCGGCGCGGCATAGTCCAGAACACCCTGGTCGATCAGCCCGGCGGAAGCGGCCTGGTCGTAGAATTCCAGCACGGTCTGGAGCGGCACTTCATCCAGGACGGGAAGGCCGTTTTCGTCAGCCAGCCGCCCGCCCGCCGCGACGTACTGGATCAGGGCCGTTTGGCTGCCGGTCGTGAAGGCGAACGCCTGGCCCGAATCGAGAACCGCGGCAAAGGTCGCGGGTGGGGCGCTGAACGCCGCTTCGCGGTAGACGACGTGCTGGATGTCCAGGGTATAGGGGATGCCATACTGGTTGTTGTGCAGGCGGCCCAGTCCCAGCGCCTGAGGGAAGAAATCGCGCCCCAGCGTGGCGCGCAGCACGTCATCCAGCGGGACGGGCAGCCCGGCATCGATCAGCGCCGCCAGATTGCGGCGCGGAACCAGGATCAGATCGGGCATGGAGGCAGGCGCGATGTCCTTCGCGGCGCGCAGCGCGGACAGAATTCCGCCGGTGCCGTCCAGACGGCGCTCGCGCACCTGGATGGTCAGGTCGAGCATGTCCCGCGCGTCCTGAATCTGGGCTTGCAGCACGGCGCTGGCCGGCGACCCGGGTATAGGCCACAGGTCGACCGGCCACCAGATGACCACGTCGGGTCGCTCGATGGGCTGCGGGGTTGGGCTGGGCGTTGGCGTGGGAGAGGGTGTCGCCGTGATGGCGGGCAGGGCCAGCACGCCCGCGCTGCGGGCCACGGGGAGGATCACCGGCGTGGCGGTGGGGCCGGCTTCGGGCGCGGCCGCGCAGCCAGCCAGCGCCAGGACGAGCACCATCAGACCTACAAATCGTATTTGAAAAGGCTTCACAGTCTATTTTCCTTCCCGCCGCGAATTATACAACCGCCGCGGGGATTGTCCACCGGCCGCGCCTGCGACCGGGTGTCAAGAAAACTGCCGCGCCGGAGCGCAGCAGTCGGGTGTGGCGGAGAGGGTGGGATTCGAACCCACGGTGGTCACAAGGACCACACCTGTTTTCGAGACAGGCCCATTCGGCCACTCTGGCACCTCTCCGAATATCGAATTGTCTACTTCTGGCCCTGCGCCCGCAGACTGGCGAAGAAGTCCTTGAGCAACTGGGCCGCTTCCTCGGCCAACGGGCCGTCCATCTGGGCGACCTCCACCCGGTGATTGAGTTGCGGGTGATCGAGCAGGTCCAACACACTGCCGCCCATGCCCGCCTTCGGATCGCGAGTGGCGATCACCAGCCGGGGGAGCCGGGCCAGGATCATCGCCCCGGCGCACATCGTACACGGCTCCAGCGTGCAATACAGCGTCACGCCCTCCAGCCGCCAGTGCCCGATGTGAGCGGCCGCCTGCCGGATGGCAATCATCTCGGCGTGGGCGGTCGGGTCCTGATCCGCCTCGCGGCGGTTGCGTCCGACCCCGATGACCTGCCCATCGCGCACGGCCAGCGCCCCGACCGGGACATCGTCGTGTTCCAGCGCGCGGCGGGCTTCGTCCAGGGCCAGGCGCATCCAGGCGGCATCATCCATAGGGTTGCCATTATACCATGCCCCTCGGCGGCCGGGTAGATCGAAGTTGAAGAGGCCAGGAGACCGGAGACCAGAGGCCAGACAAACCCGACTCACGCGCAAACGACCGAGTGCCGCGCTTCTCCCGGTCTCCGGCCTCTGGTCTCTGGTCTCATCTGTCAGTCCCGTTGGAGCAGGCGCTGGGCGATGTGCAGGGCCAGGCCGATGATCACGATGGGCAGCACGACCGGCAGCACCGATTCCACCATCAGCCGGACCGGCCAGGTCAGCGGCAGCAGGCGCGGCAGGTTGATCAGCACGGCATAGGCCAGCATCACGAGCGAGGCCCAGCTCGTAGCCGAAATCTCGAAGTCGGCCAGCGCGCCGGTCACCAGCGCCAGCGAGGCGGCCATCAGCGGCTCCAGGCAGACACGCAGCACGCTGGCCAGGAGTCCGGCCGCCGCCATGATCTGCGGGATGGGAGTCTGTTTCTCCGGCGGGTAGAGCGTGGCCTGCTGGATCACGATGGGCGGCAGGCTCAGGCCGGCGGTGATGAAGACCAGCAGGCTGAGGTTGTCCATCTGCCGCCAGACGGCGGCCGCGGCCTTGCTGAGCAGAATCAGGCGCAGGGGGTAGGGCGTGGCGCGCAGCAAGTCGAGCATCTGCGTCCGGCGCTCGGCGATGATCGATCCGGCGGCCGAATGGGTAATGCCCACCACGGCCCGGACGTAATAGACCAGGCCAACCGGCAGCACGAACATCGACAACAACCCGGCCAGCGAGATCAGCTCCAGGAAAGACTGCCAGAACAGCCCCGGCAGCAGAAAGAGGAGCTGGCCGATCAGGACCCAGCCCAGCTCGTCCATGGCCGGGAGGGAGGCCTTCCAGAATCCGCCCAGGTGGCGGCGCACGATGGGGTTGGAACGGCGCGCCCAGCGCGGCAGGCGGCGATCCAGTTCCCAGAACCGGTCGGGAGCGTCGTCGCGGGTCAGGCCGTGAAAAAGCAACAGCCCGCTCGTGGGAGGCGTGTATGTTTTCATCGGCGGCTTCCGGTGGATCGGGTCGCGTCCGGGCGGCGGCATGCGCGCGTTCAGTCGAGCTGGGGCAGATCCCCCGGCGCGGCATCGATCTCGCGCATCCTGGCCCGGACGGCCATTTCCTTGATCTCGTCTTCGTTGAAGCCCACGCGGAGGAGGACGCCGTGCAGGGTCGGCTCGGTCACGTGATCCTGGGTGCGGATGACGTGCATGTAGTGGGCGCGCAGGCAGTCACGCCAGTTGTCGTAGAAGATGCTGCGCCCTTCGCTCATGTCAGGTTGACCTCAAACGTCTCGTGCATGGCGGGCATGTCGATCCGGTGCAGGCCCACATCGGATTGCAGGCTCTTGGCCAGGGCTGCCGAGGCCTCCGGCTCACCGTGGACCAGGAAGGTCCGGCTGGGACGTTTTTGCATCGCGCCGGCCCAGGCCAGCAGCTCGTTGTGGTCAGCGTGGCCGCTGAAGCCCAGTTGGGTTTCGACATGGGCGCGGACCTGGCGCTCTTCGCCGAAAATCTTGACGACGGGCTTGCCGTCCATGATCTGGCGGCCGAGGGTATCCGGGGCCTGCCAGCCGGCGATCAGGATGGTATTGGCAGGATCGTCGATCCGGTTGCGCAGGTGGTGCAGGATGCGCCCGGCCTCCATCATGCCGCTGGCGCTGATGATGATGGCCGGCTCGCGCAGGAAGTTGAGTTCCTTGCTCTCGTCGACCGAGCGGGTGTAGTGCAGGTTGTCGAACCCGAACGGGTTGCCATCGGCGTCGTTCTGGAGGAACTGGCGGATTTCGGCGTCGTAGACCTCCGGATGCATCCGGAATACTTCGGTGACGTTAGTCGCCAGCGGGCTGTCCACGTAGATCGGCATCTGGGGGATGTCGCGCTTGTTGAACAGCTTATGCAGCGAATAGACCAGTTGCTGGGTGCGGCCCACGGCGAAGGCCGGGATGATCACCATGCCGCCCCGCTTGTAGGTTTCCCTGATGATCCGCTCCAGGGCTTTTTCGGAGTCCTCGTAGGGTTCGTGGAAGCGGCCGCCGTAGGTGCTCTCCATGAGCAGGATGTCCGCGCCATCGGCGACCGGCTCCGGATCGCGGATGATCGGGATTCCGACCCGGCCGATGTCGCCGCTGAACACGAGGCGCAGGTCACGCCCGGCGGTCTTGTCCTCGATGTCCAGCACGACGCTGGCGCTGCCCAGCATGTGGCCGGCGTCGACCAGAGTCAGGGTGACGCCGGGCACGATCTGCCGGGGGCGGTGATAGGCGATGCCCGTGAACAGCTTCATGGCTTCGATCACGTCCGCCTGGACGTACAGCGGTTCGAAGAGGTTTTTGCCTTCACGCTCGCGCCGGCGGTTGACGAACTCCACGTCCTTTTCCTGGATGTGGGCGCTGTCCATCAGCATGGTCGCGGACAGGTCGCGGGTGGCCGAGGTACAGACGATGTCGCCCTTGAACCCGTTGCGGACCAGGCCGGGGATGTTGCCGGAATGGTCGATGTGGGCGTGGGAGAGGATCAGCACGTCGACGCTGGCCGGATCGAAGGGCAGGTGGCGGTTGCGCTCAAAGGCATCCTTGCGCTTGCCCTGGTACAGGCCGCAGTCCAGCAGAATGCGGTGGCCGTTGATTTCGATCAAATGCTGCGAGCCGGTGACGGTTTGGGCTGCGCCATGAAACGTGATCTTCATCGTGGTCCCTCGGTTTCCCCACAAGAAACGGTGGTCTGCTACCGGCTATTCCGGTGATGGTTGCCGTCGACGCGAGACAGCACGCGCAGGATGTCCTCGCCGTATTGCTCGGTCTTCCACTGGCCCAGCTCTTCGATGGCGGCCAGGGCTTCCATCGACTCCGGATTCTGGCGCGCCAGCGCCCACAGCGCGTCGCGCGAGATGATCACGTCCGATTCGACGCCGCGCTGTCTGGCGCGATCCTTGCGCCAGGTCCGCAGGGCTTCATAGCGGGCCAGCACATCGTCGCCAGGGCGGCGCGGCAGGGCCGGGCGGGGCGGGGGCGGCGCGGCGCGGCCTTGCTGCACGGCCTTGAGGATACTGTGTCCGAAGCGGCGCACCTGTCCCGTAGACATGCCGTTGATCCTACGCAGGGCGGCTTCGTTGGACGGTTCGGCCTGGGCCAGATCGATCAGGGTGCGGTCGGCCATGATCTTGAAGGGCGGCAGATCGCGCTGGCGGGCCTTTTCCTCGCGCATCAGGTACAGCTCGCGCAGGATGGCAAGCTGAGTCGGCGAGAGGCGCTGCGCGCCGTTGATCCGCCAGAAGCCCTCCTCGTCGAAGTGATGCCCGGCGGCGGGAATGCCTACCAGGGCGCGGAAGGCCTCGCGGGCTTCTTCCCAGCGGCCCAGTCCAACCAGCCGTTCCTGCCAGTAATCGCGGAGCCGGAGCAGGTAATGGGTATCGATCTGGGCGTAGCGCAGCATCTCGGCCGACAGGGGGCGCTCTCCCCAGTTGGCGCGCTGGTTCTTTTTGTCCACCTGAACCTGGAACAGATCTTCCAGCATGCTGCCCAGGCCCAGCCGGTCCGTGCCGCAGATGCGGGCCGCCAGCATGGTATCGAACAGGTTGGCGAACTCAAAGTGATAGTCGCGCTTGAGGCACATCACGTCGTATTCCGCCGCGTGAAAGACGATCTGGATGGCCGGGTCGGCCAGGAGCCGGCCGAGCGGGTCGAGATTCTCAACGTGCAGCGGGTCGATGATGAAATCGGCCTCGGCCGTGGAAAGCTGAATCAAACACACCTGTTCCTGGTAGGCGTGCAGGCTGTTGGACTCGGTGTCGATGGCCAGCGCAGGCTCGGTGGCCCAGCGATCGACATGCTCCTGAAGCTGGCGGGTGCTGGTGACGATGGTGGCTGGGGGCAGGTTCATGCCCACCTCCACTGGCGGAACGAAGAGTGCATGGTCGGTATAATTCTGTGCGGGCAATGAGACCCTGATTGCGCTAACGGCGGCGATTCCGCGCCGGATCGAACGAAAAGGGGGTGGAATCGAGGGATTCACCCGCCCTGTACATCGACAATTATGGCGCGGTCAACAGCCGGGGGCAAATTGCCCGGCCGCGCCAGGGCTGGCCGATCTGGCGGACTCGCGTTAATCTTGATTAATGCTATCGAATTTGCGTCCAATTGGGCGCTGTGCTACAATTCACAACCAGCCACAGAGGCGCGCAATTCAACCGAGGAGGCAGCGAAGCGATGACGACGACTGCGCAGGAGAAACCCGCGGCACGGTCTGCCCGCGCTCCACAGGCCGATGCCAGGCCCGTGGATGCTGCCGGGATCAGCCGCCGCGAGTTTTTGTATTACATCTGGGGCGCGTCGATGGTGATGTTGTTGGGCGCGGGGGGCGGGACGATCCTCTGGTACCTGCTGCCGCGCTTCCGCTCCGGCGAATTCGGGGGCGATTTCTTCCTGCCGGGGGCGCAGTTGCCTGCCGTGAACGATCCGCCGCAGGACAATCCCCAGGGACGGTTCTGGTTCTCCAACACCGCCGAAGGCGTGATGGCGCTCTATAAGGTGTGCACGCACCTGGGTTGCCTGTTCAAGTGGGTGGACACGAACGAGCGGTTCGAATGCCCGTGCCACGGCTCGAAGTTCCATGCCAACGGGCTGTATATCGAAGGCCCGGCCCCGCGCAGCCTGGATCGCTTCGAGGTCACGGTCGTGCTCAACGATGGCAGCCAGATCACCAGCGATGAGAATGGTATTGTTCATCTGGGCGATCCTTCCCAGGTCACGGAGTTTATTGTCCATACCGGCAAGCGCATCAAAGGCCCGGCCGCCGGTCAGGGGTATGCGTAGGGTGCCTGAAGTCCTCGCTTCCCTGGGGCTACGTGAAGCAGCAGCCTCTATTGGCGAATGCCAGTGCTTGAGGAGCTAAATAATGTCCGTTTTGCCTTTTCCTTCCTTTCTGGATGACATCAAGGAAAAAGGGGCGCGCAGAGCCATCACCGATCTGGTGGACGAAACCGTCACCAGGGTCACGGCCGGGCTGAACGTCCGGGACATCCGCGAGGTGCTGCGCGGGGATGCTCCCAGCCGCCGCCCCAATCCGCGCCTGACTCCGCACGCCGACGCTTTCTGGATGCATATGCGGCCCAGCTACTACCACGCGTCGGTGACGGGGGTCTATCCGACTCTCCGCCTGGGCTGGTTGACCACGTACTTTTTCGTGGTGGAGATCATCACCGGCATGTTCCTGATGGTGTTCTACACACCGTCGCCCCTGTCGGCTTACGAGAACATGCTCAACCTCCTGAGCAATGTGCCGTTCGGCCAGTTGATCCGCGACCTGCACCGCCTGGGGGCGGAGGGCATGGTGATGATGGTGTTCCTGCACATGCTGCGCACCTTCGTCACCGGCAGTTACAAGAAGCCGCGCCAGTTCACCTGGGCGACCGGCGTGATCCTGCTGCTGACCACGCTGATCCTGAGCTTTTCCGGCTACTTGCTGCCCTGGGACCAGCTCGCTTTCTGGGCGGTGACGATCGGCACCAGCATGGCCGAAGCCGCGCCGCCGGAGATCGTCGGCACCAATGTCAACCTGCTGCTGCGCGGCGCGCCGGACATCGGCGCGGGCGGCTTGCTGCGCTTCTACCTGCTGCATGTCTTCGCGCTGCCGCTGATCACGATCATTTTCATTGGCGTGCACTACTACAAGGTCATCCTGCACGGGCACAGCCTGCCCCCCGGCGAGGACGAAGTCGGCACGGACACGGCCAAGCGCGTCCCGCTGGATCGGCGCACGTACTTCCTGCCGGACGTGCTGACCAACGAGGTGCTGTGGATCGGGGCGGTGACGTTCCTCCTGATCGTGCTGACGGTCTGGTTCTACCACGCGCCGCTGGAAAGCCACGCCGATCCTCAGGTCACCCCCCTGCACACGACCGCGCCCTGGTACTTCCTGTGGCTGCAAGCCATGCTCAAGCTGGGCGACAAAGTCTTCTTCGGCCTGGTCATCCCCGGCCTGCTGTTCCTGTTCCTGCTGGTGTACCCATACATCGACGTGGGCAAGAGCCGCCGCTACGCGCATCGCCGCCTGGGGCTGTCCCTGAGCATGCTGGCCGTGGCCGGGTTCGTCGTCCTGAGCTGGATGGGATCGCCGGAATACGGCGTGGAAACCTCCGGCGACCAGGAGGTGGCCCAGGCCCTGGCCCCGATGGAGGGGGTCGGCCCGCTGCGCTCGGTGCCCTTCGAGCAGCTCGTGCCCGGCGTGTACAGCACGGCGGCGATGGACGATGCCGACGTGGCGGCTGCACTGACGGCCCGTTTCGAGTCCGAGGGGCGCGCGATGGATCGCTTCACCGTCTCCCCGGTGCCGGCCGACGCGCCGCGCCTGCTGGGACTGATGGAGCAGTTCGATCACCTGTTTGACGTATGGGGGGCTAACATGCCCAACGCCTGGGGCCAGTTGATGATCCGGGACTGGCAGCCGGGCCTGCGGCGGGTCGAGATTTACATCGAGTGGGACCGGCCCCAGATCGACGAGCAGGGCGAGATCATCCGGGATGCGGAAGGCAACATCCAGGTCGTGCTGGACGCCGATGGCAATCCTGAGCGCGAGAATTCCGGCAAGGCGATCTATATCAGTGCCGAGTCCGGTTACTTTGGCGGCGGCCACTAAAGAGAGAAGGCAGCCACGATGAAGATCGAGACAAAGATCATCCTCGGCACGGCGATGTTCTTCGCCATCCTGCTCATGGTGGGCTGGGTGGTGATCAAGGAAGAGAGCCGGATGGCCGAGTTCACAACTCAGTTCGAGGGCCGGTCACTGGAACGCGGAGCGACCGTCTTCGAGTCCAACTGCTCGACCTGCCACGGGCGGCAGGGACAGGGCAGCGGGCGCGCCCCGGCCCTGAACAACCCGCGCCTGTTCAACGGCGAACGGCTGGCAGAGATGAAGTGGGCCGGCGGGCTGTTTGATTACATCGAGAATGCCATTGCGGCCGGCCGGCCGAACAGCGGCGCGTACTGGCCGGAAGCCATGCCGACCTGGGGCCAGACCTACGGCGGCCCGCTGCGCCCGGATCAGATTCAGGACCTGACGCGCTTTGTGATGAACTGGGAAAGCAGCGCCCTGGACGAGGCCAACCCGCCCACGGTCAACCAGGACTTCATCCTGCCCGGCATCCGCGAGGAGGGCGATCTCCAGATCATGGCCTCCGGCGCGCCGGTGGGGACGGCAGTCACCTTTGGCGACCTGCCGGCCGGCGACCCGGCCCGCGGCGAGACGCTGTATACCTCCAACGAGCTGGGCTGCTCAAGCTGCCACCTGGGCGGCGTGGTCGCGCCCAATACGGTTGGCACGGCGGAACGGGCGGCGCAGCGCGTCGCCAGCGATCCCGCGCTGGCCGGGTACACGCTGGAGCAGTACCTCGTCGAGAGCATCCTGCAGCCCAATATCTACATCGTGCCCAACGAAGGTTCGGCGGTCTACAGCGCGGGCGGGATCAGCATCATGCAGCAGAACTACAGCGACCGCATCGATGCGCAGGACCTGGCCGACCTGGTCGCCTACCTGTTGGGGCAGTAACCCCCAGCCGGCGGGACGGTAGGGCAGCACGGACGCACAGGCCCCCGGTACGCTTGTTTCGCCGGGGGCCTTGTTTTATCGGCTGAAGCGTTGGATATTCATGGCGTATCGACTGGCTCATCAAGCTCAAAAGAGACTGATCCAACGGCGAATAGCCAGAAGTCAGTTTCAGGGAGGGGTAGTCATGTCCAAGCGTATCTGGCTGGCGGCCGCGCTGGCCGCGGGTCTGCTGATTGCCGGAGTGGCCGCCGTCACGGCGCACGAAGGCGGCGACGCGGTGCATGGGGCGGCTCTGTATGCCGAGAACTGCCTGGTCTGCCACGGACCGCGTGGCGAGGCTCGCCTGGACGGTCACGCGGCGTTTGGCGGCGCGATTGCTTACGGCCTGGAGTTCACCAACGCCGTGGCGCAGGGCATCCCTGAGACGTTCATGGGACCCTGGGGCAGCGCTTATGGCGGACCGCTGAGCGAGGCCGATCTGGCCGATCTCGACGCCTATGCCGCCACCTGGGCCGTTGGGGAAATCCCGCCGCTGCCCGCGCCCAAAATTCCGGAAGGGCTGGCGGGGGATGCCGCCGCCGGCGCGGAGCTGTTCCTGACCAACTGCGCCGGCTGCCACGGCCCGGCGGGCGAAGGGCGGGGCGATCTGGCTCGTTACCCGGCCCTTGAGCTTGGTCCGGACGTGATCACCGCCACCCGGCGCGGCGTGAACAATTCCCTGATGCCGGCTTTCGCGGAGACCTCCGGCGGGCCGCTGACCGAGGCCGAGATCGGCCAAATCGTGGCCTACGTCCGCACCTGGGAGCGTCCGTCGGCCATGCAGGTCGCGGCGGAAGCCAGCCCGGAAGGCGCGGGCCTGCTGATTCTGATGATCGGGATGGGGGCGATCCTCCTGGTCGGCGGAGCGGTGATGTCTGGGCGGGGACGCTCAAAACAGTAAGTGGGTCGTTTTAAGCAAATTCTCACCTGATTCTCACCCAGGCAGGATATCTTAGTAGGGAGCCTCGTCCACCACACACAGGGAGAACCTATCGGTGACACAGACCTCGACGACATGGGAAAAAAGCCAGGCTGAACCAACCCTTGCCAGCCACGGTTCGCGCCGCCGGTTTCTGATCGGAGGGGTGGCGATTCTGGCGGCGATTGGGTTCCTGATCGTCAATGGCACGCTGAGCAACGCCCAGTACTTCATCACCGTGGATGAACTGCTGACCCGGTCGGAGCTGGCCGGACAGACCATCCGCATCTCCGGTGCGGTGATCGGGGATACCATCCGGTATGATTCGGACACGCTGACCATTCGCTTCACGATGGCCAACATCCCGGAGGAGACGGACAACCTTGCGCTCACCCTGCACGAGGCCGTCAGCGATCCCAACGCGTCGCGGATCAACGTGGTGGTCGAGAACGAGCCGATGCCCGACCTGCTTCAGAACGAAGCCCAGGCCATCCTGACCGGCCGGCTCAGCCCGGACGGCACGTTCTATGCCGACGAACTGCTGTTGAAGTGTCCGACGCGCTATGAAGAAGCGCTGCCCAGCCAGGTGGAAGAATCCAGTGCGGGCTGATCGGCGTTCGCGGGGCATCCCAGCCGACATTCAACCGGACATCCAGGCCACGGGCAGATTCCCCTCGGTTCTGATGGTTGGGCCGAGGGGCCGGTTCGTCCCGGCTGCCTGCGGGAGAGACCCACTGCTAAGGAGTCGACATGCTCGTTGAACTCGGAATCATCACCACGGTTCTGGCGCTGGTGCTGGCCTGGTATGCGGTGCTGGCCGGGCTGTACGGCGCGCAGACCCGCCGCGATCGCTGGGTGCTCAGCGCGCGCAACGCGGCACTGCTGACCTGGCCGCTGCTGACGGTCGCGTCGCTGGCGCTGATCATCAGCCAGATCAACGGCGACTTTCAGATCGAATACGTCTGGTCGACGACCGAACGGGCGGCCGACCTGTTCTTCAAGATTACGGCCCTGTGGGGCGGGCAGGCGGGATCGCTGCTGTTCTGGTCGTGGCTGATGAGCACTTTCGCGGCCGGGGCCTTGATCCTTAACTGGCGCAGCGAGCGCCGTTTGATGCCCTACGTGATAGTGTTCAGCATGGCGACCCTGGGCTTTTTCCTGATCCTCAACGTCCTGGTCGAAAGCCCGTTCGCACGTTTCTGGCAGACGGCCAACGGCGAGGTCGTGACGGCGGTCTTCCAGCCGGTGGGGACCTTCCCGGCCATCCCGCAGGATGGGCGTGGGCTGAACCCGCTGCTGCGCCATCCGGGCATGGTCATCCACCCACCGACCCTGTACCTGGGCTACGTGGGCATGGTCATCCCCTGGGCTTTCGCGATGGCGGCCCTGGCCTCCGGCGAGCTGAGCACAAGCTGGATTCGGGCCACCCGGCGTTGGACGCTGGTTGCCTGGCTGTTTCTGAGCCTGGGGCTGATCCTGGGCGGGCGCTGGGCATATGATGTGCTGGGCTGGGGCGGCTACTGGGGCTGGGACCCGGTGGAAAATGCCGCGCTGCTGCCCTGGCTGACTGGCACGGCCTTCCTGCACAGTGTCATGATCCAGGAAAAGAAGGGGATGCTCAAGGTCTGGAACATGGCCCTGGTGATCATCAGCTTCATCCTGGTCATCCTGGGCACGTTCAGTACGCGCAGCGGGATCGTGAGCAGCGTGCACAGCTTCGCCCAGTCCCCGATTGGCCCGCCGATGTTCGTTTTTCTGGCGCTCGCGTCGGTGGTCAGCATCGGGCTGTGGCTGTACCGCTGGCAGCGCGGCGAGCTGGCCTCGGAGCATCACCTGGAGGGCTGGCTGAGCCGCGAGTCGCTGTTCATCCTCAACAATATGGTCTTCATGGCGATCACCGTGGCTGTCTTCTGGGGCAGCTACGCGCCGATCTTTACCGAACTGTTCATCGGTGAGAAGATCACGCTTGGCCCGCCGTACTTCAACAGTGTCACCGCGCCGCTGTTCGGGGCGTTGTTCATTCTGATGGGCCTTGCGCCGCTCTCCGCCTGGGGACATACCTCACTGAGTCGCATGGGCCGGGCCATGCTGTGGCCCTTTCTGGCGGCGGTGGGGCTGGTGGCGATCCTGTTGATCTTCGGGATGCGCGACGTCGGCGCGCTGCTGGCCTTTGGGCTGGCGGGCTTCGCCGGGTTCGTGACCCTGTACGAAATCTGGCGCGGCGTCAAGGCCCGCGCCCAGCGCGAGGCGTGGGCGGTCGCGGCCTGGAAGCTGTTCGGCCGCAACCGGCGGCGCTACGGCGGCTACCTGATCCACCTCGGCGTGGTCGTGATCGGGATCGGGGTGATCGGCAGCACGATCTTCCAGCAGGAGACGCAGCGCACCCTGGCCGAAGGCCAGTCCCTGACTCTGGGCCGCTACACCATGATCTACGACCGGCTGGAGCGCGCCCAGGCGACCGACGGCCGGGTGATGACGATCGCCAACGTCGAGGTCTACGATGGCAGCCAGTTGGTCGCGGTCCTGCGCCCGCGCCAGGACTTCTTCCCCAACGCTCAGGACATGAATACCATGACCATCGCCGGGTCGTACAGCACGATCGAGAACGACTTCTACGTGCTGCTGGTGGCCTGGGAGGAGATCAGCCAGGCTTCGGCGACCTTCAAGGTATACCTCAATCCGCTGGTCAACCTGGTTTGGTGGGGCGGGCTGCTGCTGATGCTGGGCACGGCCGTGGCGGCCTGGCCGGATCAGGATCGGCAGCGCCAGCGGGTGACGCGCCGGATCGAGGCGGGCGAACATGGCAGCCCGGCCCGGACATAGGATAGACAATGCGAGTTCTCAGTTCTCAGTTTTCAGTTATCAGTGGAAGCAGGGCGGCGCGGTGGGTGATGGCGCTGGGGCTGGTGGTCATGCTGCTGGGGGCGAGTGTGGTGCTGGCCCAGGGCGGCGGCGAAACGACGCCCCCGTCCGTGCGGGAAGTGACCGCCGACGAGGTCAACGCGATCAGCAGCAAGTTGTACTGCCCGGTGTGCGAGAACATCCCGCTGGACGTGTGCGGCACCCAGGCCTGTGCTCGCTGGCGCGCCCAGGTGCGCACCCTGTTGGAAGGCGGGGCCAGCGAAGACGAGGTGATCACCTACTTCGTCGATCAGTTTGGCGAGCGCGTGATCGGCACCCCGCAGAACCCGACCCTGAACTTCCTGTCGTGGAGCGTGCCCATTGCCGGCGTGGTGCTGGGGGTGGTGGCAGTCGGCGTGATCTTCATCCGCTGGCGCGGCCAGCGCGGATCGGCCGTCCGGCCCGCCGGAGAATCCGAGGAGGAGGCGACCCTGGATGACGATTACCGGGCGCGCCTGGAGCGCGAATTGAGGTCGTCCAAATGAGCGAGATGCAGACCAGCGAGACCCAGACCGGCCCGTTCGATCCTCAGACGCAGCCCTTCGTCGAGCAGGACATCCCCCGGCGGCGCGTGACGCCGCTGTCGGTGGTGATTTTCCTGGGTGTGTTTGGCCTGCTGATCGTGCTGGGCCTCCAGTTGATCGAGGCCAACCGATCCCAGCCCAACAGCGGCCCGGCCCCGGATTTCACCCTGCACGTTTTTGAGAACATGGACGCGGACGCCTACCTGTTTGGCGATGCGTTCACGCTCAGCGAGCACCGGGGTAAGGTGATCGTGGTCAACTTCTGGGCGAGCTGGTGCGGCCCGTGCCGTTCCGAGGCTCCGGCCCTCCAGCGGGTCTGGGAAGCCTACCAGGATCGCGGCGACGTGGTGCTGCTCGGCGTGGATTACGTGGACAACACCGAGGACGCGCTGGGCTACATCCGCGAGTTCGGGATCACCTATCCCAACGGCCCCGACCTGGGGACGCGCATTTCAGACGCCTATCGTATCCAGGGCGTGCCGGAGACGTTCGTTGTGGGTAAGGACGGGAACGTCTTCCAGTTCATCTATGCCGGGGTGACGGCGCGCGATCTGGCGAGCATCATCGACCGGGCGTTGGCCGAGTAACGGCCGCCGGCCTGATTCGGGAAAGAACGGACTTGCATGGAATCTCAATCGGTGGTTCTGGGATTGTTGATCGCGGCTTTGAGCCTGCTGGTCGTGCTGTGGCCGTTCATCGGCATGGGCCGGCGGGACGAGGCTCAGGCGGGCAGTCCGGCGCTGGATTCCCTGGTCGAGCAGCGGGAGGCGATTTACGCTGCCCTGCGCGACCTGGACTTCGACTATGAGACCGGCAAACTGACTGAGGAGGACTACCACGCCCAGCGCGAGGTCTGGGTGCGGCGCGGGGTGAATACCCTGAAGGCGCTCGACGTCGCCCAGCAGGCCGCGCGGCCCTCCGGCGCGTCGATCATCCCCCAGCCGCCGGAAGGCAGTGGGCCGTCTTCCCAGGGAGACGCCGAGTCGGTTGATGCGCAAATCGAGGCCGCTATCGCTGAGCGGCGGCATTCCGGGCGGCAGTCCGCGTAACCTATCCCACCTATGACCAAAGTCAAAACGAGTCTGATCTGGAGTATCGCGCTGGGGCTGCTGCTCAGCGCGTGTGGCGGCCTGTCCAGCGAGCCGGAGATCGCGCGGGAGATCGCGCTGCCGACGGTCGCGCCGACGGTCGCCGCGGCCCTGGCCGCCGTGCCGGATATGGGGCGCGGCGCGGCCTTCTACGCCGAGCACTGCGCGATGTGCCACGGCGCGGCCGGGCAGGGGGATGGCGAGATGGTGCGCGACGGCCGCCTGTCCAACGCCCCGCCGGACTTCACCGATCCGGCCACGACGCTGGATCGCACTCCGGCGGAATACCTGCGCGCCGTGACCGAAGGCAACGTCCTGGCCGGGATGCCGCCCTTCGCCAGCTACACCGAGCAGGAGCGCTGGGATGCAGTCGCCTACGTATACGGCGGCGGTGTCAGCGCCGACCGGCTGGCCCTGGGCCAGGCGTTGTACGAGGCGAACTGCGTGGCCTGCCACGGGGCACAGGGGCGCGGGGATGGGCCGGACGCTCCGGCGATCATGCCCGACCTGAGCAGCCTGAGCGCCTGGGCCGAAACCAGCAATGCCGCCCTGAGCGCGGCCATCAGCCAGGGGATCATGCCGGGGATGCCGGCCTTCGCCGGGGAACTGGGCGAATCGGAGATTCAGGCGGTGGCGGCCTACGTGCGGACGCTGGCCGTGCCGCATCGGGCCGGGTTCGACAGCCCGGTGGTCGCAGCGGAGATCACCGTGCCGGACTCTACCGAAGTGGCCGGGGTGGCGGCCGCGACTCCGGCCGCCGCAGCCGCGCTGGAAGCGACGGAGACGATAGCCGAGCCGGAGACGATCAGCGTGCGGGGCGTGGTGACCAACGGGACGGCCGGCGGCGCGATCCCGGCCGATCTGGTCGTGACGCTGCATATGTTCGACCCGCCGGATTACGTCGAGAGCACGCTGGAGGCTACAATCAACGCGGACGGCACGTTCACGTTCGGCCAGGTGCCGCACCTCCCGGACCGGGCCTACCTGCTCTCGCTGCAATACCAGGGCGTCTTTTTCAGCAGCACGGTTTATACCCTGGCCGATCCGGCCGTGCCGAGCATCGACGCCGGGATTGAGATTTTCGACATCACCAACGATGCGTCGGTGGTGACGGTTGATGCGGGGCTGATGCGCGTGACCTTTGGCGATCTGGGCATGGAAGTCGTGCAGGTGATCAGCATTACCAACAGCTCCGACCGGCTGTTCCTGACCGACGAGCGCCTGAACGAGAATCAACGGGTCGCGTTGAGCTTCCCGCTGCCGCCCGGCGCGGGCGGGGTGGGCTTCGAGCCGGGGATGCAGGACCGGCGTTTCGTTGTGAGCGAAGACGGAACGGCCGTGATCGACACCCAACCGCTGCGGCCTGGCTCGGAAGACATCTTCATGAGCTACTTTATCCCCTACTCGGACGGGGCGATCATCGAGCAGGTGTTCAACTACCCCTACCGGGGGCCGTTCCACCTGCTGATCGAGACCGGCAAGGTCACGGTCGATCCGGGGATTTTTGAGGGCACGGCCGAGCCGGTGGACATGGGCGGGCAGGTCTTCGATACCTACGTGGCCCAGATCGACCAGCCGGCCGGGGATGTGTTGAGCTTCACCCTGTCGGGCGAGGTGCAGACCGCGCCCCAGGCCGGAGCTACCGCCCAGGAAGGCGGCCTGTCGCCGGTGGTGATCATCCTGATCGTGGCCGGGCTGGTTCTGCTGGGGGTGGGCGGGTTCATGTTCCTGCTGCGCCAGGACCCCGGCGCGAAGACTCGCCGCCAGATCGATGACCTGTTGGAGCGGATCGCCGAGCTGGACGATCAGCACGACCAGGGCATGCTCAACCACGACTACTACCAGCGCACCCGCGCCGCGCTCAAGGCCGAGCTGGCCGAACTGATGCGCGAGCAGGACGATCAGCACGGGGAGGGCGCGTGATCGAGGTGGCCGGTCTGGTCAAGGCGTTCGGCTTCCTGCCGGTGCTGCGTGGCCTCGATCTGCATGTGGCGCGGGGTAGCTTCCTGGCCCTGCTGGGGCCGAATGGCTCCGGCAAGACGACCCTGATGCGCATCCTGGCCGGTCTGAGCAAACCGACGGCCGGCCGGGTGACGATCGGCGGTTGGAACCTGCCCCAGGAGGCGGACGCGGTCCGCGCTCAGTTGGGCGTGGTGGCCCACCTGCCGCTGCTGTACGACGAACTGACCGCGGCGGAGAACCTGCGCTTCTATGCAAAGTTGTACAGCCTGACGCCGGGCGAGCGCGAGGCGCGCATCGCGGCGGCCCTGGAGCGGGTGGGGTTGGCCGGGCGGGCCAACGACCTGGTGCGCACGTTCTCGCGCGGGATGCAGCAGCGCCTGGCGATCGCCAGGGCGATCCTGCACCAGCCGCACGTGCTGCTCTTCGACGAGCCGTACACCGGGCTGGATCAGGAAGCGGCGGCCATGCTGGATGCCCTGCTGGGCGACATCGCCCGCGACGGGCATACTATCGTGATGACCAGCCACGACCTGGGCCGCGCCCTGGGACTCAGCTCGCACGTGGCGATCCTCAGCCGGGGCCGGGTGGGCTACCACGGATGCTCAAGGGAGATCGCGCCGGAGTCGTTCGCGGCCCTGTACGCCGACGTGACCGGCGCGGCATCCACGCGGTGAGGCGGCCATGAGCGATTCGATCCGTTCGACTCCCGTTCCGGCCGCGGCTCAACCCCGGCGCAAGACCGGCTTCTGGCAGGCGACCCTGGCCCTGACGGCCAAGGACCTGCGGGCCGAACTGCGCGGCCGCGAGCTGATCAACGCCATGCTGCTCTATGCCGTGCTGGCTGTTCTGATCTTCAGCTTCGCACTGGAGCTGGATCGCGAGGCGCGCGAGACCTCGATCGCCGGGGTCTTCTGGGTGACGGTGATCTTCGCCGGGATGCTGGGCCTCAATCGCAGTCTGGCGGCGGAGAAGGATCGGGGCAACCTGGACGCGCTGTTGCTGGCTCCGATCGACCGGGGGGCGCTCTTCTTCGGCAAGATGCTTTCCAACCTGGTCTACATGCTGATCGTGGCCGGGCTGCTGATTGTGCTGGTGACGATCCTGTTCAACATCTCGCTGCTCGTGCCCTGGCTGCTGGCCGTGATCCTGCTGGGCACGGTAGGCTTCGCCGCGGTCGGAACGCTGCTGTCCAGCATGACCGTTCACACCCGCGCGCGGGAGACGATGCTACCGATTCTGCTTCTGCCGGTGACGCTGCCGATCATCCTGACCTCGGTCAAGGCCAGCACGGCGATTCTCAATGGGGTGGCCCAGGCGGACTGGATCGCCTGGCCGCAGATGCTGCTGGTGGCGGACGTGATTCTGCTGGCGCTGTCTTACATTCTGTTCGAATTTGTTGTGGAAGAATGATTGGAGAGGACTGTTATGAACCGTACCCTGGACTCCGCTCCCAACCGCGTGCTGACCGTGCTGACGGTTGTGGCCGTGCTGATGTTCGTCATGGCCGTGGGGATGGCGCTCTTTTACGCCCCGACCGACCGGCAGGGCGACGTGCAGCGCCTTTTTTACCTGCACCTGGGGACCTTCATGGGGGGCGCGCTGGCGTTTTTCATCGGCGCGATCGCCAGCGTGGCCTATCTGGTCTGGCGCGGTGAAGGGTGGGATGCCCTGGCCCTGGCCTCGATCGAGGTCGGGCTGGTTTTCAGCGGGTTCACGATCGTCAGCGGCGCGATCTGGGCGCGGCCGATCTGGAACACGTGGTGGACGTGGGACCCGCGCCTGACCTCGGCGGCGATCATGTGGCTGGCCTATGCCGCCTACCTGATGCTGCGCAACGGGATCGACGAGCCGGGCCGCCGGGCGCGCTTCGCGGCCGTGTACGGGATCGTGGCCTTCTCCAGCGTGATCTTCACCACGGTGATCACCCGCGTCCGGCCGGACACGATCCACCCGGTGGTGGTCGGCCCCAGCCCGCAGAACGCGCAGGGCAGCTTCGGATTGGAGAGTCCCGCCATGCGGGTCACGCTGGTATTTAACATTGTTACTTTCGTGGTGCTGACGATCACCCTGATCTGGCACCGCCTGCGCATGGAGAGTTTCTCGCGCCGGGTGCAGGCCCTGAAGATGAAGCTGATGGCTCGCTGACCGGGCTTTAGACACAAAGGACTTTCAGACATGCTCCTCCAAGAAGCGGGCATTCCCGACAATGTGGCCTATCTCGTTCTGGGACTGGCGGCGCTGGTCGTGATCTTTGGCGGCTGGCTGGTCAGCTTCATCGTGCGCCTGCGCGGCCTGCGCCGCGACGCGGCCCTGCTGGCTGAGCTGGAAGCCGAGGACGGGCCGGTGCAGACCGTGGTCGCGCCGGGGACACCCGCCCAGGCGAAGTAAGACAAACATGGCTCGACACCGGCGCGGTGCACAACCGCGCCGATTTTTTGGAGGGCGGCTATTAGCTATTGGTTGTTAGCTTTTTGGCCAAGAGCAGGAACCAGTCGCTGCCGTCTGGAAGCCAGGAGCCAAAAGCCGCCTTCTTGTGCCCGCAGAGACGGTCTGATCGTCGTTCATCAGCCTTATGGTACTATTTGTACTGATTGTAAGTCGGGTTAGGATTGGGTTAAAACACAGGGGCACGCCGGTCGGGGTAGGGGTAGAACGGGAGCGCGATGCGTAGATTGCTGTGTATGCTGGTTGTTGCTGGATTACTGGTTACGGCATCCCCACTTTTCGCCCAAGATCAAGCCGAAGTCTACGTCCGGGTCGGACTGTTCGCGCCGGGTCTCGATCGGGCAGCGGTCACGATTGACGATCAACTGCTGAATGGCTGGCCTGAATTCACGTTTGGGGCGATGTCCGGCTGGTTTTTGATTCCAGCCGGAACGCACCAGATGGCCGTGCTTCCGGCGGCCGATCTGGCCGGGGGGCAGGGTCTGCGGGCCGAGGTCACTCTGGAAGCCGGGCGCTGGGTGACGCTGGCCGTGATCGGGGGCGCGGCGGGCGCGCCGCTTCAGATTCAGCCGATCGTGCAGAAGACCGACCCGATCGCGCCGGGAGAAACAAGGATCACTCTCTTCAATGCCGTGCCCGGATCGCTGCCCATCGACTTCCAGTTGGGCGACGGCACGCTGCTGATCAGCGCCGTGAACTACCCGAACGCGCTGCTGGCCAGCGACGGCACGTATACGATCGACATCGTGGCCGGGCCGCGCGCCATCCAGATCACGCCGTTCGATGACCGGGCGCGGGTGCTGGTCGACCTGCCCAACGTGAACTTCGCGGCGGGGGTCTACCATTTTTTGGTGGTGGGCGGCTTGCAGGAAAGCCCGCTGCCCTTCCTGCTGGTGACCGATCCGGAGACGATGACTGTGCAGGACATGCACGCCAACGGCGCGTCGCCGGAGATTGGCGTCGGGTCGGCCAGGGTGCGGGCGGTTCATCTGGCCCTGGGCCTGGGGCCGGTTGATGTGACCCTGGGCGGCGCGGCGGCCAGCGTGCATGGCCTGGAATTTGGCAAGGTGAGCGCCTGGATCGACCTGCCCGCCGGCTTGTACGATACGGCGGCGCTGCTGTCGGGCGGAGGGGTGCTCAATCCGCCGATCCAGGTGGTCGATCTGCCCATCGTGGCCGGGAGCCAGGTGACGCTGGTTGTCCACGGCGACGCGGCGCGTGGCAGCGGGGCGATCCTGCCGGTAGCGACTCCGGCCGAACCGATCGCGCCCGGCGAAACGCGGCTGGTGCTGGTCAATGCCGCCCTGCAAAGCGGGCCGGTCGACCTGCGCCTGGAGGATGGCACGCTGCTTCTGGGCGGGGTGATGTATCCCGACGGCGAGCACGGCGCGGCCGCGCTGGACATCACGGCCGGGGCGCGCACGCTGATTGTGACTCCGGCGGGCGAGGCCGATACTCCGCTGCTGACCCTGCCCGGTCTGGCCCTGGGCGAGAACCGGGTGACTCTGATCGCCCTGACCGGGGTCGACTCGCACTTCATCCCGGTCCTGGCCTTCGACGAACCGTAGTGCGAGGCCCCGCTGCCGGGGGCAGCGTCGAGGCCAGAGAAAGCCCTTAAGCGTTGGGCAAAGCGGCAGGGCGTCAGGACAATCTGGCGCCCTGATTGTTTGGATCGGGGTGGAGGGTCTTCTCGTTTTTCTCCGGCAGGGCAATCGCATCAAACGGAAAAGGCATCTCACCGCGGAGAACGCAGAGGACGCAGAGGAAAGACTTCACCGAGGAAGCCCTTTGACTTCCGCGCCATCGCGACGCAAGATTTTCGATTTTTGCCTTTCTCCGCGCTTTTCCTTGTCGTTCCTGGCGTCTTGGCGGTTCGACTTGCTTTGGATGCGATTGCCCTGTTTTCTCCGGTCTCTGGCCTCGCGGTCTCTGGCCTCTATCGGATATACTGCTGGCATGACTGCCCGACGACTACCCATCCTCCTGTTGTGCGCCCTGTGCATGGCTCTGCTGGCGGCCTGTAACGGCCAGGCCCCGATCGTGGGCCAGGTCGCGACCCTGCCCGCCACGCCGCCGACGGTGACTCCCGGCGGGAGTCTGGTCGTGTGGCTGCCGACCGACGCGCCGCCGACTCCGACGGCCGAACAGCCGGCCCTGCCGGTGGCTTCCACGCCCGCCTACCTGCTGACGGCGCTCGCGCCGGGCGGCGTGACCTGCCCCAACCCGGCCAACCCGGCCCCGCCGGAGGTCCCCTCCACCTACGCCCTGTTCCCGACGACGATCAACAACTTCCTCTCGGCGGGCGGATCGGTGCCCTTCCTCAGCTCGATCCTGCGCACCTGGGGAGTCGTGGGGGATGACTTCGGGCTGGTTACGGACTCGTACGACCTGACCGGCGACGGGGTATACGAGGTTGTCGTGGTGCTGGCCGATCCGTTCAACGCGAACGTCTCGCCCCGGCCGGGGCAGATGTTCGTGTTCGGCTGCGGGGAGGCCGATTATCGGCTGCTGTATGCCTCGGATTATGGCCCCGGCTACGGGCTGCCGCGCATCCTGTTCGTGGGCGACATGAATCTGGATACGCGCCCGGAGATGGTCTATTTTCAGGAGCGCTGCCAGTCCGGCGCTTGCGTCCAGGCTGCCCAGGTGCTCGGATGGAGCGCCCCCAACGACGGCTTTATCGCGCTCAACGTGGACACGGTCGGCGCGTCGGACGGGCGCTTCTCGATCCAGGACCTGGACGACGACGGCGTGCAGGAGATCATGATCCAGGGTGGCGGCATTTCCACGGACATGAGCGCGGGGCCGTCGCGCACATCGACCACGATCTGGGACTGGAACGGGCTGAACTATGTGCGGGCCGTCTCCCGCCTGGACGCGCCGGTGTATCGCATCCACGTGATCCACGATGCCGATCAGGCCATCCAGGGCGGGGACGGCGAGCAGGCCATCCGGCTGTACCGCGAGGCGCTGGACAACCCCATGCTGGGTTCGTGGCAGGTCGCCAACGAGCCGATCATGCTGCGCGCCTATGCCCTCTACCGGCTGATGCTGGCTTACGCCTACCTGGAGGAAGACCGGGCCGGGCTGGATATTTACACCACCCTGATGGCGGAAAATACTCCGGCGCTGCCCAGCTTCGCCTATGCGGCCATCGGCGACGCCTTCTGGCGGACGTACCAGTCGACTCACAACCTGCACACGGCCTGCCTGGCCGCGCTGGAACAGGCCCCGGTCTACCCGCAGTCGGTGCTGTTCCTGAACAGCTACGGCCCGGCCAACCGTAGCTACCAGATCCCCGATCTGTGCCCGTTTTAGGGCATGGCCGGGCGGATTCTCCAGCGGTAAGGAAGCGCAGAGGATGTTCGATGACAAACGCGGCAAAAAAGTCGTCCTGGTCGCCCACTGCATCCTGAACCAGAACGCCAAGATCGACCGGTGCGCGCACTATCCCGGTGCGATGCGGGAAGTCGTCCAGACGCTGGTCGAGGCCGGCGTGGGCTTCGTTCAGATGCCCTGCCCGGAGTTGATGATCATGGGCCTCGATCGTCAGGTCGATCGGGCGGCAGTCACCACCATCGAAGCGGAAGATACGCGGGTCGGTTGGCGCATGGCGGCGGAGGCGGGCCAGGATCGCTGCCGCCGGATGGCGGGCGACCTCGTTTTTCAAATCGAGCAATACCTGAAAAACGGGTTCGAGGTCGTGGGCGTGCTCGGCATCAACGGCTCGCCCACCTGCGGGGTGGAAGTTTCCTGGTTCGATGACCGGGAACAGCCGGACGCGGGCGTTTTCGTGCGCCTGCTGCGGGAAGCGCTGGCGGCCCGTGGGCTGGATGTGCCGATCCGGGGAGTTAAAGCCTACGAACCGGCGCAGTCCGTCGCCGTCGTCCAGGCGCTTCTGGATCGTCCTCTCCAGACCTGAGTCATCCCCAGCAAGGACAACACAGACCAGCGCGAAGGCCGGGCGAGATGCACAAGACGAGCGCGGGCGTTTTGGTGCAGACTGGGGCTGATTCCGGGGGATAAAAACGCTACAATCACCGGCGTTAAGTTGGTTTTGTAGACCTCCTATTGGGTATTTGAACAGACACCCTTTTCACACGAAGGATGGCGAACCATGAGCGATCTGCTGGCGGCATGCCGGGCGCAGACCGAGACGATGATCGACCTGGTCAGGACCCTGGTGGAATATGAGTCGTTCACGGCGGAGAAGGCCGCGGTCGACCGGCTGGCCGATTTTCTGGCGGGCCAGCTTGCCGGGCTGGGGGCGGCGGTCGAACGTTTCCCCCGAGAGGGGGTGGGGGATATCCTGCTGGCGAAGTGGAACGCGGACGCGCCGGGCAAGCCGATCACGTTCGTGGGCCACATGGACACGGTGCTGCCGCTGGGGACTCTGGCCGAGCGCCCGCTGCGGATCGAGAACGGGCGGCTGTATGGCCCCGGCGCGATCGATATGAAGTCCGGGATCGCCGTGATCCTGAGCGCGGTGCGTTTGCTGCGCGAGCGCGGCGAATTCCCCGACCGGCCGGTCTGGGCGCTGCTGACCAGCGACGAGGAGATCGGCAGCCCTAACTCCAAAGACCTGATTATCGAGGTCGCCCGGCAGTCTGGCCTGTGCCTGATCATGGAGCCGGCCACGCCGGAAGGCGCGCTCAAGACCTGGCGCAAGGGCGTGGCGGACTTCAAGATCAAGGTGACCGGGCGGGCATCCCACGCGGGCGGCGCGCCGGAGCAAGGCATCAACGCCGTGGTGGAGCTGGCCCACCAGATTCTGAAGATCAACGGACTCAACGACCTCAAGAACGGCACCTCCGTGTCGCCCACGGTGATCAGCGGCGGGCACGCGACCAACGTCATCCCCGACCAGGCCCAGGCCTACGTGGATGTGCGCTTCCTGACCCAGGCGGAGAGCGACCGGATCGACGCTGCGATGGCCGAACTTTACCCGGTGTTGCCCGGCGCGACGCTGGAGATCACCGGCGGCGATCACCGCCCGCCGCTGGAGCGCAACGACCAGATGCGCGCCGTCTACGCCCAGGCCAAACGCATCGGTACGGAACTGGGCCTGACGATCGACGAGGCGGGCAGCGGCGGCGGCTCGGATGGCAACTTCACGGCATCGGTCGGCACGCCCACCCTGGACGGGATGGGGCCGACCGGCGAGGGTCTGCATGCCGCCCACGAGAACGTGCTGATCAGCAGCGTGCCGGACAAGGTCGCGCTGGTGGCGGCGATGCTGCGCGAGTGGCAGATGTAACGCAGTCGGAGACGGAGAAAGCGTCCAGGCGTCGAAGCGGCAAGCGAAAAGCCGAAAGCATTCGAGGGCAGGCGATTGACCTGCCCTTTCTTGTTGGATCACTCGGTCGCGACCATCTTCTCGGCCAGGGCCAGCAGGGCCTCGCGGGTGGTGATGCCGCGCATCACGGCCAGGAAATCGGCGACTGTCCCCGTGTGGTCGCGCACGGCCCGCACGGCCGGGCCGATTGGGTCTTCTCCGGCCGCGCCCTGGTCCGCGCCCCCGGCCTGATAGCCGCCGTAGAAGGCGAAATAGGCCTGGTTGAGCTTGCGCAGCGGGTATCCGTTGGCGTGGAAGAACTCCCGCCGGGCCTGCATGTAGGCTTCGGCCTCGGTGACCTTGCCCTCGGCCAGCAGCCCGTCGACCGTGACGCGCGTTTCGTTCATCTCGGAGGCGAAGTCGAAGACCGGGGGCGCGGCCGGGTCTGGGGGAGGCGTGGGGGCCGGATCGGCGGCCGGTTCCACAGGTTCGGGGGGGACCAGCTCCGGGTAGTAGCGCCGGTAGACGGCCAGGGCGATTTCCTGGCCCAGCAGCTCGGCCGTGGTCTCGTTGATGATGCGTGTGTCCGGGTTGCCGCCGTCGAAGTAGTTCAGGCCCAGCGGGTGAATAGCCAGAGCGTGATGGACCCACTCATGGGCGATGGTTTCGATCGTCCAGGCGAGGTGATCGTACTCGGCGACCATGGCCGGGTAGAGGGCCATGCCGCCGATGTCGGCCACCAGGGCCGAGACGTCGAACCGGGCGTCCACGGCGTCTTCCAGGCTGGTTCTGCGATCGACTGACAGGGCGTCCAGCGTCAGCGAGGCCGTCACCCGGATTTCGTCGCGAGGGGAGATGATCAGTACGTCGGGCAGGGGGGTGATGTGGGCCGCGACCGGCGGCAAGACCTGGCCCAGCACGCCCAGCCCTTGCTCGACCAGGATGGCGCTGATTTGCTCCTCCAGGATGGCTTCAATCGTGCCCTGGCGGCCGGCCAGCCCGACCCGGCGCCGGTCGCGCTCGGCGCGCAGTGCGGCGGTCGCCGCGTCCGGATCGGTGACGGCCGGATCGCTGTAGGCATCGGCGATCCGGGCCTCCAGGGCCAGGACCTGGGCAAGATCGGCGAAGTAAGCGCGCACCAGGTCGGAGCGGGTGGCTTCCGGCAGGTAAGCCTGTACGCCGAACAGGCTGGCGAACAGCTTGCTCGCCAGGGCGTTCACTTCCCAGGCCACATAGTCGAACAGGCTGTCGCGGGCCAGCGCCCCGGCCCCGCTGTACAGGTCGCCGGGCGGGGGGACGCTGAACTGGAGCACGACCAGCATCGCCGCGCACAGAAGCAGCACGCGCAGGCGCTTGAGCAGGCCTGGCCAGAACCGTTGCCAGCGCGAGGGGGATGATGGCGGGGGAATGAGCATGCGCTTCTTTGCCTAAAGCCGGACAAAAACAGGGGGAACGGTGAGGTTCCCCCTGCGCAGGCTATTGTACCCGGTCGCGGCGTGAGCGCCCAGGTCGATCGGTGAATCTTACTCGACCTTGAAGCGCGCGATCCCGATCACGAACAGCACCACGGTCACGGCGGCCAGCAGGGCCATGTTGGGCAGGATTTCCACCAGCCCGCCGCCGTAGAAGAGCAGGCTGTTGAAGCTGTCCATCGCCCAGGCGACCGGCGAGAGGTGGCCGATCTTCTGCATGAAGTCGGGCACGATTTCCAGCGGCCACCAGGCCCCGCCCAGGGCAGCCAGCACCAGCGACAGCATCGTGATGATGCTCCCGGCTTGCCCCTCGGTGCGGATCATGGGCGCGAGGGCGAAGGCCAGCGCCGTGACGCACAGGGTATAGACGACCATGATCACCAGCAGGGCCGGGATGTTCTTCCCAAAGTCCAGCCCGACCACCATCCCGACCGCGAACAGGATCGCGAACTGGATGATGCCGGTGGTGAAGCGGGCCAGGATTTTGCCGGCCAGGAGCTGGGCGCGGGTGATGGGCATGACCACCAGCCGCTGGAGCGTCCACTGCTTGCGCTCCTGGAGCATCAGACTGATCCCGCCCAACACCGTGATCATCACGTACATGGTCGCCATGCCGGGCACCGACTGGCTGAACCCGGACGCGGCGGGCTTGCTCTCGTCAACGGCCTGCTGCGCCACCCGGTATTCGACCACGACGGACTGGTTCTGCCACAGCTCGACGGCGTTGTCGTAGGCCAGCCAGGCGAACTCCGAGCGGGCGGACTGGTCGGCAAAGAGGCCGCCGGCGATCCGGTCGCCCATCCCGGCGGCGACCTGGGCGGCGATGCTCGCCCCGTTGGCGCGCTGGAGCACGGCCTGGACGGCGGTCAGGGCGGCGTCGCCGGTGGTCATGTCGGCCAGCGAGTAGTAGGGCAGGCTGATTGGAGTCAGGGCTTCCTGGGCCGCGCCGAAGCCGGCCGGGATGATCAGCAGGGCGGACGTGTCATCGTTCTGGACGCGCTCGATCGCGGCCTCGGCGGTCAGGACGACGCCGACTTCCAGGCCGCATTCCTCGGTCACGCTGGTATCCACGCCGCACAGGCGCAGCGAGTCGTTGGCGGCGCGCAGGTCGACCAGGAACTGGGCCGAGGTCGCGCTGCCATCCTCGTCGATGACATCCAGGCGGATGCGGCCCGGCGTGCTGTTCTGGTTGAAGACCATTCCCAGGATGACGGCCAGGACGACCGGCATCAGGGTCAGCGAGAAGAGATTCATCCGGTCGGACAGGTAGACCCGCAGATCGGTCAGGGCAATCTGGATGATTTTGAGCATGGCGGGCCTCCCTAGATGTCCAGCCTGCGGTTGAACAAGTACAGCCCGACGAGGTACAGGACGGCGCCGATCAGGGCCAGCACCAGCAGGTTGAGGCCGATATCGGGCTGGCCCATCGACAGTTTGTTAAAGCCGTCGCGGCCCCAGTAGATGATCGACAGGTAGCTGAGCGGTGCGCCAATGGTGAAGCCGAAGGTGCCGCCCAGCACGCCGGTCACCAGGTTGAAGACCGAGCCGATCCCATTGGCCTGTTCCGACGTGCGGGCGATGCCCGCGAAGAGCACGCCCAGGGCGGAAACGGTCAGACTCAGCACCAGCACCATGGCGGCGATCGCCAGCAGGTTGGAGCCGAAGATCAGCGCCAGCTCGCCCTCAATCAGGCTGGCGATCAGGGTCAGCGAGAGCAGGAGCAGCGAAATCTGGAAGACGACGGTCACGAACGTGCCGAGCAGGTTGCCGGCCAGGATGGCGGCGCGTGGGGTCGGCGAGGTGACCATACGCTGGAGTGTCCCACTCTTGCGCTCCTCGATGATGCCCAGCACGCCGAACTGGCCGGTGAACAGGGCGAAGAAGGCGGCCTGGGCCGTCCCGACCTGGACCAGGATCAGGGTCGTGGTGGTGAAGTTCGGGCCCGCGTCCGCGCCGGTTTCGGCGGCCAGCGCCTGGCGGTCGATGGTGATGGTCGCCAGCGCGTCGCTGAAGGCGCAGCTAAAGACAGCCGTGGCTTCGCTGTCCATGTTCAGGGTCAGCGCGGCCAGCGGGTTGGTGGCGATCAGGGCGTTGATCGAGGCCGAGATGGCGATATTGCCGCCGACGAGCCGGTCGACGAAGCCTTCCACGACGCTGCGCACGATCGAGGCCGAGACCGGCGCGCCCTCGTTGGCGTAGACTTCGACCGAGGTCGGCGCCACCGGCTCCGAGTCGGCCGTCCCCGCGAAGTTGATTTCCGGGGAGAGCCGGGCGCTGAAGTCGGCCGGGATGACGATCAGGGCGGCATATTCGCCGCGTTCCACGGCGGCGCGCGCGGCGTCGACGTCGGTCAGCGCGACGGCGTTGAACAGCGAGTCCAGCGAGACGCTGGCGGCCTCCTCGCCGCCGGTCGCGGACGGTTCGCTCTCGACCAGCGGGCAGTCGCCGCTAAAGGCGCTGGTCTCGCCGCCAGCCGAGTCGCCCTCCGCCGCGGCGGGGACGAGCATGCCGGTGAAGATGGCCCCGTAGTTGAGGGCCTGGCCCTGCTGTTCGGCGCCGGAGTCCAGATTGACGATGGCGACCGGGATGTTGCCGATGGCCGGGCTGCCGCCGCTCGCGCCGCCGAAGGCCATGCCCACGATTGCCGAGATGGCCAGCGGCGCGATGATCATGATCAGCAGCAGGTTGCGGTCGGTGAAGGTCAGATAGACCTCTTTCCAGGCGATGGTCAGGATTTTTCGGAGCATGGGCCTACTCCCGCAGGGCGCGCCCGGTCAGGTGCAGGAACACCGCTTCCAGGTCTGGCTCGTGGACGGCGACGGAAAGGATATCGACCCCGGCATGGTTGGCGGCCATGATCAGCTCCGGCAGGGCGCGCCGGCCGCGCGTGGCGGTGACGGTGATATCGCCGTCGGCGCGGGTGACGTCGGTCACGCCTTCGATCTGCTTGAAGGCTTCCAGGACGGCGGGGGCGATTTCCTGTTCGCCGACCCGCAGGCGCAGGGTGTCCTTCTCGCCCACGAGCTGGATCAGCTCGCCGGTGGAGCCTTTGGCGATGATCTCGCCGTGGTCGATGATGCCCACGCGGTCGCTGAGTTCCTGGGCTTCTTCCATGTAGTGGGTGGTGTAGATGACCGTCATCTTGTACTCGTTCTTGAGCTGGACGACGGCATCCAGGATGCGGCGGCGGCTCTGGGGATCGATGCCGACGGTTGGCTCGTCCATGAAGACGATTTTGGGCCTGTGCAGCAGGCCGACGCCAATGTTGACCCGGCGCTTCATGCCGCCCGAATACTTCTCCACCTGTTCGTTGGCCCGGTCCTTGAGGTCGATGAACTCCAGCACCTCGTCAATGGCCCGATTGAGTTCGGCCCCACCCAGCCCGTAGAGCTGCCCGAAGAAGCGCAGGTTCTGGCGCGCGCTGAGGCGCGGGTAGAGCGCGATCTCCTGTGGCACGACGCCGATGATCTGCTTGGCCGCCAGCGGCTCGCGGGCGATGTCGTGCCCGTCGATGATGGCCGTGCCGCCGGAAGGCGTCAGCAGGCCGCTCAGCATCGAGATGGTCGTGGTCTTGCCCGCGCCGTTAGGTCCCAGCAGGCTGAAGACCTCGCCCGCTTCGATTTCGAGATCGACGTCCTTGACGGCCCACGGGCCGTCCGGCGGGTTGTACTGCTTCTTCAAGTCCGTGATCTGAATAATGGATGGCATCCCTGTAAATTCCCCCTTTGGTCAGAGCGTGCTCTTTGTTCCTGGCTCTACGGTAAAAGCCGTGCGCATTGGTTTGAACAAGGGGTTTAAACCCCTTGTTTGCACTCGTTCTACC
>JARKOQ010000136.1 GCA_029976005.1 Aggregatilineales bacterium | reverse complement strand
GGCGCTGCGCAGCAGGTCCAGCACCGCCTGGATGGTATTGCGTCCCGAATCCAGCGCCGCCTGGAAGGTGTCCAACTGCATGTCGGCCATGCGGAAGCCCAGCGAGAAGAACTCCAGTCCGGCCCCCCGGATCAGGGCTTCGTAGTCGTCCAGGGCGGCGACGGTCACGCCGTGTCCGGCCGCCTTCAGCCCGCGCCCCAACGCCACGTAGGGCTGCACGTCGCCGCGCGATCCGAAGGCCATGATGACCAGATGCATGTGGGCTTTACCTCCGTAGTGAGTGGCCGAAATCAAGCGCATGGATTCATCGTCGCCTGGTCGCGGATTGATGCAAGTTAAGAAATTAATCGGGTAATTGGGCGAGTGCCAATGGGGTTGCGCGCCGGTCCACCGCCGAGGACTCAAGTCCGCGGCTACACAGTCAAAAAAGCCTGCTGAAGCAGGCTCGTGGCCTGGCGCTTCGGGTCGTTGAGTCCGCTTCAGCGGACTTTGTGTCCCTAGCCCGCGACTTGAGTCGCGGGCGATCGGACGGCCGCTGCCTTCAATCACGATCAATGGGATTGCCGGATTATTTTATAAAGGTTCATAAACCCCTTGTTCAAACCAATGCGCACGGCTTTTATCGTAGAGCCTTCCAGGGAAGCGCCCGCCCGCCCACTCGTGCTATGATGGGGGAGTCAGATTCCTGCTGCCGGAGGGGGCATGTATGCAGGTGGAACGGGCCACCAAGGCCGATTTCGACGCGATCGTGACGGATATCGTGGATTTCTGGGGCAGCGACCGCACGCTGCACCTCCACCATCCCAGCCTGATCTACGAGTTCGGGGATACCGCGTTCGTCATCCGCAAGGAGGGGCGCGTGATCGCCTACCTGTTCGGTTACTTCTCCCAGACGGAGCCGGTCGCCTACGTCCATCTGATCGCCGTGCGGCGCGGATTCCAGGGGCGCGGACTGGGCAGCCGCCTGTACGCCCATTTCATCGCCCTGGCGCGGGCGCACGGCTGCACGCGGCTGAAGGCGATCACGACCCCGACCAATACCGCCTCGCTGGCCTTTCACCGGCGGCTGGGCATGATCCCGGAAGGCAATTCCACCGGGGACGATATCCCGGTCGTGCCGGATTATGCCGGGCCGGGCAAGGATCGGGTCGTGCTGCGCATGTTGATCTAGCGATCAGCGCGGGCGGCCGGGGTCCAGGCGAGCGTGGCTTCCTGAGAGTTCCACCCGACGGCTTTGTGCGTGTCAACCCAACCGACCGTGCTTCATAAGAAAGGACCGTGCACCCATGCAGTACCGTACGCTGGGCAACACCGGATTGCTCGTCAGCGCCGTCTCGTTGGGCACGATGCAGTTCGGCAGCAAGATGAACGCCGGCAACCTCGACCAGGCCGCGACGACCGAGATGGTGAAGTTCGCCCTGGATCGCGGGATCAACCTGATCGACACCTCGGACAACTACAGCCTGGGCGAGAGCGAAACCCTGCTCGGCGTGGCGCTGAAGGGCATCCGCGAGGAGATCGTGCTGGCGACCAAGGCCCGCCTGCCCGTCAGCGACAACATCATCCGCACCGGCGCGACCCGCGCCAACCTGATGCGCGAGGTGGAGGGCAGCCTGCGTCGCCTGCAAACCGACTACATCGACCTCTACCAGATTCACGGCTGGGACAGCGTCACCCCGCTGGACGAGACCCTGCGCGCCCTGGACGACATCGTCCGGCAGGGCAAGGTGCGCTACATCGGCTTCAGCAACTATCTCTCCTGGCAGGCCTCGGCCGCCCTGGAACGCCAGGCCCGGCTGAACCTGAACCCATACGTCACCGGCCAGATGTATTACAGCCTGGTCGGGCGCGGCCTGGAGCACGAGTTCATGGCCTTCGCCGAATACTACAAGATCGGCATCCTGGTCTGGAGTCCGCTGGCGGGCGGCTTCCTGAGCGGCAAGTACAGCCGCAACCAGCCCGCGCCGGAGGGCACGCGCTTCGGGGACGCCGGGCAGTTCGTGCCCTTCGACCTGGAACAGGGCTACCGCGTGATCGACGCGCTGCGCAAGGTAGCGTTCGAGCACGGGGTCAGCGTGGTGCGGACGGCCCTGGCCTGGACCCTGGCCCGGCCGATGATCAGCAGCGTGATCATCGGGGCGCGCCGGCTCGATCACCTGGATGACAACATCCAGGCCGTCGATCTCAAGCTCTCCGCCGAGGACATGGCCCTGCTGGATGCCGCCTCCGATCCGGGCGTGCCCTATCCCAAGTGGATGGTGCTCCAGCTCGACCAGGCCGAAGACCCGCGCCCGAAGCTGCTCAATCCGGAGCGCTTCGCCGACGGCGGCCCCTGGCAGGACCGGCGCGGCAAGCCGTTTGGCGGCTAGTCGATTCCGGGCCGCGCCGCCATCAGACTCGCGTCAGGTGGGCGTCCAGCGAAGCAGCCGGCTTTGGGTGTAGGCTATCCATAGCCGGTTTCGCGGGTCGCCCACTCCGGAGGTCTCATGCGCAAGCGCGGCCTGGCCGCCGTCCTGGCCCTGATCCTGTTCGTGGCGCTGCTGGTCGCCGCGCCGGCGGCTCATGCCCCCGCGCCGCCATCTCCCACGCCCGACGTGTGCAGCGAGAACCCGTATTATGCCGAGGCGATCGTCGCCATGGCGTGGCTGCAAAGCCATCCGCCCGCGCCAGCCTACGCCAGCGCCTACGGCCACGCCGTGCTGGACGGCCAGTACGCCCATCTCCTGGCCGAAGGCAAGGTCGATCCCGTTCCACCCGGCTGCACGCTGACCCTCCACACGGCCGCCGATCTGCGGGCGTTGCCCGCCGCGACCGGCGCGCCGCTCGGCGCACTCCCCGCCGGGGCGGTGGCGACCGTCTACGGCCGCAGCGCCGATTTCGGCTGGTGGTACGTGCTGGCCGAGGGCCTGGGCTGGGGCTGGATCGACGCGGCGGCGGCCG
>JARKOQ010000133.1 GCA_029976005.1 Aggregatilineales bacterium | reverse complement strand
GTGTCGCCCTCGGTGGCGACCGCGATCACCTTGCCGCCGCGCGCCTTGGCCTGCTCCACCTGGCTGATCATCTTCTCGTAGACGTGATCCTTGAGCACGATCGCCACGGTGGGCATGTGCTCGTTGATCAGCGCGATCGGGCCGTGCTTCATCTCCCCGGCCGGGTAGCCCTCGGCGTGGATGTAGCTGATCTCCTTGAGCTTGAGCGCGCCTTCCAAGGCGATTGGGTAGTTGATCCCCCGCCCCAGGTAGAGGAAGTTGGCGTAGGTGGATAGCTCGACGGCCAGGGCGTCGTACTGCTGGTCGTCGGCCAGGACGCGGCCCACGATATCGGGCAGGCGGGCCAGCGCCTGGGCGTGCTGGCGCAGCTCCTCCGGGCTGAGCAGGCCGCGCAGGTCAGCCAGATAGAGGGCCAGCAGGTATTGGTCGAGCACGCTGGTGGTAAAAGCCTTGGTGGAAGCCACGCCGATTTCCGGCCCGGCCTGCATGGTGATGAAGCCATCGGCCAGGCGCATCGCCTGGCTGCCGATCACGTTGACGATGCTCCACACCTTCGCGCCCTTGTTGCGCGCTTCCTCGATGGCGGCCAGGGTATCGACCGTCTCGCCGCTCTGGGTGATCGCCAGGATATACGAGTGGCCGTTGATGACCGGGTTGCGGTAGCGGAACTCACTGGCGTAGTCGACTTCGACCGGGATGCGGGCCAGCTCCTCGATCAGGAACTTGCCGATCAAGGCGCTGTAGGCGCTCGTGCCGCAGGCGGTCGTGACGATCTTGCTGATTTTTTGGGCTTCCTCGGGAGTCAGTTTGAGGTCGGTGAAGGACACCTTGCCGGTCTCGAAGTCGATCCGGCCGCGCAGGGTGTCGGTCATGGCGCGGGCCTGCTCGAAAATTTCCTTCTGCATGAAGTGCTTGTATTCGCCCAGCTCGGCGCTCATCGGATTCCAGTCGATGTGCGCGGTGCGGGCCAGCACCGGGCTGCCATCCACCGTCTGGATCATGTAGCCGTCGGCGGTCACGGTGGCGACCTGCTGGCTTTCCAGGAAGACGATCCGGCGGGTGTGGGTCAGGATGGCCGGGATGTCCGAAGCGATGTAGTTCTCGCCGTCGCCGAGGCCGATGGCGACCCCGCCCGCGTTGCCGATGCGAGTCGTGACCAGGCGGTCCGGCTCGGCGACGCTCATGGCAACAATGGCGTGCGCGCCGCGCAGGTGTTTGACCACGTGGCGCATGGCGTCGGTCAGGTTGGTGTCGGTGCTCAGGTAGCGCTCGATCAGGTGCACGATCACCTCGGTGTCGGTTTCCGATTGAAAAACGACGCCCTCGGCGCTCAGTTCGCCGCGCAGCTCCATGAAGTTCTCGACAATGCCGTTGTGCACGACGACCACGTTGCCGCTCATGCCGATGTGCGGGTGGGCATTGCGCGGGCTGGGTTCGCCGTGGGTGGCCCAACGGGTGTGGCCGATCCCGATCGGGCCGCTGACCGGGTCGACTTCCACCAGGCGGGTGAGGTTGTCCAGCTTGCCGACATCACGGCGCAGGGCGATCTGGCCGTCCTGAATCACGGCCAGTCCGGCCGAATCGTAACCACGGTATTCCAGACGCTTGAGTCCGGCCAGGATGATCGGGGCGGCGTCCTGGGGGCCGATGTAACCAACGATTCCACACATGCGATTTTCCCTCCATAAAGAGCGGCTATTGGCTATTGGCTGTTAGCTATTGGTGAAAGCATGCGAGTCTCTGCACGAGACCGGCAGGCGAATAGCCAGCAGTGCCGTGGCGAATCGCGAGCGACCGGCATGGATTGCCGAACGCGCGCCTCGTCGCGGCTGGGTCATCACTGCGGGCGGTGTTGTCTGCCCCGGAGCGGGGAGCTTTGATCGCCGGCTTGCTGAACTGGAGGGGGGAGCAATAGGGCGGTGATGAAGCGCCCTGGCGGCATCCGTTGATTCCTCGATCTTCCTCCGCATTGCGGAGTTAGCGCTGCCCTGCGGCAGGAACCGCCACCTCGTCATCCCGCGCCCGGCCGGGGAAAAGGGCCGGAAGCGGGGCCAAACGCTGTTGTCCCCCTGCGAGTTGTCGTATAGGCACGTCTCCTGTGAAAAAAGCGGTCAGCAATCAGCGTTCAGCCGTCAGCAAAAACATCGGATCAATCAGGGCATCCACCTCATGCTGAACCCGACTGATGAAGTCATTATACCCGGCCCAAACTAAACAGCGCATCGCAAAACGCGCCGCCGACCTTACAGGGGGCTTAAAAAGGGGAGCTTCCCATCCCCATTCGGATGGAGATTAGCGACCCGTGCCGTGACTGCCACGGGTCGCCTGCAGGCCGGAGGGCAGCGGCTTCCCCGTGATCCAGGCGCGCACCATCGCGTTGAACAGGTCGGGCGCTTCGACGTTCCAGCCGTGTCCCAGCCCAGGCGCGAGCCGGCCCTGCGCGTTGGGTAGCAAATCCGCGAGCGTGTCCACGGCCTGCGTGATGATGGCCGATTCGCGGCCGCCCGCCACGATCAGGGTTGGGGTGGTCACATGGCGGAGGGATACCGGCGCGCGATAATCGGCCCCTTCCCGATAGATTCGGCGGTAGGCCGGCATCGACATCGCCAGCAGGTTTTCGGTGAAGGCCGCCTGCATGTCCGGGGAAAGGTGCAATGCTCTGGCCTGGGCCTTCACCAGCCAGCGCCGTTTCATCAGGATCGACATCAGGCCCAGTTGCGGGTTTAGCAGCGCCCGGTTGGGCATCGGCGCGGCGGTGACTCCGCTCATCACAACCCGATCCAGGACGCCGGTATGGCGTTCCAGCAGGGCCAGCGCGACATAGCCTCCCAGCGACAGCCCGACGACGTGCGCCCGCCCGTTCGCGGCCCGCGCCCGGATGATCGCCGCGATTTGATCGGCCGTGTCCGCCAGCGAGACCCAGGGCGCCTGGTTGCTCCGGCCATGACCGGGCAGGTCCACATTCAGGCAGTGAAAATCGGCCAGCGCGGCGACCTGTCTGGCCCACATCCAGCCGCTCGTGCCCACGCCGTGCAAAAAGACCAAACCCGGCGCGCCCGGCTTGCCGGTTTCATGGACGTAGAGTGACATGGGTATCCCTCATTTCGAGGTATTGTCTCGCCGAAAAAGAACGAAGAGTCAGTCTACATGCATTACGGAATAAGGCGGTGGGTGGTTTCTGGTCAAAACAAAAGGCGCGGATGGGCCGCGCCTCTGACACTTGCCGCTTCGACGCTTCTTTACTGGCGGCGCAGCACGAAATTGCGCGTGAACCAGGTGCGGGCCTGGGAATCGTCGTAGGGCAGGTCGAGCGTGTTGAGCCACAGCTCGTAGTCCAGCCAGCGCCGCATGTGCTCCTCAGTGTGCGCGGCGGGAATGTGCTTGTGCAGACCCTTGAGGTGGGTGTTGAACGAGCGTGCCTCCTCGATTGCCAGGCCCGCCGCCTGGGCCATCCGCCGGAAATCGGCCTCGCGCACGAAGGACTGGTAGTAGCGCTCATCCCCCAGCGGGGCCAGCAGCGGCCCGACGATATTTTTGACCCGCTCCCGCCAGCCCGCCGGGGCGACGAAATGCCCGGCGTCGTAGTTGATCAGGGCCCGGCCCTCCGGCTTGAGGCAGGCCGCGGCGCTGTCCAGGTAGCGCTGGCGCTGGTAGACGTGCTCCAGCACGCTGAAGGACACCACCACGTCGAACGGCTCCTGAACCAGCCGCCCGAAGACATCGTAGGCCAGGGCGTTGATGATCGTGGTCTCCCGCCCGGCCAGATAACGCCGGGCCGCCTCGCACGCCGCCGGGGACGGCTCGATGCCCACGTAACGCACGCGGGGGAAACGCTCCAGCAGGGCCACGAAGTCCTTGGCCGTGCCGCAGCCCAGGTCGAGGATGCTCAGGTCGCCGCCGGACTGCTCGGCGCGCCGGGCGATCCAGTCCATGCAGTACAGTTTGGCCGTGTTGCCGGTCGTCAGCAGCATGATCGCATCCTCTCGTGTTACAGATACTTTTCCACGGCCCAGCCGCCGACGCGCATGATCGACTCGGGGCGGATCAGGCCGCTTTCGGGGTCGAAGGTCAGCGGGTTCTGCCCGGTCAGGACGTCCACCACGTCGCCCATCAGGTCGGCCAGGGCCACCGGGCGGCCCAGCGTCCGGGCGATCTGCTGGGGATGCAGGTCGTCCAGGCTGATCCCGTCCGGGTGGTCGAACATGATCCGGGGCAGCACCACGACCTCGCCCAAATCAACCCCCTGGAGCTGATCCAGGATGTCCTGGGCCATCAGCAGCCCGGCGACGGTGATCGTCTCGCCCAGTTTCTCATTCCGGATCGGGATCACGTCGATCCGGGTGCCGGTGTCGGCGGCCAGTTCGGCGGCGGCATGGGTCAGAGTCGGGGCGAAGAGCGCGGCCGTGATCAGCGTCACATGGCGGCGGACCGGCTCCAACACGGACACTTCCGCCCGGCGCACCGTGGCCCATTCGTTCAGGAAATAGCGCACCATGCCCAGCCCGTTTTCTTGCAGGCCGTCCAGGTCGTCGTAGTGGCTCAGGGGCGGGACGGGCCGTTCCGTAACCAGGTACCACTCGTCGGTGGGGTAAACGAAGCGCACGTCAAAGCGCCTGCGGAATTCCTTCTGCCAGCGCGCGCAGCGGTCGAGGATGGCCTCGGCTTCGGCGCGGGTATGGGTGCGCCGCCCGTACTTGTGATGCCTGGTCAGCCCGACCGGGACGACGCTCACGCTCTGGACGGCCGGCCACAGTTCAGCCAGGTCGCGCACGCTCTGCTCCAAAATGGGGCCGTCGTTGAGGCCGGGGGTGATCACAAGCTGGGTGTGAATCTCGATGCGGTGCTCGCGCAGCTCCCGAATCTGGGCCAGCACGTCGGGGATGTCCCGGTTGCCCAGGCAGGCCCGCCGCGCTTCGATATCGGTCGCGTGGACGGAGACGTAGAGCGGGCTGAGGTGCTGGGTCTTGATCCGCTCCCAGTCGTGGGCGCTCAGGTTGGTCAGGGTGACGTAGTGCCCGAACAGGAACGAGTAGCGGTAGTCGTCGTCCTTGATGTACAGCGTGCGGCGCATGCGGGGCCCCATTTGCAGCACGAAGCAGAACGGGCACAGGTTGTTACAGCGCCGGATGTCGATGTCGAAGGTAGGGTGCTCGAACTCCAGGCCGAGCGCCTGGTACTCCTCGCGCGGGCCGCGCAGGGTGAGAGTCTGCTCCCCGCGCCGGATTTCCAGGGCCAGCCGGTCCTCGGCGGCGTAAAACTGGACGTCGATCACGTCCTCGACCGGGTGGCCGTTGACGGCCAGCAGCCCGTCGCCGGGTTGGACGCCCAGCGCGGCGGCGGCGCTGTCCGGCTCGACGGCCGTGACGCGGCCCACCGGCCGGGCAGGCGGGGACGAGGGGGCGGGCATGGGAGGGGTGCGCAGGTTCATGGCAGTATGGGATGGCAGAATCGAACGAGCTTCGGACGGGATGGCGTTGCGGCCGATTATACGCCACTCCGCCGCGCGCCCGGTAGGGGGTGTTTTTTATCGGGTTGGCGCAGCGGGCAGCGTCGAAGCGGCCAGCGCCTGAGCGAAAAGCCCAAAATCGGCGCGGTTCGCACGCGACCGGCTCGGCCAGCGACACACCAGCGGGACGAAAAACCAGGCCCGCCGATGCCGACGCGGCCTGGTTCTTTTGCCCTGGCTGATCGCTGTTTTCCGCGTATCGCGTACCCCCGGCCCAATGCCCTAGCGCAGCACGGCCAGCACCTCGACCTCGGCCTTGCCCGCCGGGGCGGGCACGATCTGCCCGTCGATGGGCTGTCCATCGACCGTCAGCGCGACGGCGTGGCCCGGCCCTTCACGCCGGACGGTGATGCGGTACGTCACGCCCCGGAAGCGGCGCGTGGCCGTGAATCCGCTCCAGCCGGCCGGGACGACCGGCGCGAGGCGCAGCCCGTCCCAATCCGGGCGGATGCCCAGAATCCACTGGGTGATGGCGGCGTAGTTCCAGGCGGCGGTGCCGGACAGCCAGGAGTTCTTGGCCTCGCCGGGCGTGAACGCGTCCTTGCCGGCGATCATCTGGGCGTAGACGTACGGCTCGCAGCGGTGCACGTCGCTGATCGCTTCGCGCGCCGAGGGGTTGATCCGGGTGTAGTAGTCGAAGGCCCGGTCGGCCCGCCCCACCAGGGTTTCGGCGATCATGATCCAGGGGTTGTTGTGGCAGAAGACACCCGCGTTTTCCTTGTAGCCGGGCGGGTAGGTGGAAATCTCGCCCAGGTTGAGGTAATAGCGCGAGAAAGCCGGCTGCTGGAGCACGATCCCGTGCGGCGTCGCCAGGCGCTCCCCAACCGCGTTGAGGGCCTGCACGGCCCGGCCATCGTCCAGGCCCATGCCGCCCATGATGCACATGCCCTGCGGCTCGATGAAGATCTGGCCCTCGGCGTTGTCCCTGGAGCCGACCTTGTGTCCGAAGTGATCGTAGGCGCGCAGGAACCAGGCCCCGTCCCAGCCGTGCTGCCGGACGGTCGCGTCCATCCGGGCGGCCGCCTCGCGGTAAACCTGGGCCTGGGCAGGCTGGCCGCGATGCTCGGCCAGGCCAACCATCTCGCTCGCCGCCAGGTTGAACAGCCCGGCGATGAAGATCGACTCGGCCACCTTGCCATCCATGTTGGTCGTGGTCTGGAAGGATTCGCCCGGCTCCTCGGAGAAAGTGTTCAGGTTGAGGCAGTCGTTCCAGTCGGCGCGGCCGATCAGGGGCAGGCCGTGCGGGCCAAGCCGATCCAGGGTGTACTGCATGCTGCGCTGGAGGTGCTCGTAGAGTGGGGTCGCCAGCTCGGCCCGGTTGTCGTAGGGCACCTGCTCGTCCAGGATGGCCCAATCGCCCGTTTCTTTAATGTAGGCCGCCGTGCCCAGCACCAGCCACAGCGGGTCGTCGTTGAAGTTGCTGCCGACCGAGTCGTTGCCGCGCTTGGTGAGGGGCTGGTACTGGTGGTACGCACCCCCGTTTTCAAGCTGGGTCGCGGCGATATCCAGGATGCGCTCGCGGGCGCGGGCCGGGATCATGTGGACGAAGCCGAGCAGGTCCTGGCTGGAATCGCGGAAGCCCATCCCCCGCCCGATGCCCGATTCGTAGTACGAAGCCGAGCGCGACATGTTGAATGTGACCATGCACTGGTAGGCGTTCCAGATGTTGACCATCCGGTTGGTGTGCTCGTCCGGCGTCTCCACCTGGAGGACGCCAAGCAGCTCATCCCAATGGGCGCGCAGGGCGTCGAACTCGGCCTCGACCTGGGCCGCGCTGAGGAAGCGGGCGATGATCGGCCGCACCGTCTTTTTGTTGATCGTCTGGGAATTGGGCGGGTCGAACTTCTGGTCGCGGGGATTCTCCTGGTAGCCCAGCACAAAGATGATCTGGCGAGTCTCGCCGGGCTGGAGGGTCAGCCGGACGTGGTGGGAGCCGATCGGCTGCCAGCCATGGGCGTGCGAATTGGCGCTCTCCCCACGCTCGACGACCAGCGGCGAGTCGAAGCCCCGGTACGGGCCGAGGAAGTCCTCACGCTGGGTGTCGTATCCGGCCAGCGGCTCCGAGCAGGCGAAGTAGGCGAAGTGGTCGCGCCGCTCGCGGTACTCGGTCTTGTGGTAGATCACGCCGTCCTCGATCTCGACCTCGCCCGTGCTGAAGTTGCGTTGGAAGTTGGTCGCGTCGTCGTTGGCGTCCCACAGGCAGAACTCCACCAGGGAGAAGGCGGAGAGGCAAGCCGGATCGTCGCGGTGGTTGGTCAGGTGGAGCTGCCAGACTTCCAGGGTGTCGTGGACCGGGACGAAATAGCGCAGGCTGGCCTCGATGCCGTTCCAGGTGGACGCGATCACGGTGTAGCCCATCCCGTGCCGGCAGGTATAGCCGTCCAGGCGGCGGCGGGTCGGAGCCCAGGTCGGCGACCAGAACGCCCCGCTGGCATTGTCGCGCAGGTAGATGTAGCGCCCGCCGGTATCCAGCGGGGCATTGTTGTAACGGTAGCGAGTCAGACGGCGCAGCCGGGCATCCCGGTAGAAGGAATACCCCCCGGCCGTATTGGAGATCAAGCCGAAGTAGCTGTTGCTCCCCAGGTAGTTAATCCAGGGCAGGGGTGTGTCCGGCCGGGTAATCACGTATTCGCGCCGGAGGTCATCAAAATAGCCGAATTTCATGATACACATTCCTTTTTCTGACATAAAAATGGTTGCAGGCGGGCGGGAGAGAATCAGCCGCCGCGCCGGGCCGCGAGGCCGGCGCGGTTCCCCAAACCACCATCGGTCACAAAGCGTGCCAATCGCAGGCAGGCCCGGCGGCCCCCCTCACAGGGTGAGCACCCCCGTGGACTGCCGGATCACGAGCTGGGTCGGCAGCAGGACCTGGCGCGGCCCCTCGACCTCGCCGGCCAGCATGGCGAGCAGCAGGGATGTGGCCTGGTAGCCGCGCTGCGTGATGGGCTGGCGAATCGTGGTCAGGGTCGGTTCGGTCATGATCGCCAGGGGCAGATCGTCGAAGCCCACCAGGGCCACATCCTCCGGCACGCGCACGCCCGCTTCCTGCAAGGCTTGCAGCGCGCCGACGGCCATCGTGTCGCTGGCGGCGACCACGCCGTCGATCTCCTGCCTGAGCAAAGTCTTCATCGCCAGATAACCGCCCCGGCGGCTGAAATACCCCTCCACGATCAGGTCGGGATCGACCTCCCGGCCGGCGGCGCGCAGCGCTTCCCGGTAGCCAATCACCCGATCCTGGGCGTCGACGTTGTCCTGCTGGCCGGCGATCGTGCCGACGCGCTTGCGGCCCAGGTTGATCAGGTGCTCGGTCGCGGTGCGGCCCGCGCCGATGTTGTCGATGGTGACGTAGCTGATCTGGTCGGAGTAAAAAAACGGGCGCTCGGTCGTGACGAAGGGGATCTGCTGGGCCAGGAGGTGCTCGAAAATGCTGGGGTTGGTCGTGGCCGAGGCGATGAGCAGGCCATCCATCAGGCGATTCTTCAGGATACGCTGGTAAAAGCGATCCTCGTCTTCGTCGGAGCTGCCCAGCCAGAGCAGGGTGGCGTAGTCGCGCTCCTGGGCGGCCCCGGCCACGCCTTGCAGCAGTGTGGGAAAGTAGTAGGGGTCCTCGAAGACGACCGACAGGTTGCGCGGGATGACCACCCCGATCACCTGGGTGCGCTGGGTCACCAGCATGCGCGCGCCAGGGTTGGGGGTGAACCCGACCTCCTGGATGATCTTGAGCACTTTCTCGCGGGTGCGGCTGCTGACATACGGCTCATTGTTGATGACCCGCGAGACGGTGGAACGTGAGACGCCAGCTCTCCTGGCAATATCTTCGAGATTCATACCCTGCCCACACCATACGCTCAAAGGCGTATTGGGAGCGTTCCCAGAACTTAGACGTTTTGACCAAGCGCGTTGCCGGATTTTTGCCGTGATGAGTGGCGGTTGTCGTGCGATCTGGCTGCTAAGACTGGCTGCAACCGATTTCCAGATTCTGGGAGCGCTCCCAATCCTCTCCTTCAATTTATGCCAAAAGCAGTGGTGTGTCAAGCGAATACCAACGCCACCACGTCCGACATTGATTGGACCTCCAAGCCGCGAAAAATGCCACAAAAAAGCGAGAGGAGAGGCCCGGAAACAAAAGCGAGGCGTGGCGCCGGGTGACAACACCGGCGCCATGCCCCGCTTTCCTTCCAGGCAGGCGAGCGAGCGATCAGTCGAAGTCGAACAACTCGCTCAGGAACGAGCCGCGCTTGCGCTTGCGGATGTCGCTGGAGCGCTTGAAATCGTCGTCGTCATCATCGTCGTAGCGATCGCTGTCGCGCCGGGGGCGCAAGTCCAGGTTGGCAGTCCGTTCGATGATCTTGTCCAGTTCGCCGCGATCCAGCCAGACGCCCCGGCACTGCGGGCAGAAGTCGATCTCGACCCCCTGGCGGTCGCTGATTCGCAGCTCAACATGGCAGATTGGGCACAACATAGGCACATCCTCCGTCTAAGTCTGGTCCGGATACAACCAATACGGCCAATTAAGATATGGAATGTATCCGGACTCGGAGCCAGGTCACCCCCAAATTTTTGGGGGAACAGGCCGCGCGGCATCAAACTCGGCGTCCGACGGGCCGGGCCGCGTTCACTCCACTCCGCACGCCTCCGGCTCGCCGCTGTACTGATCCAGCCCAAAACTCATGTTGTGATCGAAGGCAAAGGTGTCATCCGGGTCGGGCTGTTCGGCCTCGACAATCGTCACCGCCGGCAGGCCGCAGCCGTCCGAGCCGCGCGCCGGGGTATAGGTCGGGTCGATGACCGCGCCGTCAACCGCCAGCGACCAGGCGTAGGTTCCCGGCGCAACCTCGAACGCCGTCGACTGCATGACGCATTCGGCCTCCGGGATCTCCCCCGCCCACGCGAAGACGACGGCCCCATCCGGGCCGGTCAGCCGGAGATCAATTTGGCTGCCTGCCGGGCCGCAGACCGACACGTCCACCGGGTTGCCCACGCCCGCTTTGTACGGGAACTGGGCCACGACCGGCAGCACGCCCGGATCGGCCTCGATCCCGCGCGCCTGGAAGAAGCTGGAGAGGGAAACCTGGTCATTCTCGGCCGGATTCTGGTCGATGTAGAAAAAGCGCCCGTTGGGAAGCCGGGCCGGGAATCCGGCGGAGAGACTGGTCAGGTACAGGTACAGGGTCTCCTCGAAGAAGCGGGCGCTTTCGTGGCCCTGGGCCAGGGTGATGACCGTGGCATGGGGGATGTCCAGATCGGTCAGACGCCGGTCGAACTCGATGAAGTGGGCCAGCGGGAAAAAGGCGTCGTGCGCCCCGCCCGCGATCAGCACCTGCTTGCCGCGCAGCCGTTCCGCCAGGCTGATAGGGGAGAGCAGATCTGCTTCGTCCGGGTCGCCCGTGCCCAGGATCGCTTCCAGGAACGGCGACGGGAACTGGTTGACCGCCGAGTCCGGGTCGTCGTAGCGCCAGGAGGCTTCGTCGTGGCTGATCAGGCTGCCGATCCCGGCCATGGCCGGGTAGGTCAGGATGCTGGCCCGGGCCAGCGAGCCGTAGCGCGTGGGCGGCACGACGGCGAACACGGTGTGGACGTTGTAATCCAGATCGAGCGGGTTGATGGCCCACATCAGAGCGGAGCCGCCGCCCCGGCTGCCCCCGGCGGTGATCACGTTGGTCTTGTCGCCGCCGTTGGCGTCGATCCAGTTCAGGAAGGCCCCGACCGAGCGCAGGGTCGGCTCGTCGACGCCCTGGCTCTCCGTGCCGCCGCAGTTGGACACGGCGACGATGAAGCCCGTCCCGCCCGCCTTGACCCCGACCACGCTCACGATCGCCGGGATGGTCTCCCGGTCGCCGAACAGGCGGCGGTTGTTGCTGTGCCCGGCTCCGTTGCCGCTGAGCAACACGGGCAGATCGGCGGTTTTGGTCCAGCCGGGGGGCAGGAACAGGCTATACAGCGCGCCCTCGACCGGGACGTTGTTGACGAGCTGGAGCGCGTCGAGGCCTTCTTCCACCTCGGCCCAGTCGTTGCGCATCACGACCGGGAAGCCGGCCTCGGCCTCCATCCGGGCCAGCACAGCCTCGGCGCGGGCCGGGTCGACGGCGTAATAGTCGTCCAGCCGGTTGTTGAAGACGCCGTAGCCGACCTGGACGGCATCCTTCGGGGCCGGCTCCATCCCGCCATAGTCCGGGTAGTGCGTCACGACGGCGTAAGCGGACTCCTGGGCGCGGGCAGGACCGCCCGGCGCGGGCATCCCCGCCAGCAGCAGGGCCACGATCACCATCACAACCAGAGCGCGATTCATCAGGGAACTCCTTACGAGGGGGAAAGTCACAAATACATCTCACGCACAGACGTGAGGTTTTCAGAAACGCGGTCTCTCAGCGTGCCTGCTCGTCGAGTATGGCGGCAATCTGCTGGGACAACGGCGTCAAATCCTGCTCGACAATCCGCCAGACACGATCGAGCTTGATCTGCCAGTAGGTGTGGATCGCAAAGTTGCGAAAAGCCGCAATCTCTCGCCAGGGCACTTCCGAGTGGCGCTGGCGCAATTCGTCAGAGAGCGACCGGCTGGCTTCGCCGATGACTTCAAGGTTGCGCACGACCGCTTCCTGCGTCAAACGCGAGGCAAAAAAGGCTTCGCGTCCTTGAGCAGTGAACTCTACAGTCAGGCGAATCCGTTCGAGGATATCCTCCAGAAAATCCTGATCGTCCCTCATAACGGCACGGCCTCGCGCAGCACGCGCTCCCGGATGCGCGGCTTGAGTTCTTCGACCGTCGCCACATCGACCTTGCGTCCCAGCAGGTCTTCCAGGGCAACCACCAGGGCCATGCCGCCCCAGGCAGACAGCCGCGCCCAGTCCTGATCGACCAACAGGTCGATATCGCTGTCGGGGCGGGCCTCGCCGCGCGCAACCGAGCCAAACACCCGCACATTGGATGCGCCATAGCGATCCGCCAGGGCCAGAATTGCGTCCCGCTTGCCGGCCAGCAGATCGTCGATACCCAGACCGTGGGAATTGGGCGGGGTCATTTGCCAGGTCCTCACTGCTGCGTTGCCATTTCTACCCTATTGTACGCGAATCCTCCGGGCCGCGTTGTGGCTCAACCCTCCCCAAACAGCCGGGCAAAGCCGGGATAGGCCCGCAGCGGGATCAGTTCGAAGCGGATCAGCCCGGCGGCCACCAGCGGCAGGGTCGCCAGAGCGGCCTCGGCCTCGGCCACCGACTCGCACTCCAGCACCAGGATCGCCTCGGCCCGGTCGGCGCGGAAGTACAGCTCGCGGATCGTGCCCGTCTGGTGCAGCTCCCAGGCGCGGCGGGCCTCGGCGCGCAGGTGCGGCGCGATGTCCTCGCCGGTCACGCCCGGCATCTCATGCTCAATCGCCAGGATTTTCATGCTTCCTCCGAAAAGAATAGGTCACGGACAAGACGGATGGGACACGGATAAAATGGATTTTCCAGATGAATGATCCGTTCTTATCCGTGTTGGTTCCGCTTTATCCGTGTCCAAAGTTTTAGCCCTCCAGCGGGATCACAACGAACGGCTCCGCCAGCAACGCGCCCGCCGCATCAAGCACGGGGAACGGCTCACTCACAGCCGGGTCAACCACCCCGATCCGCACCGCCCAGCCAGTCATCTCCGTGCCCGCCAGGGGGAAAGACAGCCGGTCGGTCACGATTTCGTCCGGCGTCCAGGTGTCGGCCGGCTGGTACCCGCCGAGCGGGGCGCGATCCTGCTGGGCCACGATCTGGCCGCTGGAATCCAGCAGATGCACGAACCAGGTCAGGGCAGCCTCCGGCGGCTCGGCCGCTTCCCAATCCAACCGCAGACGCACCCCGTCGGGATCGACCGCCAGGCCATAGGCGGCCAGCCGCAGCGGCCCGAACGTCCAGCCGCCCGCCCGGTCGGCCTCCGGCATGGGAGCCAGGTCGAAGATCAGGACGCGGTGATCGGCGGCGCTGGCCTCACGCACGAAGGCGGCGGACTCCCACAGGCGACGCTCCGGCCAGTTGCCGGCGCTGGCCGGGGCGAACCACGTGACCAGCCCGATCCGGCCGCCGCCGCGTTGGGCATCCGCCAGGGCGGACTGCCACAGCCCAACCGCCAGCGGATCATCGTCCATGGATGGGGCGCGCTGGCCGGTCACGCGCGGCCCCTGGATTTCCAGCAGGGCGCTGCCGAAACGGTCGCTGGCCACCAGCAAGGAGTCCACATCGCCCGCAGCGTCGGCCAGCGCCCGCGCCGCCTGGGATTGGGCATCGTCGCCCTGCCGGGCGGGGATGAATAGCAGCGCGGCGGCGGTCACCAGCAGCGCG
>JARKOQ010000127.1 GCA_029976005.1 Aggregatilineales bacterium | reverse complement strand
CCTCAGGGGGATGATTCAAGCCTTACGTTCGGAGGAAATCGGGTGCAGTCCGTGCGACCGGAGGTTTACCGTAGATGGTCGGCGACTACAGAGGCAACAAACAGGGGACACGCCGCTGCGATGCTTGCGACATACTAATATTGTAACATGAGAGTCAAGAGAAGACTTAAGTGCGCGGTTGAGGCTGTCTGCATCCCGTGCTATAGTTGGGCTGTTGGCTTTTAGCTTTAGAAGTTACGCAGTTGAGTTCGGGAACAAGGGGCTTAAGCCCCTTGTTCAAGCACAAATTGGGTTCAACTACGTAAGTCCTAAGCTTTTAACTCTTAGCCAACAGCTCACAGCTAGAAGCGCCTTTCCTGAGGATTTTCTTCATGACTGAACTCACCGCATCTTCCGCCGCCGGGCTGCGCGGCCTGTCGGAGCGCGACGTCCTGGCCCGCCGCCAGGCCGGGCAGGGCAACGATTACGCCGCCCCCAGCAGCCGCACCTACGCCGATATCGTCCGCCAGAACGTCTTCAACGTGATCAACATCGTGCTGTTCACCATCGGCGCGGTGATGGTCGGGATCGGCCGGGTCAGCGACGCCGTGGTCAGCGTCGGCCTGATCCTGATGAACGTGATCATCGGCGTCTTTCAGGAGATTCGCGCCAAGCGCCAGCTCGACCGGATCGCGCTCCTGACCCGGCCGCGCGTCACCGCCCTGCGCGACGGCGCGGAGCGCGCCCTCGACCCGGCCGAGATTGTGGTCGGGGACGTGCTGGTGCTGCGCCCCGGCGACCAGATCGTGGTCGATGGGACGCTGATCGGGGAGGGGCGGCTGGAGGTGGACGAGTCGCAGCTCACCGGCGAATCCGACCCGGTCGTCAAGACGGCGGGCGGCGAGCTGTTCTCCGGCAGCTTCGTGATCACCGGCGGCGGGCTGATGGAGGTCCAGAAGGTCGGCGCGGCCAGCTTCGCCAACCAGCTTGGCGCGCAGGCGCGCAGCTTCCGGGTGGTCAAGACCCCGCTCCAGCGCGACATCGACCTGGTGATCCGCATCCTGATGCTGGTGGCGATGTTCATGGGCATCCTGATGCTGGCCTCGGCGGTGCTGTACGGCTTTCCGCTGATGCGCAGCGCCCAGATGGCGGCCGTGATCGCGGGCGTGATCCCCAACGGCCTGTTCTTCATGGTGATCGTGGCCTACGCGATGGGCGCGGTCCGCATCGTGCGGACCGGGGCGCTGGTCCAGCAGGCCAACTCGGTCGAATCGCTCAGCAACGTGACCGTGCTGTGCATGGACAAGACCGGCACCCTGACCGCCAACCGCATCCACTTCGAGACGGTGCATCCCCTGGGGGCGGACGAGGCGACTCTGCGCCGCCTGCTGGGCGACTTCGCCCGCAGCGCGTCCGTGACCAACAAGACCGGCGAGGCGATTATCGCCGCCCTGCCGGGCCAGGCTCGCCCGACCGTGGACGAGGTGCCCTTTTCCTCCGCGCGCAAGTGGAGCGCCGTGGCGTGCGATAACGAGGCCATGCGCGGCGTGTATGTGCTGGGGGCGCTGGAGATGCTCCAGGCGCACCTGGCTCCCGGCCCGGATTTCTCCGACAAGCTGGCGGAATGGACGGCGCGCGGGCTGCGCGTCCTGATCTTCGCCGGGCGGGCGGACGCGCTCAGCCTGCACGACGTGGCGGGCAACCCGGTCCTGCCGCCGGAGCTTCAACCGCTGGGGCTGCTGTGCTTCAGCGACGAGCTGCGCCCCGAAGCGCGCCAGACCCTGGCCGGGTTCGTCGAGGCCGGGATCGCGCTCAAGGTGATCTCCGGCGATAACCCGCAGACGGTCGCGGCCCTGGCCCGCCAGGCGGGGCTGGCGGAAGGGATGGGTGTCGTTTCCGGCCCGGAGCTGGACGCACTCTCCGACGCGGAGTTCGCCCAGGTGGCCGAGGAAACAACGATCTTTGGGCGGATCACCCCCCAGCAGAAGGAGCGCCTGGTGGACGCCTTGCGCGGCCGGGGGCATTACGTCGCCATGATCGGCGACGGGGTCAACGACGTGCTCTCGCTCAAGAAGTCGCAGATGGGAATCGCCATGCAGAGCGGCAGCAGCGCCACGCGCGGCGTGGCCGACATGGTGCTGCTCAACGACTCGTTCGCGGCCCTGCCGCCCGCCTTCCTGGAAGGCCAGCGCATCATCAACGGCATGCAGGACATCCTGCGCCTGTTCCTGACCCGCGCCATGTACGTGACCCTGCTGATCATCGCCGCGACGGTGATGCAGGTTGGCTTCCCGTTCGTGCCCAAACACAGCTCGCTGGTGGCCTTTTTGACGGTGGGCGCGCCGACCCTGGCTCTGGCGGCCTGGGCCAAACCGTGCAAGCCGCGCGGCCGCCTGATCCAGTCGATGATCCATTTCACCTTTCCGGCGGCGATCTCGGTTTTCCTGTTCGGGCTGCTGGTGTACGTGACCTTCTTCGGGCTGGCCTATTCCAGCGTGATCAAGCTGCCCATCACGCCGGAGGAGATTCAGGGCTTTGAGCGCTACGCCGGGATCACCTACGACATCCCCAACGTGGACGCCTTCACCCAGGAGGTCGCCACCCTGATCGCCCAGACGGCGCTGACCACATTCAGCACCCTGGCCGGGCTGCTGCTGGTGATCTTCGTGGAGCCGCCGGTCGAGGCGTTTGTCGGGGGCGACCGGCTGAGCGGCGACAGGCGGCCGTCCATCCTGGCCGGGCTGCTGCTGGCCCTGTTCGTGGTCATCATGGCCTACCCGCCGCTGACCCGTTTCTTCGAGCTGCTGCCCTTCACCCCGGAGACGTACCTGCCGATCGTGGCGCTGGTGATCGTCTGGGCGCTGATCCTGCGCCGGGCATGGCGCCAGCGCTGGTTCGAGCGCTTCCTGGGGATCGAGCTGGAGTGGTAGGGAGGGGTACAGTCTATTTTGAGAAGAAAGACAGTGGAGGAACATCGAATGAGCAAAAAGTATGACTACAAACAGCAAATGAACATCAGATACGATCATCACGAAGTAATTGATGTGCCTGCAATCGTCGAAGAATGCAAGGAAAAATGGTTCAATCAAACGCTGACAAAGGTCAACGACAGTGTCGCCAGGCTTGGGATAGTTGAAGGCGAATACCATTGGCATAAGCATGAAAACGAGGATGAGTTCTTTTTCGTTCTGAGCGGTCAATTATTCATCGATCTGGAAGACAGAACGATAGAGCTTAATCCTAATCAGGGGACGACGATTTCCAAAGGTGTCATGCACCGGACAAGAGCGCCAAGGAAGACCGTGATGCTCATGGTTGAAAGTGCCGGGATTGATCCAATAGGCACCGAGAACACGTAGAATACCGCCGCATTGCGGACACGGATGTGTGATAATCGTCTGTATCGTGAACTGAGAGTAGGTACACCGGACGAACCCGGTTATCTGTCACGGTTTACCTTTCCATGCTTTGTCAGCCAAAACCTCACTACGACCTTTTCGCAAAGTAATGCAATGTCAGCGACGCGGCGCTACGGGGATGCCCTGCGCCGCCGGAGCGTTGCGATCCCGCCCGCGATGCACGCCGTAAGCGTGATCGCGCTGGCGGCCAGCCCGGCGATCACACTCGGCGGGCGGAAGCGCAGCAGGACGGTGTGCTCACCCGGCTCCGGCAGGTAGACGGCCCGGAATGCGGTGTTGGCCCGCACGATCGGGACCGGTGCGCCGTCGATGGTCGCTTCCCAGCCGGGGTAGAACGCCTCCGCCAGGACGAGATAGGCCGGGGCGGGGGTCTGGACGACGACCGCCAGCGTATTCGGCTCGTAGACCGTGAAGAACAGGTTGGCTCCCTCCGGCGGGTCGGAGTCCAGGGCCGGGCCGCCCTCCACGTAGACGAGCGCGCGCGGGTCCCAGGCCGGATCGTGCGTCCCGACCCAGGCCGCTTCCGGCGAATCGACCGGCTCGGCCTTGTAGACAAGCTGGGCCAGCGGCAGCGACCCGGTATTGAGGTACACGGTCACGCCGCTAGGGGCCTCGTAGACCGGGACGAAGCTGGAATCGCCGGGCGGTTCTCCGCCGGTTGGAGCCAGCACGTACTTGATCCCCAGGAAGTTGTAGGCCGCCGATCCGCGCTGCCCGACGCCCCAATACCACGCCTCGTAAGCCGCCAGGGTGAGCGGGTTGCTGATCCCGTAGGAGTCGTAGAGCGGCCCCCCGGCCAGCGAGGGCAGGTCGGGTTGCCAGACGGCCGCCGCCGGGCCGCCTTCGATCCGGAAAGGCGCGCCGGGCTGTTCCGCCAGCCAGGCCACGGCATCGGCATGGGCATAGCCGGTCGTCGGGTCGGCCGCCTGGACCTCGCTTCCCGCGCCGAATGCGATCAGCTCGATCCCGACCAGGATCGCCAGAATCCACGGGGTGGGACGGGGCACTGCCCCGTCCGCCTGCGATCCACCAACGGGTTGTTCCGGGACGCGGCGTCCGCTGAATCGCCCGCGACTCAAGTCGCGGGCCAGGGATACCAGGTCCGCTGAAGCGGACTCAATAACCCGAAGCCCCCACCCAAGAGCCTGCTTCAGCAGGCTTTTTTGACTGTGTAGCCGGGGACTTGAGTCCCCGGCGTGCCCGGCGCCCAACCCCTGCGCGCTCAACGCCCTCCCCGGCGTCAGGGCCAGCGCCGCCAGCGCCGCCCCGGCGAAATCGAACAACAGCACGAAACGCGCCGGGACGCGGATGCTCCGCATGCCCGGCACAAGCTCGTAGGCCAGCCGGTGCAAGGGGAAATATTCACCCAGGGCCAGCAGCAGGGCGATCCCGCCGAATAGCGCGAGGAAGACGGCCAGCGGATCGCGCCGCCGCAAGCCGCGCCAGAGGCCAACCAGGGCCAGACCCAGGGCCAGCACACCAATGTAACCAACCTCGACCCGATCCCAATTCCCGGTAAATGCCGCCGGGCCTCGCCCGTAGACCCAGGGCGCGACCAGGCCGATCAGGGCGCGCGGGGGCAGGCTGTAGGCGGCCGCGCTGGCGTAGTCCAGTCCGGCGCGGGCGGTGTGCCCGGTCAGTTCCAGGGCGGGCAGCAGGGCCGCCGCGCTCAGCCCGAAGGCCAGCAACCCGATTCCGGCCAGGATGGCGATCACCCGGATCGCGCCGCGCCAGTCCCGCGCCAGCAGTGTTGCCACGAGATGCCACAGCCCCATCGCCCCGGCCAGCAGGCCGCTGAAGTAGGTCATCTGGGCATGCCCGGCCAGCGCGCCGAGTCCAAAGGTCAGGCCCGCCAGGATGGCCCAGCCCACACCCCGGCTTGCTCGGCTTGCTGCCTCACTCCCGCTTGTGGGAGAGGAGCCAGAGGTGAGGGCCCGCCACGTCCCCAGGCCAATCAGCGGCAGCCAGGCCGCCGCCGCGATCAGATTGAGGTTGCCCAGGTGGGTGACGAACACGTCCGAGAGCATGAAGGCGATCCCGCCCAGGGCTGCCGCGGCGGGCGGGATCGGCGCGGATGGGCGGATCAGGCGCAGGCAGGCGAACATCGCCAGCCCGGCCAGCCAGACATGCAGAATCACCAGGGCTTCCAGGGCGGCGTAGGAAGGCGAGTCGGTCAGCAGGGAGAGCAGCAGCAGGGGTGGGTAGAGCACGCCGCTCTGGTTATCCGCCCAGAAGGGCGCGCCACTGTACTGGTGCGGGTTCCAGAGGGGCAGCTCGCCGGGCAATGTCCGGGCGGCAAAGGTGTAGGTCGGCCACAGGAAGGAGGCCAGGTCCCCACCGCCAGCGGGCATCCACAAGCCGCCCGCCCAGACCGGGGCGAAGAAGGCGGCGACCACGAGCGTGATCAACAGCACGGCCAGCCAATCGGCGCGGCGGCGGTTCAGCCAGGCGAGCATGCACCCCTCCCTCCGGGCGGCGAGTTCAGGGTCGGGATTATACCCGCGCCGCTGTGCAGCGCCGAGGCCAGGTGGTCAGAGGCCATGAGGCCAGAAAAGGCGGTGGTAGAGACGAGGGATTGCCTCGTCCGGCTGTGTCGAACGGTCTAAAGGGGGAGAGGCGGGAGGCCCGAGACCAGGAGACCGGAGGCCAGAAAGACAGTGTAGGGACGAGGCACCGCCTCGTCCGGTCGGGTGGCCCTGGCGCGGCAGGGCGGGTGTTTTTGCCTGACCACTCACCACGAACCAATCACCACCTACCGTTTTTTAGTACTCCTGTCCTGATGGAAGGGGTTGTGCAAAATATCCATCCAGAATATACTGTGATTAGGGTAATTTGTCTGAATCGTTGTGGAAAGCGGCAACCGCCAGGGCCTGCCGGGTCCGTTTACACTGAAGGCGGGACGGCGGGTTTGCCGGGGGTGATAAGCCATGATCAAGCGAGCTGCAATCCTTGTTATCGTGCTGGCCGGTGTGGCGCTGTTGTGGGCGGAATCCGGCGCGGTGGTGACGGCCAATCCGTCGCCGTCGGCCCTGGCGGCCATGTCCCCGGCCGATGTGACCGAGGCCTACTACGTGTGGTATCTGGACTACCTGAATTCGGAAGTGATGTGCCACCCACTGCTGGATGGCGCATACCAGGACTCGCCCTACCTGACCGGCGCGCTGGTCAGCCATCTGGACGAGCTGGTCGCCGACTCGTGCGGGTTCGGGTTGCGGGCCGACCCCTTCCTGTGCGGGACGGACGTCCCCAACCGGATCAGCGTCCTGGCCCTGGCGAGCGATGCGGCCACGGCCCGCGTGGCCGTGTACGGCAGCTTCCCGACCGAGGCCAGCGTCAGCGAGACCCGGCCGCTGGGCACGGCTTCCCTGCTGTATGAGGACGGCCACTGGAGCCTGGACGGCGTGGCCTGTCCGTAGACACTCAAACCGCTTTGCACGGCGGTCTGTCTCTCTCTCCGCGCCCCGGCTGGCACAGCAGCCGGGGCGCACCTTTTTGTGGGAAGCGGCGCGTGGTTCGTGGTGGGTGGTTTGTGGTGAAAGGCGGTCGGGGGCCATGAAGCCAGAACACCCGAACCGGGATCGCGGTGTGATACAATAAGGCCATGCCGGGCAGGAGGGTAAGGTCATGACGCTGCGAGACAGGCTGATCGAATTGATTCGCACGATGCCGGAGGAAAATCTCCGGGTAGTTGAGCGAATGGTGGTCGATGTAGTCCGGAGTGTGCCCCGGTTTTCCATGGCCGAGACGCTGGAGCGGGCTGACGCTTTTCGTGTTTCCCCTGAGATCAGCGAGAAACTGCCTGACGTGGTTGATCTGATCCACGATATGCGCGGAGAGCGTCTGGATGACATCCTCAACCATGATCTGCGTTGATTCGAATGTGATCCTGAATTTGTGGGTCGAGCAACCTTTGACGACTCACGCGCGTGCTTTATGGCGATACTGGTTGATTCAGGGATGTCAGCTTGTTGCTCCCACGCTTTTCCGCTATGAGATCACATCGGTATTTCGCAAATTCGTCTATCAAAAATACATGACAACTGATCTCGGCGCACAAGGCGTTGCCGAGGTGATGCGGTTACCCATCGAGTACGTGACTATTCCAGAGCTGCATCAGCGCGCTTACCAGTTAGCCACCCAATTTGAGCGTCCTACCGCGTATGACGCGCACTACCTCGTTGTAGCGCAGGCATTGGGTTGCGAGTTCTGGACGGCCGACCGCCGGCTGGTCAACGCGGTCAGCCATGAGCTGACCTGGGTCAAATGGTTGGGGAGTTTTTCGCCAGCCGAATCCCCGACTCCTGAATCCATCCCCTGACGTATCCCTATCCACGAGGAGTTTTCCCATGCCCTTTCCACCCCGGATGCCGGTCACGGTGAGCGCGGCGGTGCTCAGGGACGAGCGGCTGTTGTTCATCCGCGATATCAGCGGCGAATTCAGCAATGTGTGGACGTTTCCTTCGGGCTTTGTGGACGAAGGCGAGCAGCCGGACACGGCGGCCGTGCGCGAAACGCTGGAAGAAGGCGGGATCGTATGCGCGGTCGAGGGGCTGATCAGCGCGACGACCCTGGTCTGGCGCGACGCGCCGATGCTCTACCTGGTTTTCCTGGCGCGCCACGTCTCCGGGGAGCCGACTCCGGACGGTCTCGAGACCAACGCCGCCGC
>JARKOQ010000118.1 GCA_029976005.1 Aggregatilineales bacterium | reverse complement strand
CACCTTCAGGGTAGCGTAACCATGTCCGAATCGCGTTTCGAGCACATCCACGTGATCATCAACCCGGCGGCGGGCGGCAGCATGCCCGTACTCAAGACGCTCAACGGCGTCTTTCAGCCGCGCGGCGCGCGCTGGAGCGTCTCCGTCACCAACCGGCAGGGCGACGGCCGGCGCCTGGCCGCCGAAGCCCTGGACGGCGGCGCCGATCTGATCGCGGCCTGCGGCGGCGATGGCACATTGATGGAAGTGGCGGGCGGGATGATCGGCAGCACCGTGCCGCTGGCCTACCTGCCCGGCGGCACGGGCAACGTCATGGCGGCCGAGCTGAACATCCCGCGCCGTCTGGACCTGGCCGCCGAGCTGATCTTCGACCCGAACGCGGTCGCGCGCCCGCTTGACCTCGGCGCAATCGGGGATGGGCACTTCATCATGCGGGCCAGCGTCGGCTTCGAGGCCAACGTGGTCGAAAAAACCAGCCGCGAGCTGAAGGATCGCTTCGGCCTGCTGGCCTACGGCATCTCGATCCTCAGCGCCCTGGGCGGGCCGCTCAACGCCCGCTACCGCCTGACGCTCGATCACCAGGTCGTGGAGACCGAGGGCGCGTCCTTGCTGATCGCCAACGCGGGCAGCATCGGCCGCCTCAACCTGAGTCTCGGCTCGACCATCGAGCCGGACGACGGACTGCTCGACGTGCTGCTGGTCAACACCGATCCCAACTCCGTGCTGACCCTGGCCGCCAGCCTGATCCAGCTTGACGAGATGACCGCCGCGCTCCAGCACTACAAGACGCGGCGGGTCACGGTCGAATCCGACCCGGTGCAGAATGTCCAGGTGGATGGCGATCTGCTTGGCCAGACGCCGGTCACGGCGGAAGTCCTGCCCGGCGCGGTGCGCGTGCTGGTGCCGGGGGGATAAACACCGGCAAACAGTCTACTGTTGACAGTTCTCAGTCAGGGAGGCGCGGTCACGAGCGCCGGTGAGGAACAACCCAATGGGACGCTTCCAGTCCGTTCATGTGGTCATCAATCCCGCCGCGGGGGCCGACCAGCCCGTCCTGAGCCGGCTCAACGCCGCGTTCGCTCCGGCCGGCCTGGACTGGGACGTTTCGATCACCCACCGGGCGGGCGACGCCGCAGCCCAGGCCCGCGCCGCCGCCGAGTCCGGGGTGGACGTGGTGGCCGTGTATGGCGGGGACGGTACCGTGATGGAAGTTGCCAACGGGCTGCTTGGCGCGCAGGGACCGGGCGGTGACGTGCCGCTGGCGATCCTGCCCGGCGGGACGGGCAACGCCTTCGCCGTCGATCTGGGCATCCCGCTCGACCTGAGCCAGGCCGCCGCGCTGATCACGGCCGAGTCCCCTGTGCTGCGCCGGTTTGACCTGGGCCGTGTGACCACGGATCAGACGGATGCGGAGCGGCACTTTCTGCTGCGGGCCAGTATCGGGCTTCAGGCGGAACTGGCCGACAAGGCCACCCGTGAGATGAAGGATCGCTTCGGGGTGTTGGCCTATCTGCTGGCCGGGATCGAGCTGCTGGCCCAGCCACAGCGCAGCAAGTTCAGTCTGACGGTGGACGGCAAGTCAATCGACAGCGAAGGCGTGACCTGCCTGGTCGCCAATTCGGCCAGCCTGGGCCGGGTCAGGCTCAACCTGGCCGCGACCGCCGCCCCGGACGATGGCCTGCTGGATGTCTTCATCCTGAACGACGATCCGGCCTCGGCGGTGTCCGTGGCGGCGAGTCTGCTGGACTGGGAACAGATCGCGGCCGCCCTGCCCCACTGGCAGGGCGAGCACATCCGGATCGAAGCCGATCCGGCCCGCCCGGTCACGGTGGATGGCGAGCCATACGGCGAGACGCCGCTGACGGTCGACATTGTGCCCGGCGCGCTGCACGTGTTGGTGCCGGGATAAGGCGGTGGGTGGTTCGTGGTTGGTGGTGAATAGTCAAACAGAGTACGCGCCGGACCAATCACCACGAACCATAAACCACCAACCAACCGCTTCAAAGTGGTTCGTGGTTGGTGGTGAATGGTCAAACGGAGTACGCGCCAGACCAATCACCACGAACCATAAACCACCAACCAAAAAGCAGTTGTTGGTTCGTGGTTGTGGTCGGACAACACCGTTTCTACCACCCACCACGAACCACCAACCAATCACCATAAATGGAGTTTCACCCGTGGACTTCTTGCTGGACCCTTTGACCTTTACCTTCATGCAGCGCGGGCTGCTGGCCGTGCTGCTCGTCGGCGCAATCAGCGGCGTGATCGGCACCTTCGTCGTGGTGCGCGGGATGTCCTTCCTGGGCGATGCCCTGGCCCACGCCATCCTGCCCGGCGTGGCAATCGCCTACGTGACCGGCGGCGACCTCTTCCTGGGCGGGCTGATCGCCGGGCTGGGCAGCGCCCTGGGCATCAGCTGGCTGACCCGCCACGAGGCCGTCAAGGAGGACACCGCGATCGGGATCGTCTTCGCGGCCATGTTCGCCCTGGGCATCGCCATCATCAGCACGGCGCGCAGCTACAGCGTCGACCTGACCCACATCCTGTTCGGGAACGTGCTGGGGGTGAGTGATTCCGACCTGATCATCATGGGCGGGATGGGAATCGTCGTGCTGGGCGTGGTGCTGCTCTTCTACAAGGAATTCCTGGTGCTCAGCTTCGACGCCGGCCTGGCCCGCACCCTGAAGCTGCCCGGCGACCTGCTGAATCTGGTCCTGCTGGCCCTGCTGGCCGTGACGATCATCGCCAGCCTGCAAGCGGTCGGCATTGCCCTGATGATCGCCATGCTGATCACCCCGGCGGCGACCGCGCAACTCCTGGTGCGCCGCCTGCACCACATGATGATCCTGGCGGCCGCCATCGGCGCGCTGTGCGGCGCGACCGGCCTGTACCTGTCGTTTTACCTGAACATCGCCTCCGGCCCGGCGGTCGTCCTGACCACGACCGCGCTGTTCGTGGCCGTGTTCGCGATCACCCGCCTGCGTGAGCGCCGGGCCGTGCCCCGCTAGACCCGGTTCACCTCAACACAGATGACACGAATTGAATGGATGAACACGGGTTTTCCTTCCTGGAGAACCCGTGTTCATCTGTGTTATCCGTCCAATCCGTGTTGAATTGAATCTTCCCCGTCGCCCCCTCCCCGCGCGACCCTCGGCCCGCCCGTGATTGCGCTATAATGGCGCGCAGTGTGGCAAGCATGGTGAACCTGATGCAGCCGAGGGAGCAGCCAATATGAGTGGAGAACTGTGGCAGTTAGGGCCGCTGCGCGTCGAACCCGGCCAGACCCTGCGCGGGGTATTCCAGGTCGACGTCGGCGTGACCCGCCTCAACTTCCCCATTGCCCTGATCAACGGCACCGAGCCGGACCCGGTCGTGCTGATCACCGCCGGCATGGATGGGGACGAGTACGCGGCCATCGAGGCGGCGCTGCGCCTGATCGACGAGATCGATGCCGGCCGTCTGGCCGGGCGCCTCATGATCTGCCCCATCCTGGACCCGCTCAGCTTCGAGGCGCTCCAGAGCCAGAATCCGCTGGACGGCCTGTTCCTGCGCCACGTGTTCCCCGGCGACCTGGAAGGCAAACCCACCCAGCGCCTGGCCTATTTCATTTACCAGAACTTCATCGCCCACAGCGACACCTGGATCCACCTCCACACTGTCGAAACCGGCGAAGAAACGATCCCGTGCGTCTGGACGACCCAAACCCAGGACGCGGAGCTGAACGAGCAAAGCCGCCTGCTGCTCCAGCAGGCCGGACCGGTGACCGGCTTGCTGCGCCCGCCCCAGCCGTGGGAGCCGGTCGCGGCCAGCATCAGCGCCAGCACCGCCTTGCTCGTCTCCCAGGCGGGGGCGCGCCACTGCCACGACGCCGCCGCGGCCGACGCGCATTTCGGCGTCGTGCGCAGCGTACTGGCCGGAATGGACATGCTCAACGGGGTCGCGGCCTCCGCCGAGGACAAACCGGCTCGCCCGCGCACCTACCTGGACTGCGAGCCGCTGCTGGCCGGGCGAACCGGCCTCTGGCAGCCGGCCGTGCATCCCGGCGAAACCGTCCAGGCCGGGCAGGTCGTGGGGGTGATCCGCGCCCTGGATGGCGGCAGCGCGATCGAGCAGGTGACCAGCACCGTGGACGGCATGGTCCTCGCGGTGCGGACCGGGCTGGCGGCGCGGCCGCGCCTGCGCCTGGCCCTGGTGGCGCACCGCCCGCAGATCGAAACCCATTGAGCGCCGCCGCGTAGAAATACGCAGCGCGCGCTTTCACCACGGACCAAGGGGGAGATGGCATGGACTTCGGCCGGGCTTTTGGATACATCTTCGAGGATCGGGAGTGGACTCCCAAGGTCGTGCTCCTGGCGATCGTGAGCCTGATCCCGCTCCTCAATCTGGCCGTGATCGGTTGGACGGTCGACCTGATCGACGGGATGCTGGACGGCTACGACCAGCCCCTGCCCGGCTGGGAGAACTTCGGCGAGAAATTCGGGGCCGGGCTGAATTACACCATCGCGGCCATCCTCTACAACCTGCCGCTGATCCTCCTGGCCTGCGGGATGGGCGTGCTGGGCGGCCTGTTCGCGGACGTGCAAGGTCTGGAGGGGCTGATGGCGCTCTCGACCTGCGGCATGACCCTGGTCATCTTCGCCTACGCGGTCATCGCCAACGCCGTGCTGTTCATCGGCGTGATCCGGTACAGCCGCGTCCGCCGGCTGGATGCCTTCCTGCAAGTCGGGCAGAACGCCGCAATCGCCCGCGAAAACGCGGGGACGCTGCTGACCCTGGCCGCCTGGCTGATCCTGGCCGGGATCGTGGTGGGCATGTTCGCCTGGATTCCGTGCATCGGCTGGCTGGCCGCGGCCGCGTTCGCCACGCCGGTGATGAGCCACCTGCAAGGTCAGGCGGCGGCCCAGATCGTCGGCAAGCGCAAGCGGGCGATGGGCTAGCCGGGGCGATCCGGTTCGCCCGGCCCGCGGTACTTTCGGGCGGATTGCGACCGGCGCGATTTCTCCCCATAATGAAATGGGAAGGGGTACTTCGTCCTCACATTCGAGCAGAAGGGGCACACCATCATGGAATTCGGTCGAGCATTCAGTTATGCGTTTGATGACGAGAACTGGAGCAACAAGCTGGTCATCACCGCCATCATCGGGATCATCCCGATCGTGAATCTGGCGGTGGCGGGCTGGGCGCTGGACCTGGTCAAGAACATGCTGGCCGGCCAGGAACGCCCCATGCCCGACTGGAACGACCTGGGCAACCAGTTCACCGGCCGCTGGGTAGCAGGGCTGATGGCCGCCATCGCGTTCTTCGTATACTACCTGCCCTGGATCGTCGTGGAAGCCATCCTCAACGGGATCGTGAACGGCATTTTGGGCCGGAGCGATGCCGGACTGGTGATCGCCCTGAGCACCGCGCTGAGCTGCGGGGTGGCTCTGCTGGGGGCGCTCTACTCCGCCGTGATCTGGCTGCCCTACTCGGTCGGCCTGATGCGCTATTCAAACACCCGCGACTTCAGCCACTTCTTCCAGTTCGCGCGCAACATCGAAGTCACCCGCACCCACCTCTCCACCCTGATCACGCTGGCGGTCTTCGTCTTCCTGGCGCGGATCGTCCTTGGCCTGGTCTTCCTGATCCCGTGCATCGGCTGGCTGCTGGCCCTGTTCTCGGCGACCGTCATGGCCGTGGTGCTGGGCCACCTGGTCGGCCAGGCCGCGATCATCATGTCCAACCGCGCGCGCGGCGCTGGCGCATAACTGACCAACCACTGATTACAAGAAACCGCCCGGCTGCGCGCCGGGCGGTTGTGTTTTTAGCCCTGAATCTTGAACGGGTCGGGGTTGGCGCGCAGCCAGGCGGTCAGCGCGCTGGGGCTGAGGAAGGTCTCCTCGCGCACCAGGACGGCCGGCATGTTCTTCTTGAACCAGGGCGTCATCGAACCGTCCGGCGTGCTCCACTCGACCGGGTTGACGACCAGCACCAGGCGCTGCTCCCCGGCGATCTGTAAGCCGGCCTCGCCGGGACTCCAGCACAGCGTGATCCCACTCTGGCCGTGGTAGCCCGCGTCCAGCACGGCCCGCGCCCAGCGCCCATCGTCATAGGGCGGCAGCAGGATCACCCCCCGGCGCTGAACCGGGTGCTTCATCAGGCCCGGCCCAATCGACCACGGCACACGGCCTTCCTGCAAATCGTTCTGTTCATCCCCGGAAGGAATATCCAGCACACCTTCCAGCCTGGTGAAGTCCACCGCGCGCGTCCGCTGCGGGGCGTGAGTCTGCATCAGGCTGCGGTAGGCGGTGAAGGCCTGCTTGGGGCGGCCCATCCCCTCGGTATAGAGGCCGTACTTCTTGGCGAAGTCTTCCGTGCAGAAGAGCATCGCCAGGGCGATCCGATCGTCGCCGGCGATGCGATCCATTGCCACCTGAATCTGCCGGGCCTGAAATTCCTCGCTGATGTCCGAGGTCCAGCCGAACTCGGACAGGAAAATCCGGTAGGCCGCGTCCGGATCGTAGCGCCGCGTCACGCTCCACACCCGGCTGACGAAGGCATCATAGGTCTGGATGACGTCCGCCGGGTCGGTGGAGCCATCCGTGCCGCGCGGCGCGCCGGGGTCCTCGCCGACGTATACATGGTAGCCGAGGCCGTCCCAGGGCACCTCGCCCGGCGCCCAGCCGCCCAGCTTGTAGACCTGATCCAGGTAGCGCGCGCCCTCGTTGTCGTTGACCCAGGTCGATTCCAGCGGCCCGGAGATCAGCCGGATGCCGTTCTGGCGCGGCTTGACCGTCTGGTAGAGGGTGTTCATCATGTACACGAACCAGCGCGGGTGGACGATCGCGCTCGATCCGCCCTGCCAGCCGTTCGGCTCGTTGAAGGCCTCGTACAGGAAAATCTTGCCCTTGTAGCGGGTCACGATCTGGTTGAAGCGCTGGGCGTAGCGTTGAATCCAGTCCGCGCCGCTGCTGCTGTTGGGGTCGCGCAGGGTATCACCCAGCCAGAAGTCGCCGCAGGCGTCGTGCCCGATCGCGGCGTAAATCTTGATGTTGCGGCCGAGGAAGGTATCGACGATGGCGTCGTAGCGATCCAGGTAGGAGGCATTGGGCAGCACGAAGTTGAGTCGCAGCCAGTGCGCGCCGCTGTTGGCGATGTAGTCGGGGTTGCGCAACCGGGCCGCGATGTTGCCGCTGCCGTCGATGGGCTGGTTGGCCTCGAGGCCGAATTTGCTGTAGTCCGTCGCCATGCGCCACCCTCCTCCGGGGATCGATCCGACTCTCAGCACGGAATGTAGGCGATTCAGGGGCGGTTGTCAACTGGAGAGATTTCTGTAAAGAGAGAATGATAAGGTTGGTATGTTGATATTTAATAATATACTAGAATATATTATAGTTTGAATTTCCATACAATCCCAAAGCATCATATCAAATTCATCAAAAAGGGCATACGACCGTGACCAATATCGACTGCGAGAGTCTGATTAGAGGGTTAATTTCTATTTTGTGTATTTCGCTCCCTGTAATGATATTATTCTTTCTTATTATCTATAAAATAACAACAAACGACGATGTACTCGTGGACATCTTCTTTGGATGGGTCCGCAACATTCAAAGAAACGAAGTGGAAACCAGTCGCGCTTATCGGCTAATAGTTAGAAGCTCTCTTGTGGCTCTGCTAGTAGTCCCTAGCTCCTCTATATTATTCATTATTTCTAATACTTCATTACATATATCTTTTATATGCCAATTCATTGAACCAAAACCCACAGCCACGCAGACGCAATCGCCTCCAACTGATCCTCATACCCTAACACCCACATTGCCGTTCACTGAATCATTGACACTAACTCCAACGGCAACACCCACTGCCTCCGAAACGCCAAGCATCACTGTCTCTGTCTCTGCCTCTTCCACTCTCACCGCGACCGCAACACCGTCCCCATCTCCGACCACCACCTTGGACTATTGCACAGCACGAGGCATTCCGCCACACACAATAATCTACACAGGCCCAAGTCTGAACAGAGCTCAACGCGGTGAATACCTGGAGCCAATTGCCCAGATCCGAGTCATGGGTAAGTCTACAGACGAATTCAATCAAACATGGCTTAGTCTTGATTACCCCTGTTCCGTGACTGATCGTGGCTATTTTTGGGTTCAAGCAAACGCCGTGTTTTTGGAAGGGAACTGCACCTCAATACCTGATACTGCTACGCCGCCTTGGAGGACACCAGTCTCTCCTCCACCTCCACCTCCGCCCACTCCAACACCCACACTCCCTCTCCCTGGGTCAGGTGCAGGCACCTCGGGAACAGATAACAGCTCACGTACGGACAACTCGTCTAGCTCTTCGACCAGTAATGGTGGACAGCCATCGCCTACCACTGGAGGACAACAACCGCCTTCTCCCCCCCCTGCGGCTACCTTCACACCGACACCACCTCCACCATCTGGCCCTCTTAGCGTATCCGACTGCCACGAGAACTGTGATCCGGCGAGATGCAGGGCGTACCTGAGCACGCAGGGCTACAACGATGTCCACTTTGGCTCATCGCGCGCGTCGTGCGCGCTTTCTACCATGACCTGCGACTGCCTGTGGAGATGAAATCGCCGCGCCGGGAGAGGGGGAGGCTCCCGGCGCGGGCGGTAAGGAGGATGGAGATTTCGCGGTAAGCGGAGTCACTGCCCGACGGAGTCACTCCCCGACGGGGTCAGTCCCCGGCAGGCGCGGTCTCGGCCTGCTTGACCAGCTCCAGGTCGATGTCGATCTTGATCTCGTCGGCGACCAGCACCCCGCCGGTCTCCAGCGCCTGGTTCCAGGTCAGACCCCAGTCCTTGCGGTTGATCCGGGCCGATGCCGTGAAGCCGGCGCTGGTCGTACCCCACGGGCTTTTGGCCTGGCCGAGGTAGGCCACGTCCAGGGTCGCCGGGCGAGTTACGCCCCGGATGGTCAGGTCGCCGATCAGGCGGGCGTGGTTGTCGTCGATCACTTCGACCCGCTGGCCCTTGAAGGTCAGGGTCGGGTATTCGGCTGCGTTCAGGAAGTCGGCCGAGCGCAGGTGGTTGTCGCGGTCATCCTGCCGGGTGTTGATGCTGCTCGCGTCGATCTCGACATCGACGATCGTGGCGGCGGGATTGGCCTCGTCGAAATCGACCGTGCCGCTGAAGCGGTCGAACTGGCCGCGGACGGTGCTGATCATCATGTGGCGGACGGCGAACTGAACGGCGGAATGGGCGCTATCAATCGACCAGGACATGGGACTCTCCTCTGAATGGATTCCTTTATCAGTCTGAAATCAGGGCAAGCGCCTGACTAACAATTTGCAAGTCGCCTCCCTTTCGTAAGTTACTTTAGCAAAGTAACTACAGATTGTCAAGCCGCTTCTTTTCTGATAGTATTAGAAAATGATAAAAAGACTCCGGTATGGAAGCGGCTCGCGTCAACAAGAGGCTTAAGCCCCTTGTTGACGCGCCCTTTACCCCGGATCTGGAGGCGCGATCCCACCGGGTCGCGCGGAAGGTCAACCTACCATGCGTTACAGCACCCACATTTGCGCGCGTTTCCAGCACGGCGCGGAAATCCTCGGCAAGCGCTGGACCGTCCTGATCGTCCATTTACTGCTGACCGAAGGCCCGCAGCGCTTCAACGCCATCGCCGAAGGCCTGGAGGTCGTCAGCGACCGGATGCTCTCCGAGCGGCTCAAGGAGCTGGAAGCCGAGGGGATCGTCCGGCGCGAGGTCTACCCGGAGACGCCGGTGCGGATCGAATACCACCTGACGGACAAGGGCGCGGCCCTGGCCCCGGTGTTGGATGAACTCCAGCACTGGGCCGAAGCCTGGGTCGAACTGGCTCCGGAGACAGCGCCGGAAGCGGAATAACAAAAGAGGGCGGGTCACGCTGAAATCAGCGCGGCCCGCCCCTGCACATTTCTTTGGGATCTGTTCCGATCCTGGCGTGGGAGCGAACGGAGTGGTGCCCCATCCTACACCGGGAATTCCTGCTTTCTCTGGCCTCTGGTCTCCGGCCTCATGGCCTCCTATTCGCTGGCCGCTTCCTGGCCGTTGGCCACCGGGAAGGCCTGGAAGATCAGGTTGAGCAGGATGCCCAGCACGGCGGCGGTGGGGATGGCCGGCAGGCCGTTGGGGAACATGCCCGTCAGCACCGGGATGGGCAGGTTGCCGCCGAAACCGATGTGCCCGCCGATGCCCACCACGAGGATCACTGCCCCGATGGCGAGCTGGCGCGGGTCGTACAGGTCGACCTTCTCGGCCACGATCAGGGCCACGCCCTGCATGCCGATCACCCCGAACAGGTAAATCGCCAGCCCGCCGCTGACGGCCACCGGCACGGTATCGATCAGGGCCGAGAACTTGCCTACGAAGCCCAGCAGGATCGCGATCCCACCCGCCGCCAGCAGGGCCGGGCCGGAATAGTTGCGGGTGATGACCATCAGCGAGTTGTTCTCGCCGTAGTTGGTGCCCGCCGCCCCGCCGAAGAACCCGTTGATCATGTCCCCGATGCCGTCCAGCACCAGGTTGATGCCGATCAGGTCGCTGAGGTGATACTTCTCGCGGCCCATGCGCTCGGCCAGCTTGTCCACGTACAGGCCGATCTGGTAGAGGTGCGCGGTCGATTCGGGGATGGTCGCCACGGCGATCACGGCGATGGCCCCGATCGCCTCCCAGGCGCGCGGGTGGGCGAAGTTCGGCAGGGTGAAGGGCGGCACCTGCACCAGCGCCGCCTCGGCCACCGGGCTGAAGTCCACCAGCCCGAAGAACATGCTGAACACGTAGCCCGACACCGCGCCGAGCAGGATCGGGATCAGGCCCAGGAAGCCGCGCCCCTGGAGGTAGACCGAGAACAGGATGGTCACAAGCAGCGTGAACAGGGCCACGCCCCAGTGGGAATTGGCCATGTCCAGCGCGTCATAGGACAGGGCGATGCCGATCACGGCCGCGACGGAGCCTGTCACGACGGGCGGCAGGAGTTTGTCGATGAACTTCCTGCCGCCCGCGAAGCGAATGACCAGTCCCACCAGGACGTTGACCAGCCCGGTGGCGACGATGCCCACCTGCACCAGGGGGAGGATGTCGCCGCCGGCGTAGACCCCGAAATCGGCTTTGGTCAGGACAGAGACGGCCGCGATATAGCTGAAGCTGGAGCCATAATACAGGGGGATGTACTTGCCGGTCAGCAGACGGGAGAGCACCAGGGAGACGATGGTCGCCACGCCGGACATGGTCAGCACGACGCCCACGTCGAAGCCGACCAGCAGCGCGACCAGCACCGTGGCCGGGAACATGGTCAGCACGTGCTGGAAGCCCAGGATGAGCAGGCGCAGCAGCGGCGGGCGATCGTTGGGCAGGTAGCCGACAAGAGTCGGCGGCCGGGACGGGGCGGACGGGACGGCAGTCATACGGGCACCTCGTTTGGTTGGATTGGGCTGGGTCAGGGGTGGCCGGGCAGACAAAGGCCCCGGCGGGTGGGCGGCGGTCGCCGTCCGGCCAGGGTCTTTTCACCAGAGCCGCGTCAGTATACCCTTCCTCACGACCAGTACAAGGGGCAGTCCCACGACTCCGCAAAGTTCATCGACTCTGCCTAACCGCCTTCCGGCCCGATCTTGGTCAGGTGCGCCGATGGCGAAACACGCGAGGCGCGGTATAGTAGAATCTTTCTCCTGAAAGATGGACCTGGTTGGTGCTGCGTAGTGATTGGTTTCTGATAAAACACAACCCACCCGGCCTCTTTGCCTTCACCAGGAACCAATCACCAGGAACCAGCAACCGCCTTATACCATGACCCTCAAGCGCTTCTGGTCCGACCCCTACCTGACCCGGCTCGATACCCACGTGACGACGGTCGACGGCCCGGACGTGACCGTCGCCGAGACGATCTTCTACGCCTTCTCCGGCGGGCAGGAAAGCGATTCCGGCACCATCGGCGGGCGGCCGGTGCTCGACGCGCATAAGGACGGGCTGGAGATCGTCTACACCCTGGCCGAGGATCACGGCCTGCGCCCTGGCGACCCGGTCACGATCGCGATCGACTGGGCGCGTCGCTACCGGCTGATGCGCCTCCACTTCGCGGCGGAGATCGTGCTGGAGCTGGTCTACCGCGCCCTGCCCGCCGTGAGCAAGGTCGGCGCGCACATCGCCCCGGACAAAGCCCGGCTCGACTTCGAATGGCCGGAGAACATCAGCGGCCTGATCCCCAGCCTGGAAGCCCAGGCCCAGGCACTCATCAACGCCGATCATCCCATCCGCAGCACGTTCAGCGACGAGGCCGCCGAAAAGCGCACCTGGGAGATCGCCGGATTCGCCCGCGTGCCGTGCGGCGGCACCCACCTGCGCCGCACCGGCGAGGTCGGCCGGATCGCGCTCAAACGGCGCAACCCCGGCAAGGGCAAGGAGCGGATCGAGGTCGTGCTGGTCGAGGACGCGCCTGCCTGACCCGCCCCCGCCCACCAAAGATTCGGGGGTGTGCTCCCATCCAAACAGGGTACAGTTGGAACGGTCTGAGCGCATACCAGGAGGTCGATCATGTCCCAGACTGCCCCGCCGTCCAGCGTGAATTACGCCGCCACCCCGCCCGGCCTGACCGGGCACGTCCTGGAGCGCGGCGGCTGCCCCCTGCATTACTGGGTCGGCGGCGCGCCGGATCGCCCGCTGGTCGTCTTCACCCACGGCGCGACGATGGATCACCGCATGTTCAACGCCCAGGCGCCCGCCCTGCTGGAGCGTTACCGGGTGCTGGTCTGGGACGTGCGCGGCCAGGGACGGTCACAGCCGATCGGCGCGGGCTTCTCCCTGACGGGCTGCGCGGACGACCTGGCCGCCATTCTGGACGCCGAGGGCGCGGCACAAGCCGTCCTGGTCGGGCAATCGCTGGGCGGCTACATCAGCCAGTATTTCTACCTGGCCCACCCGGAGCGCGTCCGGGCGATGGTCATCATTGGCGCGACGGACATCGCCCAGGCCTATAGCCGCCTGGACATGCTGGGCCTCAAGGCCAGCCTGCCGCTGATCGGGCTGTGGCCCTACGGCCACTTCACCCGGACGGTCGCCAAGACGACCGCCCAACGCCCGGAGGTCCGCGCCTACGCCCTGGAGGCGATCCGCCAGATCCCGCGCGCCGACTTCCTGACGATCTGGAAAGCCGTCACCCTGGCGGTCAGCGCCGAGGGCATTCCCGGCCACCGCATCCGCGTCCCACTGCTGCTGACTCACGGCGACCGTGACGCCAACGGCTCGATCCGGCGCGACGCGCCCGGTTGGGCTTCCCGCGAGCCGGATGTCGAATACGTGGTCATCCCGGCCGCCGCCCACAACGCCAACCAGGACAACCCGGACTTCTTCAACCGGACTCTGCTGGATTTCCTGTCCCGGCGGGTGGGCTGATCGGAGCCGCATCCACGGCGTGCCGCGCATCGTGAATGGATGGTGCTGCGTATAGGTATTGGAACCAATCTGACTGGAGTCTGTGATGAAACGCCTTTTCGTTCTTCTGCTGGTTGTGATGCTGGCCGGGGCCGCCCTGCCTGTGGCTGCCCAGGGCCCGCAGGACTTCACCCCCGGCGCGCCGGGGATCGGAGATAGCTATTACCCGGAGCTGGGCAATGGCGGCTATGACGCCCAACACTATGACCTGGCCGTGAGCGTCAGCTTCCCCGAAAGCGCGGACAGCCCTCAGAGCCTGATCGACGCCACCGCCACGATCGAGGCGGTCGCCACCCAGAACCTGAGCAGTTTCAACCTGGACCTGATCGGGCTGGAGATCGCCAGTATCACGGTCAACGATGCCCCGGCCGAGTTCAACCGGGACGGCATCGAGCTGACCATCACCCCGGCCGAGCCGTTGGCCGAGGGCGACGCCTTTACGGTCACGGTCGTCTACAGCGGCAGCCCGGAGCCGTTTATGCCGCCCGCCATCCCGATTGAGATGGGCTGGAGCACGTTCGAGGGCGGGGTCTACGTCGCCAGCGAGCCGGTCGGCAGCGCGACCTGGTACCCGGTCAACGAGCATCCGCTGGACAAGGCCACCTATACCCTGCGCGTCACCGTCCCCAAGCCATACGTGGTCGCGTCCAATGGCCTGCTCCAGGAGGTAATCGACCAGGGCGAGGTTCAGACCTTCGTCTGGGACAACGCCGATCCCACCGCCAGCTACCTGGTCACGCTCAGCATCGGCGACCTCGTCCTGGATGAGAGCAGCGGGCCGGACGGCCTGCCGATCCGCAACTACTTCCCGGCTGACCAGGTGGAGGCGGCGCGCGCCGCCTTTAGCCGCCAGGCGGAGATGATCGAGGTCTTCAACGCGGCCTTTGGCCCCTACCCCTTCGACGCCTACGGCTCGCTCGTGGTGGACACGCCCTTCGGCTTCGCCCTGGAGACGCAAACCCTATCCCTGTTCAGCGCCGGAATCCTCAACCGCCCGGACGAGGCCGAGTCGACCATCGCCCACGAGCTGTCTCACCAATGGTTCGGGGACAGCGTCAGCGTGGCCGATTGGGGGGACATCTGGCTCAATGAGGGCTTCGCCACCTACGCCGAGGGGGTCTGGCTGGAGCACAACGAGGGCCGCGACGCGCTGGACAACTGGATGACCCGCGTCTACGAGTGGCTGGCCCGCGTCGGGGCGCACTTCAAGCCGATCGGCCAGCCGGACGCCGACGACCTGTTCAGCATCAACGTCTACATGCGCGGCGGGCTGACCCTGTACGCCCTGCGCTGCGAGGTCGGCGACGAGGTCTTCGCGGACATCCTGCACACCTACTACGACCGCTTCAAGTACGGCAACGCGGCCACGGCGGACTTCATCGGCGTGGCGGAGGAAGTCAGCGGGCAAGACCTGGACGCCTTCTTCGACGGCTGGCTATACCAGCAGCCCCTGCCCGACATCGCGGCCCTGGGCCTGACCGTCGCCACGCCGGCCCCGGCTTCGTAAAAACAACGGGACACGGATAAGAGGGATAGAACACGGATTTTCACGGAAAAGGCGAATACAGCAACGAAAAGCGGTGCGCTCGGCTGGCACCGCTTTTTTACTTGTCCCGCTTGAATCTGTTTCATCCATGTCCAAAGTTTTTCAGTCCCCAGGATTGCGCCACTCATTGCGATTCAGTGCTATAGTGTCCGTAGTCGTATATTGATAATTCTTGTCCGATATTGGTTCATGTGTGCGTGGAGGACAGATCATGGTTATGCTCCGTATCGAACACGCCGTATCCAACTTCGCGGGTTGGAAGCAGGCCTTCGACAGCGATCCGGCCGGCCGGGAGAAGTCAGGCGTGCGCCGCTACCGGATTGCGCGGGCGGTCGACGACCCCAACCACGTCCTGATCGATCTGGAGTTCGACACCGCCCGCCAGGCGGAGGCGCTGCTGGCCGCGTTGCGGGTCGTCTGGAGCGACATCGAGGGCACGGTCATCATGAATCCCCAGGCGCGGATCGTCGAGGTGGTGGAAAGCAAGGTGTTTTGAGGTCGCCGGAGCGCGCCTCGTGTTGTATCGGAGAATCGAAGCAGTGAATTCAAAAGCGGTACGTGTCAGACACGCACCGCTTTTCATTTCTTCTATTCGCCTTTGGTCCGTGAAAATCCGTGTTCCATCCGCGTCATCCGTGCCCCATATGCTTTGACCACCCTACTCCCCCACGTAGCGCACCCGCCAGACGTGGCCGTAAATGTAATCCGCCACGACCAGCGCCCCATCCGGATCGACGGCCACATCCGCCGGGCGGATCAGGCCGGTCACGAAGGCGCTGACCTGCGGCTGGCCGCTGGCCAGGACGCGCACGCGCAGCACGCGCTGCGCCCCCGGCACTCCGTTCCACAGGGCCGCGAACAGGTTATCGTAGTACTCGGCCGGGTACTGATCGGCGTGATAGACAACCAGGCCGCGCGGCCGGGCGCTCTCCGGCAGCAGGACGAAATCCGGCACCGGGGTCAGGTCGCCGGGGATGATCGGGCATTCCAGACAGCCGCGCTCGCGCCAGTACGGCCAGCCGTGGAACTGCCCGGCCTGGACGCGCATCAGCCGGTCGCCCAGCCCCAGGAACAGCCCGGTATCGCTGGCGTACAGCGTCCCATCCGCCGTGAAAGCCAGATCGATCGGGTCGCGGAAGCCGTTCGCCACCACCTCGACCGCGCCCCCGTCCGGCGGCAGGCGCAGGATCGCGCCTTCCCAGGGCCGGGGCGTGGCGTACAGGATCGGGATCATGGGGTCGGCTTCGCTGTGGTCGGTGGTCGCCCCGGCGGCCAGGTAGAGCATGCCGTCCGGCCCGAAGGCGATCCCGTTGGGCTGGCCGCTGATGATCGACTGGCAGCACACCAGATCGTCACGCAGCAGGCGCGGCGAGTCGCCCGGCTGGAGGCTCCACAGCGCCCCGCCGCTCATCGTCTCCGTCCGCCCGGTGAAGTACAGGATGTCCGTGCCCGGCCGGTAGGCGACTCCGCCCGGCGAAAGGACCGGCTCGACCAGGGTCTCGGATTCGCCGCTGGCCTCGTCGAAAGCGATGATCGCCCCGGACTGCGCGCCGTCGACGATCAGCGCCGCGACCAGCCGCCCATCGGGGGCATAGGTGATGCTCACCGGTTGGCCGGGCAGACGTCCCACGTGCTCCAGCGCGAAACCCGCCGGGACGCCGATCCGCTGCTCAAAGCCCTCGATGTCATCCTCGCATGGAAAGTCCCCGCAGCTCCAGCCGGCCGTGGGGGCCAGCGGCGCCTGGACCGTGGCCGCGACCGCCACCGGCTGCCCGGTCGGGACGGGCGTCAGGGTCATCAGGTCGGGGGTCGGCGTGGGGGTATGGGTCGGCGTGAAGGTCGGGGTAAAGGTCAGGGTCGCCGTGGGCGTGGCGGAGGGCGTCAGCGTCGGGGTCTCGGTCGGCGTGGAAGTCAGGGTGGCCGTCGGGGTCTCGGTCGGACGCGCCCCGCCGCCGACGATCCGGGTTGGCGAGAGATCGGCGGCGCGGATCGGAGTCAGCACGACCACGCCTTGCCCGCCGGCCGGGCCGCAGCCCGCCAGAAGCGCCAATCCTAAAACTCCCACCGCCAGCCACCACCCGCGCATCTTCACCAAGGACTGTCCCCACCTGACGATTCGCCCGAACCCACGCAACGCGGTATTGTGCCGCAGAGCGCCCCCCGTCACAAGAGGGAAAAGGGGGGAACAGTGATTGGTGATTGGTTATTAGTTTTCAGTAAGAACAGTGGGCTGCCATACAAGATTGGCCCGGCATGAAATCCTGCTTTTTCCTGTCACTTGCCTCTTGTCTCCGCTTTCCTGGCCGGTTGGCCAGGCCAAAACCCGACCATTGCCCGATCCCAAAGCAAGGCGGATATGGTTTACTTACGCTGGTGGGGGAATGACGAGTCGCGCCTGCACTCTCGATTGACTGCCGAGAACCGTCCGCCGTCTTCCCAGGAGAAACCGATCATGTTGCACTCCCAGGGTTTTCAACTGGATAACGCCAGCATGCGCGCGGACGCCGGCCGGGAGTTCGACCGGGCCGTCAATCGCGGCTGGTGGAGCCGCCTGCGCCGCCGGATGCAGGGCCGCCGCGTCCTGCTGCTGGAGCTGGATGCTGCCCTGCAAACCGTGCGCGTCCTGGGCCAGCGCGAGCGCGGCCTCCAGACCGTGCCGGTCCGCCAGATCATCGGTTCGGTCGACCGCCACGGCGATTTCGACCTTGAGTTCCGGCCGCTGCGATTGGAACTCAAGGGGCGCTGGATCAGCGTCCAGGAGGCGCGCTACCGGGGCAACCCGCTGCCGCCCGTCGAGCTGATCAAGCTGGGCGAGGGCTACTTCGTCAAGGACGGCCACCATCGCATCTCGGTGGCGCGCGCCCACGGGCAGGAATTCATCGAAGCGGTCGTGGTCGAGCTGGATTACGTCCGGTGCGACGAGACCCGCCCCATCCGCGACACGCAGCTCATGCGCGCTCTGGTGCGTTAAGCCATCCCATCCGCCGCCCAGATAACCCAAACAAGGCTCGGAGAACTTCTTCGAGCCTTTTCGATCGGGTAGGAAGCAGCCTAACCCAGTTTGATCGTCCGTTTCGCGTTCGGCGGGTGGATGAACCCGTTGTAGCGGCCGTTGCGCTGCGCCGCTTCCACCATCGAAGAATAGGCGGGGCCTTCCTCCAGGGAAAGCAGCTTCCCGCCGCATTCCGGGCACAAGGCCCCGGCGTCCGACTCCGCGACGTGTTCCTTACAGAACACGCGCCCACACCCCGGACACTGCCAGCCTAACACCCGGGCGATCATGATGCTTTCGAAGTTGTAGTGGTAGTTTGCGATTGCTCTGGAGCAAATCGCGCATGCCAGGTCGACATCTTCGGTCGTCCCCAGGCTCTCTGGCGTGTCTGGCGTCTGCTTCTTCGTGAACAACTTGCGCAGGATACCCATGCTCCCCTCGCTTTGCAGGAACGCCATCCATCGCACCTACTTCATTTCAGTATAAGCCTGTTTCAGAGCTCATAATACAAAAGGAGGCGAACTGCCCCCTTTTGCACGTCTCGAACCGGCCAACCGTCCCAGATCAGAAGCAGCCGTACATCTCCTGCTCGAAGGCCGCCAGCAGCGCGTCCATCGTGGACAGGCGCTCCACGGCCAGCGCCTGCGCCGCGGGCAGGATCAGCTTGCCGATTCGGCGCTTTTCCGCCTCTGCCTATTCTTGCCTCCGGTCTCCCTGACTCTGGCCTCCCCTTACAGCGCCGCCGTGTCGAGAATGATCGTCACCGGGCCGTCGTTGTGGATCTCGACCTGCATCAGCGCCCCGAAGACGCCCATCTCGACGCGCCCCACCCCCTCGGCGCGCAGGCGCTCGGCGTAATGCTGGACCAGCGGCTCGGCAATCTCCGGCCGGGCGGCGTCGATGAAGTCCGGGCGGCGGCCCCGGCGCGAATCCGCGTAGAGCGTGAACTGGCTGATGACCAGCACCCCACCGCCCACGTCCAGCACCGAGCGGTTCATCTTGCCCGCCTCGTCCTCAAAAACGCGCAGAAAGGCCGTCTTGCGGGCCAGTTGCTCGGCCTCGCGGATGGTATCCGCGTGCGTGACGCCGACCAGCGCCACGAAACCCGTCTCCACCGCCCCGACCGTCTGCCCATCGACCACCACCGCGCCGCGCTTCACCCGCTGCAACACAACCCGCATTCATTCCCTCCCTGTTGGGGTAAATCACTGTTGCGTGGGAACAGAAACAACCTGGGGACGCGAACTGTCCGAATTTGCTCGCTGTCCCTGACGGGAAGCCAATTGCTGAAGATATTTCATAATCCGGTGAGTGTCTTCCGCCATCTTTACCAGCACGCTGATGATCTCACCTAATACCAAACAAAGTAAAGGGGTCATCAGATCAAGCTGTGAAAGCAAAGCCGGATCAATCAACCTCGGCTGAACAAACGCAAGAATGATAGCCAAACCTACTCCGAACAATCCAAGGAAGCCCAATATCCACAACATAGATCCCAAACCAAGCAATCGGGAATACTGAGAGGATTTCTCTGTTTGCCTTTTCGAGACAAAAGGGCGTGCAGCAAAAGCCATGCCAATCAACAGCAACAGCATCAGTTGGAACGACATATGATTTCTCCTGACCTCTCAAACCTAACGCTTACACTGCGACCGCAACGGTCACATACGATCGGTTGGATCAAGCACCCAGATCATGCTGCGCCACCTACTCAAGTCGTCAATTGATCCAGACGTTCCCAAGTTCCAGCGTCCAAACGCCGTCGCTCCCGCACGTCGCGTGGTATTCGCCGCCCCGCCCGGCCGCCCTGCCACCCCAGGTCCCGCCGTAGGAGATCCGCATCTTCCACGCAAAATCGATCGTCGCCTGATCCGCCTGCCGCCGGATGACGAAGTGTGTGAAGACAGTGCGGCCCGTCCAGTACCGCCACCAGAATTCGTCCAGGGGAAGCGGCTGCCACTCGCCCGCGGTCATCACCCAGCAGCCCAGCGGCACCTCCAGCCCGGCCTGGCGCGGCCCATCCGCGAACTGGACCAGCAGCTCGCCTTCCGGCGTGGCGCGTGGAGCCAGCTCGTCCAGCACTGCCCGGTAGAGGGCATCCGCCCGCAGCTCGGCCAGGGTCGGCCCCAGGTGGGATGGCTTGCGCCACCCGTCTGCCGCCCGGACGACCTGGAACATGCCCCCGCCCGACTCCAGCCGTCCGCGCCGCCGACCCTCCACCGCGAAGAAGTGCAGCCGCCACCAGTAGACCGTCCCGGTCTCCTCCCCGGCCAGGATGGCGAACTGGGTCCAGGCCGCCCCATCCTGCTTCTTGAGGGTGAAGAACGCCGCGCCGGGCAGGTCCACCCACGCCCCGGCGCGATACTGCCAGCCGGCCAGCACGTGCTCCGGCCCAGGTTCCTGCGGATCGCCGTATTCATCCGCGGCGATCCGGTCGGGGGTGATGTGGACCAGGCACATCCCCTCCTCGGCGAGATGCAGGGCCAGCTCCGCCCGGGCGAGTTCGACCAGGGCGGGATCGATCGGATTGGGTGGCGGTATCTTGCTACGCCTGAACCAGCGCATCGGCGCTCTCCTCAACGGACGCGTGAAACCTCGTTCGACTATAGCACGGATCGCCCTCGCGCCTGCGCAAAAACAATTTTGCGACTACAATGGGAAGGAACCAACCGGGCGCGCCCCGCGTCATACTTTTGTTCTTGAATAAGCTCGACACCCGGCCCAGACCGGCCGAGGATGAGGGGGTATCCGTCATGACATCACCCAAATTACACACCTTACGCTGGCTCTCGCTCGTCCTGGTCGCGGCCCTGGTCTTCGCCGCGCTGCCCGTCCAGACGGCCCGCGCCCAGACGACCCTGCTGGCGACCGTCGCCAACGCCAGCTATCTCAATACGCGCAGCGGCCCCGGCCCCGGCTACACCATCGTCGGCCGGCTGACGCGCAACATGCAGATCGTCCTGATCGGGCGCAACGTTGACAACTCCTGGGTGCAGATGCAGGGCTATGGCACGCAGTGGGTCAACGCCCGCTACCTGGCGATCCAGGGCGACATCAACACCCTGGCCGTCACCAGCAACCAGACGCCCACCAGCAGCGCCTTCACCGCCGTGATCCAGAACGCCTACGTGGTCAACGTGCGCAGCGGCCCCGGCATCGGCTTCCAGGATGTCGGCCGCGTCTACAAGGATCAGCAGGTCACCCTGGTCGGCCGCAGCGTGGATAACGCCTGGGTGCAACTCGCGGCGAATACTCCGCAGTGGATCAATTCGCAGTTCGCGGTCTTCCAGAACGGCAGCCTGGGCGCCCTGCCGATCAGCGGCGCGGCGGGCGACTCCGGCGGGGGTGACGGCGGCGGCGCGGCCCTGGTCACGGTCGTGGCGAATGCCTACGTGGTCAACGTGCGCAGCGGCCCCGGCATCGGCTATACCTCGGTGGGCCGGGTGTCGCTCGGCCAGGAAGTCCGCCTGATCGGGCGCAACGCGGACGGCTCGTGGGTCCAGCTTCAGGCCAGCACCCCGCAGTGGATGAACGCCGGCCTGACCGCTGCCTCGCGGGCCGCGATCATGGCCCTGACTCAGACCGCCAACACGACCAACCCCAACCCCGGTGGGTCACCCGGCGGCACGCCCGCGCGAATCCACGTCGTCCAGCAAGGGCAGACCCTGTACAGCATCGCGCGCGCCTATGGCGTCAATCTGTACACCATCGCCGCAGCCAACGGCATCTACGATGTCACGCGGATTTACGCCGGGCAGCAGTTGATCATCCCGTAGTCAGACCGTTTCCCCAACAACCCACGGCCCCCTGGATACCCAGGGGGCCGTCTCGTTTCCCACCAACTCACCGCGCATCATTCCGGCCGCGCCTCACTTGCGATGGCGTTTCTTCGGCTCCGGTTCGGGTTCCGGCTCTGGTTCCGGTTCCGGCACTGGCTCATTCTTGCGGGCGATCTCCGCCTCATACTGCTGCTTTTCCGTCTCGAACATGCGGATGATCGCCAGCACGACCCAGATGACCAGGGTCGCCCCGATCGCCAGGAACCATGCCCCGACCGCGACCGCCATCCCGACCGCCGCCGTCGACCAGATGCTGGCTGCGGTGGTGAGCTGGTGGACGCTCCGCCGGCGCTGGATGATCGTGCCCGCGCCCAGGAAGCCGATCCCGGTCACGATCTGGGCCGCCACGCGGGCCGAATCGCCGGGGCCGGGGAAGGCATACACCGACAGCAGCGTGAACAGGCACGATCCCAGCCCGACCATCATGTGCGTGCGCAGCCCGGCCGGACTGTCGCGCCGCTCGCGCTCCAGCCCGATCAGCCCGCTGAGCAGGATCGCCAGCAGCAGTTGCAGCAGGGCGACGAATTGGGTCTCGAGGGACATACTTCCTCCGAAAAAACAGGGGTTGGTTATTGGTTTTCGGTTATTGGTAAAGGCAAGAACAAGCGTGCCACAGCGACAGGCTAGGCCAGCTCGCGCAGGACGGCCCGCACCGGGCTGCCGCAGACCCCGGCCAGCTTGAGGGGAAGCGCGATCAGCTCGTACAGGCCATCCGGCACGCCCTTCAGGCACAGGTTCTCCAGGTTGGCGATCCCGTGGTGGGCCAGGCGGTGGTGGCCCGGCAGATCGGCGCTGGTGAAGGCATCCACACTGGGCGAATCGAGCCCCAGCAGGATCACCCCCTGTTCGGCCAGCCAGTCGATCAGTTCGACCGACGGGTAGACGAAGTCCGGCGACCACTGCTCGTCCGTCTGGTCGCTATACCAGGTGTGGATCAGCAGGCGCGGCACCCCCGCCAGGGCAATCTCGCCCAGGTCGGCCGGGGTGATCGCCCCCGCCCGGCGCGGCACGCTCACCACCCGCGCCGGGCCGAGGTAAATGTCGACCGGCAGGTCGGCGGGATGGCGCTCGACCGGCTCGGTGTGCCAGGGCGCGTCCATGTGCGTCCCAACGTGCGGGCTGAACGAGAGCCGGGTCAGGTTGACCCTGTCGCCCCGCGCCAGGTCGAGTTGGCGCTCGGCGCTGAACGGTTCATCCCCCGGCCAGACGGCCAGAGTCGGGGAAATCGTGCGGCTGACGTCGTAAATGCGCGGCATGGAACCTCCGGTAAAAGGGTGGATAGTGATTGGTTTCTGGTGATTGGTAAAGGCAAATACACCGGGCGCTTTTCCGGCCTCCCCACCCGGCACAGGCACGCAGCCGGACGGGGCAGTGCCCCGTCCCTACCCTTGCCGCCCGGACACCTGGTCTGCCCTGACGCGACCTCTGCCTTTTCTGGCCTCTTGGTCTCTGGCCTCGGCGCAACCGTAGGTTGCGCGGCCTTTGCTCTTCGAGTATACGCCACCCGGCGCGGACTTTCTAATCCAGCGTCAATGCGGCTCTCAGCCAGTACTCAGTTGGCCCCCGTATCTTCAATATCGGTACAATAGCACATAACGTGCGATCATCAGGGTGTCATGGGAGCATGCGGACATGAAGACGATCAAACAGCGCATCGGATGGGTTCTATCGGGCGTGATCCTGGGGGCGGTGGTGATGGGCCTGGTGGGCGGCGGGCTGCCGGCCGGCCTCCCCGCCAGCGCCCCCGCCGTGGTCGATGCCCAGGGCAGCGTGGCCCTGAACAACCTGGAAGTCCAGTTCATTGACCTGTACCAACAGGCCAACCCGTCGGTCGTGACCATCGAGGTGCTGGAAAACAATGGCTTCGGCCAGGGATCGGGCTTCGTCTACGACAGCGCCGGGCACATCGTGACCAACTACCATGTGGCCGGAAATGCGATCCAGATCAACGTGGTCTTTGCGGACGGCTCCTACACCCAGGCGGAGCTGGTCGGCGCGGACGTGGACAGCGACCTGGCCGTCATCAAGGTCGATCCCAATGACGCCCCCGGCCTCACTCCCCTGCCCATCGGTGATTCGAACGCGCTCCAGGTCGGGCAGATGGTGGTCGCCATCGGCAACCCGTTCGGACTGTCCAATACCATGACCACCGGAATCGTCAGCGCCCTGGGGCGCAGCCTGCCCTCCCAGAACAGCGTCTTCGAGACGGGCGGCTTCCGCACCTACGACGTCATCCAGACCGACGCGGCGATCAACCCCGGCAACTCCGGCGGCCCGCTGCTCAACCTGGCCGGTGAGGTGATCGGCGTCAACACGGCCATCGAATCCAGCACGCGCCAGAACAGCGGGGTCGGCTTCGCCGTGCCGTCGAACATGATCGCGCGGATTATCCCGGCCCTGGTGGCAAACGGCCGCTACGAACATCCCTGGCTGGGCATCTCCGGCGGGACGATCACCGCCGCCGTGGCTCGCCAGATGAGCCTGCCGGCGGATCAGGTGGGCGTCCTGGTGGCGGAAGTCACCAAGAACGGCCCCGCCGAGGCCGCCGGTCTGCATGGCAGCACCCGCCAGGGCATGATCAACGGGCAGGCGGTCGCCATCGGCGGCGACGTCCTGATCCGCATCGACGGAGTCCCCATCGAGCGCTTCGAGGACCTGACCAGCTACCTGTCGCAGTACACCAGCGCGGGCCAGACCGTGACCCTGGACGTGCTGCGCGAAGGCCAGACGATCCAGGTGCAGGTCACGCTCGGCACGCGGCCAACCACGACCGACTGAGTCCAGAAGTCCAGAGGCCGGAACCGCGCACGCAGCGCAGTCTTCCGGCCTCTGGACTCAGGTCTCCCGGCCTCGTTTTTCCCCTTCCCTGTGCGCCAAACAGGACTATAATCACCCTCGCCACGAAAACACGGCCCGGTAGGTAGTCCGGGCAGGCGCGGCCCTCCGCCGCGTCCGCAGTAACCTTCTCCCAAAACCTGGGGATGTCCGGTGGTCTATTTGATCACGCCAGGGAACAACCAGGGAGAAGGCGCAATGCAACTCACCCTTCGATTCGAGAATCCGTTTTACGTGGGTATCCTGGAGCAGGAGCGCGACGGCATGCTGTTTGCCGCCCGCCACGTCTTCGGCGCGGAGCCGAGCAACGAGGTTGTGTATGCCTGGGTGCTGGCCGAGGCTGGCGCGTTGTGCCAGCGTATGACCGCCGGGGTCGCGCTGGACGCCGCCGATGCCCCGCGCCGGATCAACCCCAAGCGCCTCCAGCGGGAGATTCGCCGCGCGCTGGAAGCGCCCGCCACCTCCACCAAGGCCCAGGAAGCCCTGCGTCTCCAGCTCGAAGCGAACAAGCAGACTCGCCAGGATGATCGCCAGGCCAATCACGCCGCCGACCAAGATCGCCGCTGGCGGCTCCACCGGGAGAAGACCCGACAGAAGCGCCGGGGACATTGA
>JARKOQ010000109.1 GCA_029976005.1 Aggregatilineales bacterium | reverse complement strand
CAAGGCGACCTACGGGGCGCGGGTCGGGACGATCGGCGGGCTGGACATCGACCTGCTGTGCCGGGGGGATGAGGAAACTGTCCGCGCCCGGACGCGGGCCATCCTGGCGGCCTGCATGCCGGGCGGCGGCTACGTGCTGGGGACGGGCAACAGCGTCGCCAATTACGTCCCGGTGCGCAACTTCCTGGCAATGGTCGACGAGGGCCACCGTTGGAAGGGCAGTTGACAGTCAACAGTTCACAGTCGACAGTTTTCAGTCAAAGCTGGATGGGCTGCAAGGGCTGTCTTGCCTGAGCAGCGGCGCTGACTATCATGAGGGCTGAGCGCGTTTGTGTGACCTCCGGGGGGGATACGCATGGACATCAGTCCGAGAAGGATCATCGCCATCGCCACGTTCCTGGTGCTGGGCGGGTTTTGCCTGTGGGGCAAAGATCATATGTTGAAGTGGGACGCGGAGATTCGCCAGAGCATGGGGCAGCAGCCCCCGGAACGCACAGCAAAATGGGAACGGGATGTCACCGTGGTCGGGATCGGCTGCATGGCCTGGCCGTGGTGTTTGCCGTCCTGGCGATCGTCACATAATCAGGTTTGATGTACGCCTGAAACAGGCCGTGAGGACAAGAACAGGGGCGCGATGTGCGCCCCTGTTGCATAATCGTGAAAGAGCCGGGCGAGCCGGACGGGTCACCGACCCGTCCCTACATTACGTCCGGTAGTGGCCGTTGATCGTGACGTACTCGTGGCTCAGGTCGCACGTCCACACGGTCGAGGTCGCCTGACCCGCGCCGAGGTCCAGCCAGGCCGTGACCGCCGGGTAGGCCATGATCGCCCCGGCGTCTTCCTCGCTGTAATTGAGCGGCGCGCCCTGCTCGACCAGTTGCAGCCAGCCCGCGTCCTCGTCCAGGTGCGCGTCCTCGCCGGGGGCGATCCACAGCGCCAGGTGATCGGCGTCGAAGGCGACCCCCGCCCGCCCGGCGGCGGCCAGGATGCGGCCCCAGTTGGCGTCCGCGCCGTAAAACGCGGTCTTGACCAGGGGCGAAGTGGCGATGGTCATGCCCACCTGGCGGGCCGCGACCTCGCTCGGCGCGCCGGTGATGCGCAGGGTGATCAAGCGGCTGGCCCCTTCGCCGTCGCGCACGATGTCCTTGGCCAGCGCCTCGCAGACCGCCCCCAGGGCCTTCTGGAAGGTCTTGAAGCCGGAGTCCTCGGTAATCTCAACGCCGCTGGCTCCACTGGCGAAGGCCACGACCGAGTCGTTGGTGCTCATGTCGCCATCGACCACGATCTGGTTGAAGGTCGTGTCGTTGGCCGCGCCGAGGGCCTGCTGGAGCAGCGGGGCGCTGATCGCGGCGTCGGTGGCGATGATGCCCAGCATGGTTGCCATGTGGGGGGCGATCATGCCCGACCCCTTGCTGATCCCGGCGATGGTATACGTCCCGTGGGGAGTCTCGACCGTGACCTGGGCCTGCTTGGTGCGGGTATCGGTGGTCAGGATGGCCTGGGCCGCGTCCTGCCAGCCTTCCAGGTGGACGACTTCCGCCGCCGCGCTGGCCCCGCCGGTGATCTTGGCCATCGGCAGATTCAGGCCGATCACGCCGGTGGACATGACCAGCACCTGCTCCGGCGCGCAGCCCAGCAGCCCGGCCACGTGCCCGGCCGTCGCCAGGGAGTCGGCCAGGCCCTGTTCCCCGGTGCAGGCGTTGGCTACGCCGGAGTTGATCACCAGGGCGCGGATCGCGCCGGCGTTGGCGGCCAGATGGGCCTGGTCGAGCAGGACTGGGGCAGCCTTGACCAGGTTGGTCGTGAAAACCCCCGCCGCCGTGCACGGCTGGTCGGCCACGATCAGGGCCAGGTCCAGGCGGCCCGATTTACGGATGCCGCAGGCGACTCCGCCGGCCTTGAATCCGGCGACGGCGGTCACGGCGGTCTGGACGGGGCTGATCCCCGATCCGTTGGTCGAAGTGGCTGGCTGGAGCGCGGTTTGAAAGTCGATCATCTTGTCTGGGTTCCCCTTTGGATCAGGTCAGGCGGTTTGCAGGCCGCTCAGGATCGGTTGCAGTTTGTCGATCAATTCGTCGACGTGCGATTTCTCGAGTATCAGCGGCGGCACGAGGCGTACCACGTTCGGCCCGGCATTGACCAGCAGCAGGCCGTGCGACCACCCGGCCTGGACCACGTCCTGGGCGCTGATGGTCAGCTCCAGGCCGAGCATCAGGCCGCGCCCGCGCACCTCGCGGATCAGCGGCGAGTTCAGCTCTTCGAGGCGTTCTTTGAGATAGTTGCCCACCTCCCGGACATGCGCCAGGAAGTCCGGCTGGCTGATCCGGTTGAGCACCACCTGGGCGGCGGTCGTGACCAGTGGCCCCCCGGCGAAGGTGCTGCCGTGGTCGCCCGGCTCGATCACGCTGGCGACCTGCTCCGTGACCAGCGCCGCGCCGATGGGCAGCCCGCCCGCCAGCGGCTTGGCCAGGGTCATGATGTCCGGCGTGACTCCGGCCGCCTCGTAGGCCCACAGCGTCCCGGTCCGGCCGACGCCGCACTGTACCTCGTCGAAGATCAAGGCCGCCTCGAAGCGGTCGCAGCGCTCGCGCAGGAGTTGCAGGAATTCCGGCGTGGCGGCGTGAATGCCGCCCTCGCCCTGCACCGGCTCAACGATCACGGCGCAGGTGCCCGGCCAGACCAGCCTGGCGGCGGCTTCCAGGTCGTTGAAGGGCGCGACCACCACGTCCGGCATCAGCGGCCGGAAGGGGGCCTGGTACTTTTCGCGCGGGGTGGCGGCCAGCGCGCCCATCGTCCGGCCGTGGAAGGCATCGGTGAAGGCCACGATCTGGGTCTTGCCGGAGTCGCTCTTTTTGCCGATGCCGCGCGTGCGGGCCAGCTTGCGGGCGAACTTGATCGCGGTCTCGTTGGCCTCCGAGCCGGAGTTGTTGAAGAAGACCCGGTCGGCGAAGCTCAGCCCGCACAACTTCGCCGCCAGCTCGGCGTGCGGGGCGGTGTGGTACAGGTTGCTGACGTGGATCATCCGGGTCGCCTGCTGGGCGATCGCCGCGGCCAGCTCCGGGTCGCCGTGGCCCAGGGCGTTGACCGCGATCCCGGCCACCATGTCCAGATAGCGCTTGCCGTCGCTGTCGTACAGGTACACCCCTTCCCCGTGCGTCAGGACGAATGGCGCGCGGGCGTAGCTGTGCACGACATGCCGCGCTTCCAGGGCCATGATCGCCTGCGCATCGGTCTGGGTGGTTGTGAACGCCATCGTGTTCTCCTCAAAAACAGCTTTCAGCACTCAGTTTTCAGCGGTCAGTCCCAGGCGGGTTTTCGCCTGGCCGCCTGCCGCTTCGACGCTTTTCTCCGGCCTCTCGGTCTCTGGCCTCGGCGCAGCGTAGCTGCGCGGCCTCTACCCTACGGCAGCGCCGGCTGGTACGCGGCGGGTTGGGCCATCCAGGACAGGATGACGGGCGCGGCTTCCGGCTGGCTGGTGAAGATGGTGCCACCCCCGGCGGCCAGTCCGGCCAGGTTGGTGATCACGGCCTGGGGGACGCCCACCTCGACCGCGTGGAGGGCCGTCCGCACCTTGGGGATCATCCCGCCGTTGATCGTGCCATCGGCGATCAGGGTTTCGGCCTGGGCCGCGTCGATCCGGGCCTGCGGGATGCCGTCAACCAGCACCGCGCTGACGTTGGTCAGGAACACGATCCGGGTCGCGCCGATGGCCTTCGCCACCGCCGCCGCCGCGTGATCGGCGTTGACGTTGAACGGCTCGCCGTCCTCACCCAGGGCCAGGGGAGCCAGCACCGGGGTGATGCCCTGGGCGAGCATCGCCAGCAGGACCTCGCCGCGCACGTTCGTGACCTCGCCCACCCGGCCCAGATCGCCGTGCGGGTTGACCAGCTTGACGGCCCGGATCAGGCCGCGATCGGTGCCGCTGAGGCCCTCGGCGTCCACGCCGGCGGCGACAAGCTGGCGCACCAGGCGCTTGTTGACGCTGCCGCACAGCACCATCTCGACCACGGCCAGCGTGTCCGTGTCGGTGACGCGCAGGCCGTCCACCCACTGGGCCTGGAGGCCCATCTTCTCCTGAAGCTGGCCGATCTCCTTGCCGCCACCGTGGACGATCACGACCGGGGTTTCCAGCCCGGCCACGTACTCGGCCAGCGCGGTCAGGAACGCGGGACTGTCGATGTCGTTGCCGCCAATCTTGAGCACCGTCGGTGCTAATTTTGAATGTTGAATGTTGAATTTTGAATTAGTCATCGCTGGTGCTCCCCTGTCGTTTTGACGATGGCGGTCAGGATACGAATGAGTTCTTCCACCTGATTAATCTCGGCGCTGACGTTCACTTCGACCAGTTTCGAGTCCCTCAGCAGGCGCAGCCAGTAATGGGTTTCCCTGGCTTCCTTGCTGGCGACGGCCATCTTGGCCAGAAAGTCGCGGCGGCTCTGCCCGGCCAGCCCTTCTTCGACGTTGGCCCCGATGCTGGTTCCGCTGCGCAAAAGCTGTTTGGAAAGAACGTACTCCTGCTTTTCCCGTAACGTCTTGTAAAGCCGGATGATGGTCAGCGCGAACTGGTAACTCTTGTCCTGAACGGGATTCCCCACCATCGTCCGCCTTCAATTCAAAATTAAAAATTCAACATTCAACATTTCAGGAGACCAAGGGTCTCCTGAAGGCCGAACATCAGGTTCAGGTTTTGGATGGCCTGGCTGGCCGCGCCCTTGAGCAGGTTGTCGATCGCGGACACAATCACGACCGTTTTTTCGGTCGGCACGGTGACGGAAATGGCGCAGTTGTTCTTGCGCACGGCGTGCTTGAGCGTGGCGAGCTGTCCGGCGGGCAGCACGTCGACCAGCGGCTCGTCGCGGTAGCAGTCCTCGTAGAGCGCCTGGACTTCGGTGGCGTCCCAGGGGGCCTTGAGCTGGACGTAGATCGTCGCCAGCAGGCCCCGGTCGACCGGCAGCAGGTGCGGGCTGAAGATCAGCGGCCCGGTCGTGTCGTCGACCTTGGCGATCTCCTGCTCGATCTCGCCCGTGTGGCGGTGCACCCGGCCCACGTTGTAGGGCGACAGGTTGCCGAAGACCTCGACGAAGTGGGTGTTGGCCTTGGGCGCCTTGCCCGCGCCGGACACGCCCGACTTGGCATCCACGAAGATCGGGGCGTCCGGGGCCAGGGCGTGACCCTCCAGCAGCGGGAAGAGGCCCAGCAGGGTGGCGGTTGGGTAGCAGCCGGGGTTGGCGATCAGCGGCGCGTAGGCCAGGTTGGCCCGGTTGAGTTCCGGCAGGCCGTAAGGGACGGGCAGCAGCTCCGGGTTGGGGTGGGGCAGGCCGTACCAGGCTTCGTAGGCTTCCGGGGTGGTCATCCGCAGGTCGGCCGAGAGGTCGATCACCTTCACCCCGGCGGCGGCGGCGCGGGCCGCCAGCGGCGCGCTGGCCGCGTGGGGCATTGCCAGGAAGATCACGTCGACGCTCTCCAGCGGGGCCGCGTCGTGCGGGGTGTAGGTCAGCGCCGTACCAGGGACCGGCTGCCCGGCATCCTGGTTGGAGGTGGCGAAGGCCAGCCCGGCCTGGGGATGGACGGCCAGCAGATCGACCAGCTCCTGTCCGGCATACCCGGCCGCGCCATAAATCCCAACGGTGATCGTGTCTGACATGCGGTGTGTTGCTCCCTGTTCGAGAATAAAAACCCCCCGGCCTTGTTCAGGTCCGGGGGGTCGAGTGCGCGCAGGTGGTCAGTCTATGGCCAGCAGCAAGCTCCCTACCAGACCTGAACGGTCTGAGGGCTACGGCGAGGACGGCGGATCTCGCTGCAAAGCAGGCTGGCGGATAAGCTCGAAACGGTCATGATGACTGACTGAATCTCCACTGGAACATCATTCTGTCCATCAGGGTAGCAGGGCCGGAAGGGAGAGTCAATACACCCTAAAAATTTCAGTTATCATGACGAAAAAGTCCGGAATTCGTTGGGCAAACTGCACAGAGCGCGGGGCGATTTCCGGGGGTTGGCGGCCCTCCGGGCTATTGAGACAAAATTTAGATTTTTTTTATTTCACGGCTTCAAATATGGTGTACATTTAGATCAAGCTCACAACACGGCCTTTTTGAGCGGACATGGTGTGTGCCTCCTTTCTCCAGGAAGAGTCGCCCAGGCGCAGGGCGGCTCTTCCCCTTTATAGGGCAAAAGCGAAAGGCGCTGTTGGCTTTTAGCTTTTGGTCGAAAGCCAAAAGCCAATAGCCAAAAACAAAAAGGTCGCCGGTGTGGCGACCTTGTGCGTCCCTACCAGGACTCGAACCTGGGCCTCTGCCTCCGGAGGGCAACGCTCTATCCTCTGAGCTATAGGGACATCCGTATTTCAGATTCTACCACCCCAGCCCAGAGAGTCAAGGCAGCGTCAAGCGCGCCCAGGGCAATCGCATCAAATCGCAAAAGACATCTCACCACAGACGACACGAAGGACACAGAGGGCAAACAAATAGCAAGCTTTCGATTCACGGCTTCGGGAGTACGGTTTTTTCTGATCTTGCTTTTCTCGGCGTTCTTTCTTGGCGTTCTTGGCGCTTTTGCGGTTCATTTTGTTTTTGATGCGATTGCCCTGCAAGCGCGCCCGGAACTGGCCGCCCGGCTGGAACCCGCAGGACCCCATCCACGTAGAAGAGTCCAGACCCAGGATCGCCATTTCGCCTGTATGCCCCGCCATGCGGCGGAGCTTGGCTCCGCCGCCGGGGGTGAGTACAATCGAAGGGGTCGAGCGTTTGTTCGTTAAGGTCGGATGCGGGTTGGTGCGTTACGTCTGGCAGGCATTTCCATGATCGCGATGAGCCGCAGCGAAAAAATCGATCACATCCGCCGGCTCCCGCTCTTCTCCGAGCTGCGACGCGAGGAAATCGAGCAGATCGAGCCGCTGTTCATGATCAAAACCTACCAGGTGGGCGAGTACGTCTACCGCCAGGCGGAGCGCTCCTTTGCCCTGTACCTGTTCGTGACCGGGCGGGGCCGCCTGCTGCGCGTCGACGCCGATGGTATCGAGCGCCGGGGCGACGACGTCGAGCCGGGCGAGTACGTGGGCGAGCGCTCGCTGTTCCTGCACGAGGAGCGCTCGCATTCGCTGGTCATCGTGCGGGAAGCGGTCGTCCTGATCCTGCCCAAGCGCGAGATGGACGGCTACCTGCGCGAGCACCCGGAGATCAAGGCCCGCCTCAACGTGCGCCTGGACGTGCGCAACCTGGCCCAGGATCAGGACTTTCCCTGGCTGGAATCCGGCGAGATGGTGCTGCGCTACACCCGGCGGCACATCTGGGCCTTCTGGCGGCGGGCGGCGCTGTCCATCCCGCTGCTGCTGCTGACCGCGCCGCTGCCCCTGATCGCGCTGCTGCTGCCCCTGCCGGACGCGGTTTCCAACCTGCTGTTCGTGCTCAGCCTGCTGCCGATGGTGCTCTTCCCCGTGGCGACCATCGCCTACAACTACTACGACTGGCGCAACGACTGGTTCGTGGTGACCAACCAGCGCGTCGTCCACGAGGAACGCGTCCTGCTCACCTTCAACGAGACGCGCCAGCAGGCCCCCCTGAGCAGCATCCAGGCCGTCAAGACCTCCCAGCAGGGATACTTCGCCGAGCAATTTGGCTTCGGCGACCTGCTGATCTCCACCATCGGCGCGGCGGGCACGCTGAACTTCGATACCATCCCCCACCCGGAAGACCTGGCGACCATCATCAACGACGAGCTGCGCCGGACCAGCGCCCATCGCGCCGCCGAGAGCCGGGAGAAGATTCGCAGCGAGATCGACCGCTTCATCGGCACCGAGGCCCTCAACCGCAGCCGGGCGGGCGAAGTGCCCCAGGCGGGCGGCCCCCAGGCACGCGGCCGGACTCCGCGCTCGATCCAGACCCGCCTGGAAGAGCGCTGGCGCAAGATCGTGACCTATTTCGACATCCGGGTGCGGGTGGACGAGGGCTTCCGGATCATCTACCGCACCCACTGGCTGATCCTGTGGAACGCTATCCTGCCCCCGACCCTGGCGATGATCACGCTGGTGGTGCTGCTGGTGATCAACCTGATCTTCCACGCGGCCTGGCCCTGGTCGTACTTCCACCCCCTGGTCCGGATCATCTTCTTCCTGGCGGCCTTCCCGCTGGTGGGGGCGTGGTGGTGGTTCATGTACGAGGACTGGCACAACGACACGTACATCATCGAGGAAGAAACCCTCAAGCGCATCCACCGCCGCCCGCTCTGGCTCCAGGACGAGCAGAGCACGATCCTGCTGCGCAACGTGCAGGGGGTGAACGTCTCGGTCAAGGGCATCTGGCAGAAGCTGCTCAACTACGGCTCGGTCGTCGTCCAGACGGCGGCCGACGACGGCGGGCAGGCCACGGGCGAGATCGCCTTCCAGTACATCTACCAGCCGCACGCCCTCCAGGAAGACATCCTCAGCCGCCAGCGGCGCGGCATCCAGAAGAGCGAGGAGCGCGAGGTCGACCAGGTGGCGCAGCAGATCGCGCGCTGGCTGGCCGTCTACCACCAGGCCACCCACCCGGACGACTTCGGCCAGGCCTCGATCGACGCCGACAAAGGCGGCTCGCGTTTCGACGACGAAGAGACCCGCTACTCCTCCTCCAATTACTGACCTCGCGGGAGCTTGCCCCCATCTTTTCGGGCGGGCATGGGTTGTTGTATGATTGGGGGCAGCGTTAAGCTGCGACGATCACCCACCTGCCCATGAAAATCTTCATCAGTTATGCC
>JARKOQ010000086.1 GCA_029976005.1 Aggregatilineales bacterium | reverse complement strand
GGACCTTGCCTATTTCGTTCAAGACCTGGGGAACCGGCTGGCCGAAGGGGTGAGCGTCCAGATCGACGAGCGCCGCCGGATGGTGGAGACCGAGTCGCGCCTGCTGGCGACTCACTCCCCGCGCCGCCGGATCGACCAGACGCGCCAGCGATTGGACGACCTCGCCGCGCGCGGCAGCCGCGCCCTGACCGCCCGGATTGCGCTCCAACGCGAGCGGCTGGACGCCCGCCAGCGCGCCCTGATCAGCGCCGACCCGCGCGCCATCCTGCGGCGCGGCTACGCCATCGTCGAGTCTGAGGGCCAACGTCTGACCGCCGCCCAACAGACCGCCGCCGGAGCCAGCCTGGACATTTACCTCGCGCAGGGCCGCCTGCGCGCCACTGTGAGCGAAATCGAGGACTGAGAGAGATGAGCGACCAACCGCTGCCCGCCGACCTGACCTTCGAGGCCGCCCTGGCCCAGCTTGAGGAGATCGTCAACCGCCTGGAAGCCGGCGACCTGACCCTGGAAGACTCCGTGGCCCTCTACGAGCAGGGCCAGCGCCTGACCGCTTTCTGCCAGGGCCAGCTCGACAGCGCCGAACTGCGCGTCCGCCAGGTCGGGGAAGAATAGGCAAAAGCAGATGGGGCACGGATAACACGGATGCGACACGGATTTTCACGGATATATATCAAGATGAAAAAACAAACCCTAAGTTGGGTCGTATTTGGGCTGATCCTGCTCATCTTGGCGCTGCCAGCGACCGCCCAGTCGGGCGAACCCGCCCGCAGTCCGATCGCCGTCCTGGGGCGCGGCACGGCCAACGCCCTGAGCTGGCATCCTGATGGCGAGGTGCTGGCTGTCGGCAGCGCCACGGGCGTATGGCTGCTGGACGAGGCCCTGCACATCACCGGCCACCACACGCCGCTCGAATACGTCAGCGACCTGGATTGGAGCCCCACCGGCGACCGGATCGCCCTCGCCGGGCACAGTGGCGAAACCTGCCACGTCCAGATCTGGTCTGCCGATTTCACATCGTCGCTGGCCGACGTCGACTTCTGCGGCATTCGGGTCCTGTGGAGTCCCGATGGTACACGCCTAGCCGCCTTCGACGGCTTCGACGGCCAAGTCGCGCTGATCGATGCCCGCTTCGGTGAAGAGATCGCCCTTCTGCTCGCCGACTCCGCCACCTGGTCGATCGATGGCTCGATGTTCATCACCGAAGAGTGGGACTATGACAACGAGCAGGCCAACCTGTTCACTTGGGATGCTGCAACCGGGGCACAGCTTGTTCACCTTCAGTCAGACACCAACCTCCCCTCCCCAACATTGCTGTGGGCCATCGACGCGCAGACCGCAATGGGCCTGTGCCGCCGCATCGTGGACCCGACAGATGTCGAGGTTGTGGTCGAAACCTGCGTGCTCGATCTGGCCTCAGGAACTTGGGTCTCCGATCTGGAGATCAGGCGTTCAATCGGTGGTCAGGACTACTGGCTCGTTGGGTTGGAATTGAATGCAAACCAGAGCCGTTTGGTGATGGTGAATAAGAACCCCACACGAGGTTTTTTGAGTTTGGTAGGCAGTCTGAATTCCGAGAATCAAACATACACCCAACTTGGCAAAGGCGAGGCTTTCGCGTGGCGGCCCGGAGCCGAGATCGTCACCAAAATCGTGGGAAACGGATTGATCCAGAATGTGGATGTCACAACAGGTGATGTACTCGATGAAACCATGCTCTTTACCGCGCCGATCAGCGGAATCGCCTGGCGGCCAGACAGCCCTCAGATCGCCAGCACGGGCTTCGGATTTGATCAGTTCGTGCGCGTCTGGGATGCCGATGCGCCGGACGATCCGATCCTGACTTTCTGGGCCGAGCCTGCTGAATCCGTCGTCTACACGCCAGATGGCACCGAGCTGATTTCGTCCAGGACGATTGGCACGGACATCATCATCTACAGCAGTATCGATGCCTTCGACCCGGATAGTGGCGATCGTGGGCGTGGCATCTGGGGCTTCTACAGCCAGTTCGACCCGTTCCCGCTGGTCGCCTGGAACTCGACATTCACCCGCTCGGTACGCAGTGAGCGGGACAATCGGGTCATCTTCTCAGAGGATATCTCCATCGAGACAGCCTATCCGGAAACGACGCTCATCGCCTGGAGTCCTGACGACACGATGATCGCCACTGCAAGCCAGAATGGCGATCTCTTCCTGACCGAAATCTGGGATTTTGCGACCGGGAACCGAATCAACGCCATCTATATAGATATGCAGGCAACTGCCGATCAGCTTGTCTGGAGTCCAGACAGCACCATGCTGGCGATAGTGAGTTCCCGTGGTGCTGGAGGCGGCGTCGATCGCGCGGTTAGCGTCTTCCGGATCACTCCTGGCACCACCAATCTGGCACCCTCCCACCTTGATCTTCAAGTCAGGGATTGGGTCGACGATTATCCCTTTTCTCCCATCCAACTCGCCTGGCACTCCGACAGCACCATTCTGGCTGCCGCGCTGCGGGATGAAATCGCGATCTACGACGTCAACTCAGGGGAAAAGCGGCTCGCCATCCCCATCCGCGATGTCGCCGGGCTGGCCTGGGCCTCGGATGGGCATGCCCTAGCCGCCGGAAGCAACGACGGCCTGATCCGCGTCTGGGATGTTTCTGACCTGGACTAAAGCCTGATCCGTGAAAATCCGTGTTCCATCCGTGTCATCCGTGCCCCATCGTCTTTGCTTTTCCCCTACCCCTCGATCACGGGATTCCCCGGCCCCAGCACATCCGCCGCGACGATCGTCCCCCCGGCGTACCCGGCCAGCAGCGCCCGCAGGTCGTCCAGCCCGGCCCGTACCTCGGCCTCCGCCCCGGCGTGGTGCCCCTCCAGCGTGATTAGCACGTCGGTCGTGGCCTCGGTGGAGGCGCTCTGCGCGCTCTGCCGCCAGCACCAGCGCCGCGCGAAGATCAGCCCGCTGTCGTCCACGAAGATCACCTCGCCCGGCTCCGGATGTTTGACCTCGTCCGATCCCAGCTCCGTGAAGCGTTCGTCCCCCTGGGCGAAGCGCACCGTGATCGTTCCGCTGGCGTGGGTCAGGTCGAACATAGCCAGCGGCATGGCGTAGCGAATGCTGATCAGGTTGCCCAGGTCGACCAGCAGGTTGATGCCGGGGATATCGCCCTTCTTGGTCAGGCGGCGCAGCAAGGCTTCCGCCGCGCAGCGGTACTGGGTCGGCTCCGCCCCGAAGGCGCGGTAGGCGCTGCGCCACGCGGAAAGCGCCGGAAGCTCCGCCAGCGGCGTCTGGCCGATGCGGCCCAGGACGGCCGCTTGCTCGGCTTGAAAAGCGGCCGCCAGCGCGGGCGGAGTCGGGCCGCCGCGCAGCCCGCGTGCGACGATCGCCCCCCCGCGAATGCCCGGAAAACGCGCCAGCAGCGCCGAATCGTACTGAAACCGGATCATGAGTCAGGCCCCCTCGGTTTTCGCCAATACCCCGCTTATCCCAATTTATCCAAAAAAACCAGTTGGGATATCCAACAGGATAACGCAGGTCCAGTTAACTAACAGGAAACCGACTGAACTATACCCCGATCCACACAAAAGCGCCCCGGCGGTCATCCCTGCCGGAGCGCGTCTCTCCGCCTTGCAGCCAATAGCCAACAGCTAAAAACCCTTCTTTCCCTACCGCGCGCAGCGAATCCCCGCGATCCGCCACCGTCCATCGGCGAGGCGCAGCGTCACCTCGCCCAGCGCCCGTTCGCTCGAACCGCCCAGCACGGCGGGATACTCCCCATCCAGGTGGTAGACGGCCGTATCCAGGCCCACATGCACCGGCGAAAGCACGACCTGCGCCGGGGTCTCCCGCGCGCACAGGAACGGGTCAGCGGGCCGCCCGTCATCCGCCAGCAGCGAATCCACCGCCCGCACCAAGCCCGGCGCGAGGAGATCGCTGTCGTGGTAAGTCCGCGCGGCGAGGCCGGCGCCGGTCTGGGTCAGGTACCAGGCGTAGAATTCCTGAGCGATGCGCTGCGGCTCCAGCGCCGCCGTCTCCGCCCGCGCCGACAGAGTCGCCAGCACGCTGTAAATCCCCACGCCCGCCAGTACCATGCAGGCCGCCAGCAGACCCAGCCAGAAGCGGTTCAGCGCATCCCGTCCACCGCCCATCGTCGCCATCCTCTCGCCAGCCACCATCGCGCGCCTCCCTGGCAATCATCCATACCCATCTGCCAGTATAGACAACGCCTTGCGCCCGGACTTGACGGCCCGACGCCGTGTGGCTGCCAACAAGCTGACGATCACCCCACATCTGACGGAGCAACCTGATGGAAAGGCAGAGACAGGAGGCAGAGAGGCAAGAGGCAAGGAAAAGCGTCGAAGCGGCAGGCGTCGACGCGTCGAAAGACGAAGCCGAGCAGCTTCGCTGCGCCGAGGCCAGGAGGCCCGAAAAAGCATCGAAAGGGGTGTCGAGCCGGAGCATGCGCTACTGCCCGGCCCGGCTTTTCACCAAAAACCACCAACCAAGAACCAACTACCGTCTTCTCAGTATCATCCCCGGCACGGCCCGCGCCTCCTCCAGGCCCAGGAGCAGCGCCAGCCCGAAGAAGGCCGCCACCCCCAGCCCAAGCCCCAGTCCGGCCACGACCAGCACGTGCGCCCCGCCCAGGGCCGCGCGCAGGGCCAGAATCAGCGCGCCCATGCCCAGCGCGGCGGCGCTCGCCCGCCAGACCAGCGCCCACACCCGGCCACCCTCCAGCCCGCCGATCCGGCGGCGCAGGATCAGCCACAGCGTCCCGGCCTCGACCGCGGTCGCCAGGCTCATCGCCAGGGCCAACCCGGCGAATGGCCCGCGCGTCAGGCTGCCCGGCTCCCCGATCACCTGGATCAGGAGCACGTTGAGCAGGATGTTGAGCAGCATCGCCCCCAGCCCGACCAGGACCGGCGTCCAGGTGTCGTGCAGGGCGTAAAAGGCCCGCGCCAGGATTTCCAGCAGGGCATGCCCCACCAGCCCGGCCGCGAAGAACTGGAGCGCCCAGGCCGTGCCCGCCGTGGCCTCGGCCGTCCACGCCCCGCGCTCGAACAGCAGCCCGACCAGCGGCTCCGCCAGGACGATCAGCCCGACCGTGGCCGGGATCGCCAGGAAGAGCACGCTGCGCAGCGCGCCGCCCAACGTGCGCCGGTAGGCAGGCCAATCCTCGCGCGCCGCCAGGGTGGACAGCGATGGGAACACCGCCGTGCCCAGGCTTTGCCCGATAACGCCCAGCGCCGTGAACATGAGGACGAAGGCCGTGTTGACCGCCGTCAGCGCGCCGGAGACCATGCCCGACGTGAAGAACACGATCACCAGGAAATTGATCTGGATCACGCCCTGGCCGAGGATGCGCGGGCCCATCAGGATCAGGACCTCGCCCACACCGGGCGTGCGGGCGTCCAGCGACGGCCGCCAGCGCGCCCCCAGGCGCGGCAGTTCCGGGAGCTGGATGCCCAGGTGGAGCAGCGCGCCGAGCACCGTGCCCCACGCCAGCCCGTGGACGCCCATCAGCGGGGAAAGCACCAGCGCGCCGAAGATGATACCCAGGTTGTACAGGCTCAGGGCCGCCGCCGGACGCCAGAAGTGCTGGTGGGCGTTCAGGATGCCCATCAGCAGCCCGCTGATCCCGAAGATGATCACGGTGCCAAGCATGATCCGCAGCAGGTCGATGGTCAGGGCCTGCTGGACGGCCGTGGCCTGCATCTGGGCCAGGTCAAAGACCAGCCCGCCGCCCGGCGTGAAAGCCGGGAAGAGGTTCTCCGGACGCAGGACGGTCTGCACCAGCCAGGGGGCCAGCACGAAGGTCAGCACGGCCAGCCCGGTCGTGATCACGGTCAGCAGGCTGATCACCGCCCCGGCCAGCCGCCATGCGCCCTCGGCATCGTCCTTCGCCAGAAAGGTCGAAAAGACCGGCAGGAAGGCCGATCCGAGCGCCCCACCCGCTACCAGGTTGAAGAGCAGCTCCGGCACGCGCTGCGCGGCCAGGAAGGCGTCGAATTCGAGGCCCGCGCCGTAGGCCGCGCCGATCGCCGCCTGGCGCACCAGGCCCAGCACCCCGCTGGCGACGTAGGCGATCATCACCACCAGGGCCGCGCGGGCCATCCGGCCGCCAGAGAGGGCCTCCGGCGAATTTTGAATTTTGAATTCTGAATTTTGAATGGGGTCGGACATAGGGTTGCTGGATGCCTATCAGGGTCGCCGCGCCGGGGAGATGATACCCCAGTCGCCTCGGCTATGCCCTGAATTCTGAGACAATGGTATTAATACGTAGTGTGCAATCTATGTATACTAAAGCTAGCGCTACTGGAACGATCGGAGATGGAATCATGCACACGAGATTGGCATGCTTGCTCATACTTGTTACGGCCATGCTGACTCCCCATGCCCAGGCGCAAACGTCGGACGCGCCCTATATCTACTACTTCTCGAACCAGCTAAATGCCTTCGTCATCGAGCGCGCCGATGGTAGCGATCCGCACCTGCTGGGGGACGGTCTGATGACGTTCACCGCTGAGCCTAGGGATATTTTCTCCGGCATTTACGTTGACGGGCCGGGATGGTCGCCCTCCGGCCAGTGGTTTGCGTGGACGGCAGAGCAAGTCAGTGTTGCCCCAGGGTATTCCGGCGCGCGGCCCTATGTCTTGAGCGCGGACGGCGCGCGCCGCCTGACGCTGCTCGACCACCTTCAAGATGCTCAGCTAATGTGGGCGGCCGATGCAGATGTGTTGTTTGTGGCATCGCACCAAACTGAGCGACTCAACCCAGACGACCTGGAGGATACTCATACCACGATCGACACGTATTTCGCGGTGGTCGATGTTGCCCAAGAGCAAGTAATAGCTTCGACCGAAGAACACACCCTGTCTGATTACTACCTATACGATCTGTCCCTCCAATATCCAGTGGATATGGTCCGGACCAATGACGGGGAGCACATTATCGTCCGTTACACTGATTTTGAGGGCGGCGACAGCTACTATGGCACTCTGGTGCTGGTTGTCCTCGATACGGTAGGCACGCTGTCCGAAATGCGCCGGGATGCGTTTGGTCCGGTTAGCATGGATGACAATTCCCCAGCGTTTCCTTCGATATCCCCTGCCGGATGGGTAGCCTATCCAACCGCAGAAGATTTTCGAATCGACAATGTACTGACGAGTGAGAGTCACCAGTTTGCGCCGCTGGACAATCCCAACCAGATCGCATGGGATGCCAGCGGGCAGTATGCCTTATTGAGCGATGGCCGTCTGTGGCTGCTGGATTGCGCAGCAGGATCGATCTCGCTGCTGCGCGAAGCGTGGGCCTTCGCAGATCATTACAGCGCGATCGACCCGCGACCGATCTGGTCCCCGGAAAGCAATCATGCCTTTTTGTTCGGGGTGGACGGAACACTCTACACCTTCAGCCGGGAGGACGGCACGTTGGAAGCATTGCCACTCGATACATTCCCGGACTTTACTAACGTAGGATGGTCCTGGCTGGACGATCACCGCGTTTTCTTCTTTCATGACGGAACACCGGACTATGTCCAGAACGGCATACCGAGCCTGGCCGCAATCTACGATTTCGAAATAGCGACAGTGCAGTACCTTGATATCGACTTCCCCACTTGGAGCACGCTCTCGCCCCGCTTCTCCCCGGACGAACAGACTGTCGCCTTCGTGCGCGATGGCCCGATCCTCTGGGATCGAGCAACAGGCACCGAGCAGGAAACACGCCCTGCCTATGACAGTCTCCAGTCGGAACCTGGAGGTGAGGTGGCCTGGGCAGAGGATGGCGAGTGGTTGCTGGTCTTCGAAGACGCCCTGGTAGCAGGCGGAGCGACCGTCCGCAGCCTGGGAGTGATGCGCACCGATGGCACGCTGCGGCGCGATCTTGTTGGGCGGGGTTGGCGGCCGAACCCGATCGGCCTGAACTGGCTGCCACCCCAGGTCGATCCTACCCGGTTACCGCCCGCGCCTCAGACGCCCCTGTTCCCACAGCCAGCGCTAACGCTTCACGGCTCCCAATGGTCGCGTTATGTGGAGTGGAGTCCGGACGGCCGTTGGATCGCTGCGGGTAGTGCGGTATTTGAACGTGATGACGACGACATCACCGTATGGAATGTGAACACCGGCAAAGTCGTCCACGTCTTCAAACTGGCAGGGGAAGACGAGTGGGTCTCGTGGCCGCGCGGCGATACGTTCATTCCAGACCTCGTTACCACAAACGCTCGCAACGAGAACATCCTGGCACAGAGTCCCGATGGCCGTCAGCAGGTGCAGATTATCAATCGAACCATCTGGGTGATCGACCCGCGCACCGGCGACAGGCTGGTGGAGTTACCGAAGGGTTGGGATGTATGGGACCCCTCGGCCAGCTACAGTCCAGACGGTCGCCTGTTAGCCACCATCGATGGGTTCACGCCCCTCCGCCTATGGGATACCAACACCTGGGAACTGCTGGCTTCCCTGCCCGTTCACGGCTACGCACTCGCCTTCTCTCCGGATAGCTCACGTCTGGCGCTCACAGCATCCTGGGATGTGCAGGTCTGGGACGTGGCGCACCTGCTGGAACTCGGCGTGCAGGACTGAGCACATTGCCGGGGCATTCAGGCCCTATCTTCACATATGCGCGTCGGGATTTGCTGTATACTGCGCCCCAGTGAGCCGTCCCACCCAGGAGGAACGCCCATGCGGCCCCGTCTACTCCGTCTCGCGCTGGCCCTGATCGGCCTGCTGCTCGTCCTCGCCCCCGCCCTGGCCCAGAGTCTCCCGCCCGGAGAACCGGACA
>JARKOQ010000084.1 GCA_029976005.1 Aggregatilineales bacterium | reverse complement strand
GAGAAGCAGATGAAGGACGCGGCCAAGATGCTGGAGTTCGAGAAGGCCGCCATGCTGCGCGACCAGCTCATCGAGCTGCGCGGGATCATGGCCCTCAAGAAGGTCGAGGGCGACCGCATGCCGCTGCTGGATTACAATTAGCGGGCGACCCCACCCAGACCCGGTGGGCTATAGAACAAGCGGATAGCGGGGTCTGGTTCTGACCCGACGATCGACAGGATACGGTAGCGTCGCAATTGATGAACCTTTATAAAATAATCCGGCAATCCCATTGATCGTGATTGAAGGCAGTGGCCGTCCGATCGCCCGCGACTCAAGTCGCGGGCTAGGGACACAAAGTCCGCTGAAGCGGACTCAACGACCCGAAGCGCCAGGCCACGAGCCTGCTTCAGCAGGCTTTTTTGACTGTGTAGCCTGGGACTTGAGTCCTCGGCGGTGGACCGGCGCGCAACCCCATTGGCACTCGCCCAATTACCCGATTAATTTCTTAACTTGCATAAACCCCTTGTTTGCACTCGTTCTACCGTTGAACCTCCCTGGAAAGCAGCGGTCAGCCGTCAGCGAAAGGCAAGCCCCGGCTGATGGCTCATGGGCAGACTGCTTCTTCATCCTCCGGTGTGCCAGTGGGACGCCCCGCGCCTGGGCTTTGCTTTTCGCCTGGACGCGGCCATCTGACGCATTGGCCCTGCCCCCGGCTTCAGACCGAGAAGAAGCCGAAGTCGACGTACAGGCAGGCTTCGCCCGCCCGGTTGCGGATCGCGCCGCATTCCTTGAAGACGAACACCGCCGGGTGGTGGCGCTTGAGCTTCTTCTTGAGGCCGTTCCACTGGGACTTGGAGGGCGCGTCGGCCCCCGGCTGGAGGACGAAGTAGGCCGGGGCGAACAGGGCGCGGTAGTGCCCGTCCTTGAACGGGATCAGCTCGCGCAGGCAGGTTTCCGGCGCGACTTGCGGGTTGGTCAGCACCTCGGCGATGAAGTCCTGGACGGTCTCCAGGGGGCGCGGCCGAAAAACGGGCAGGTCTTTCATGGGAATCCTCGATCGGTGGCGCGGACGGCCACGGAAAAGGTCGGTCGGCAATCAGCGGTAGGTCAGCCAGAACAGGGACGCTGCCCGCCGCTCTGATTCGGCCGGCCGGTCCCCGCCTCCATTGTACACCGGTTGGCCGTCCCTTCACGGCCAGACCGCGCCTTCATCCCCAACCACCACAAACCAAAAACCAAGAACCACCCACCGTCTTTTTGCCTGGAACCAAACCCGCGCGACCGGCGTCTAGAAAGGGTGGGGGCGTACCAACCAACATTCAAGCCAAGAGGAGGCTAACCCATGCACACCCAACGTTTCTGGCAATCCATCGCCCTGCTCGGCCTGGTCGTCGTCCTGGTTGCCGGGGCGGCCCTGACCTTCAGCGCCGCGCGCCCGGCCACGGCCCAGACGGCCCAGCCCGGCACGATCGTCGTCAGCGGCTACGGTGACGCCACCGGCGCGCCGGATATCGCCATCGTGACCCTGGGCCTGGACATGACCAACGAAGACCTGAGCGCCGCCGTCAGCGAGGCCGACAGCGGCATGGCCGCCATCGTCGACGCGATCACGGCCCTGGGCGTGGCGGCGGAAGACATCCAGACCGTGAACTACAGCGTCTGGTCGCAGGATGGCGGCGTGGACGGCATGCAGCCGAACGCGGCCCGCATCTACCACCTGAGCAACATCATCAGCATCAAGGTGCGCGACATGACCCAGGTCCAGGCCGTGCTCAGCGCCGCCCTGGGGGCGGGAGCCAACGCGATCCAGGGCGTGGCTTTCTCCATCGAGGACGCCTCCAGCCTGGAGCGCGACGCCCGGCTGGCCGCCATCGAGGACGCCCGCGAGCGCGCCGCCCAGATCGCCGAAGCGATCGGCGCGAGCCTGGGCGAGATCGTGGCCGTCAACGAAGGCGGCACGAGCAGCACACCCCTCTACGACCGGGCGATGGGCGGCGGCGGGGGCATCCAGCAGGGCCAGCTTTCGGTCAGCATCGGGCTGGAAGTCACCTTCGCCATCACGCGCTAGGGGCTGTCATGCACTTTGGCGCTTGTTTTCAAGAGAAAGCGCATGTGCGTTACCCCACCTTAAATCCCTTTCCGCAAGCGGAGAGGGACTTCGGACTCTCCCCCTTTTCTCCGTTTACGGGGAAAGGGGCCGGGGGATAGGGGTGAAGGTCCATAACACGCGCCAGGCGCGGCCGCGCAAGCCAATCCATCCGGGGACTCTGCTCTGGCAGGGCCCCCTTTTTGTTTGGGCGCTGGCGGGCAGGTTGAATGGCAAATGCTTAATTTTGAATTAACGATCGGGGGTCGCGAGGTTTGATTCGCCGCCGAAAAACGAACGTTCACCCGGCTCCTGGCCCCGATTCTCCGCTTTGGGCAACCAATTTTCTAAAAAGGGTGTGAAAGACTTGCCGAACTGCTTTTCTTGACATACAATTGATTAATCGTTGATTATCCACAATCACTATATGCTCACCCAAGAATATCTCGCACTCATCGAGTTGATCGAACAGCGTACCGGCCTGCGCACGGACGAAACCCGCCAGGCGGATATCGCCCGGACGGTGGACGGCCTGCTGCTGGCCGAAGGGCTGCTGGACGTGGACAGCCTGCGTCTGGCCCTGTGCCAGCGCCCCATCGGCCATCCCCTGTGGCGGGCGGTCATCCGCGCCACGACCATCGGGGAAACCTACTTCTTCCGCAACATGGCCCAGTTCCAGGCCCTGCGCGAGCAGGTCTTGCCGGAGCTGATCGCCCGGCGGCGGGCCAGCGGCTTCAAGCAGATCCGGATGTGGAGCGCGGGCTGCGCCACCGGGGAGGAACCCTACACCCTGGCGATCCTGCTCCGCGAAATGCTGCCCGACCTGGCCGACTGGTCGCTCACCATCCTGGCGACCGACATCAACCAGGAATTCCTGGAGCGCGCCCAGACCGGCATCTACCGGGCCGCGGCCTTCCGCAATGAAACCCCGGCCGACCTGCGCGACCGCTATTTCACGCCGGTGGACGGCGGCTGGCAGCTCGACCCGGCCATCCGGCGCATGGTCACGTTCGGCCACCTCAACCTGGTCAGCGGCGAGTTTCCCTCCTACGAAACCAACACGACCGGGCTGGACCTGATCGTGTGCCGCAACGTCACGATCTACTTCAGCGAGGCCACCACCCGCGCCATCGTCGGGCGGTTCGCCAGCGCCCTGACCGGCGACGGCTGGCTGCTGGTCGGCCATGCCGAGCCGCTGGCGTCGATCTACGAGACGCAGGGCTTCGCGCCGCGCAACTTCGAAAACGCGATCTTCTACCGGCGCGTCCCGGAAGGCACGCCGGTCGATTCTGCGGCGGAGTGGCCGCCCAGGATCAAGGCCGATCCCCTGTGGCCCTCTCCGGCGACGGTGAGTTCCGCGCCCCCGGATGCTTCATCCCGCCCTGCGGTTGCATCCCGCCCGGCGACGCCGCCCCTTGCGCGTCCGGCGCCGCGCCCGGCGGTTGCATCCCGCCCGGCTGTTTCGTCCCGCCCGCCGGTCTCATCCCGCTCGACCGGGACCACGGGCCACCTCCGCCCCGCCGGCCCCGATTCCCGGTCCGCGTCCACCGATCCGGAGGCCCCCGCCGCGCCGGTCGCCGGGCCGGGCGACCCCATGCAGCAGGCCAAGCAGGCCGCCGATCGGGGCGAATGGCAGGCCGCGCTCGATTTTCTGGTGGCCGCCGCGCGCCAGGACGCCCTGGCCCCCCAGGTGCACTACCTGCGCGCGCTGGTCCAGCTCCAGATGAACAACGCCGACGCGGCCCTGCTCTCGCTGCGCCAGGCGGTCTACTGCGAACCGCGCTTTGGGCTGGCCCACTACTCGCTGGGGGAGCTGTACGAGCGGCAGGGTGACCTGCGGGCCGCGGCCCGCCACTGGCGGCTGGCCGAGCAGGCCCTGTCCGGGAGCGCGCCGGAAGAAGCGGTGCTATATTCGGAAGATTTGACCGTCGAGATGCTGCGCGGGCTGCTCGTTCACCGCCAGGCCCGCTTGCCCGCCTGGGCCTATACGCCCGCGAACCGTCCGGCAGGAGGCCATTGATGTCCAGTTTTGAGTCGTTCTCCCAGGCCGAACAGGCCATCTTGCAGGCGCGGGCCGCGCGAGTCGCGGCCGATACGCAGTCCGGCAGCGATCAGAACGCCCTCACCGTGCTGCTGGTCAGCGTTCACGACGAGATGTACGCCCTGCCGATCGAGGCCATCCGGGCGGTGCACGTCGATATTCCCGTCGTGACGGTGCCCTGCGCCCCGCCGTTCGTGGCCGGGATCGCCAACATTCGCGGGTATGTCCTGCCGGTCATCGACCTGGCCCGCCTGCTGGACGTCCCCGCCCCGCAGCGCCAGGCGGCGCCGATTGGCGGCCTGATCCTGGCCTCGCAGGAAGACATGACGATCGCCCTGCGGGTGAACGCCATCCATGACGTGGCGATGCTGCCCCTCGAGCGGCTGGCTCCCGTGCCTTCGACCCTGGCCCGCGAGCGACTCAACTACCTGCAAGGGGTGATGCCCGACGGCGCGATCCTGCTGGACGTGGCCGCCATTCTGAACGATCCGGCCCTGGTCGTCGACGAAACGGTGGGCTGAAAGGGAGTGAACGGGCGCGCCGCGGCGCGCGAGGTCCGCATCACCCGCGTGGCCGCAGCCTGGCTGCCGGCCATCTGCCCGGTGAGCGTGAGAAAGCACGTTCACCCGGCATGTCGGCATCACCCGGAGGGGGTAGTTCGTATGGTGGAGGTTATCGCACATCTGGAGGATGCCGCCCGGAACGAGGCGGCTATCGATCAGCAGGTCTGGGAACGGGCCAGGCAGTTCGGGCTGAACCTGGGTCGCTTCATTTTGATCGCGGGCGGGATCATGGCCTGCGCCAGTTTGCTGCTCTGGCTGGCCGCGCCCGCCTACGGCCAGTTTCTGGTGATGAGCATCGCCCTGGGCGGCGTGGCCCTGAGCGGCCACCTGATCGACGTGCTGGACCAGCGCGGTCAGATGACGCTTGCCTTCTGGATCATGCTGGCGACGATCATCGCCGCGATCGGGATCATCGTGATCATCGTGCCGGGCACCCTGATCGTGGCGGGCATTTCCTTCCTGGTCGTGATTCTGCTGGGGTTCATGCTGCTGACGCCTTCCCAGGGCGCCTGGCTGCTCGGCCTGGGCGTGATCGCCTACGGGGTTCAAATCCTGCTCTCCCGGAGCGGCCTGGCGGAGCGGTGGTTCCCGGCGCTGGACCCGACCGTGGCCCAGATCACGGACCTGCTCCTGGCGATCGGCGTCCTGTTCGCGGCCGGGCTGGTCGTACGCGGGATCGTGGTGGGACAGACCGCGTTCTTCCGGCAGGTCCTGGTCACCCGCCAGGCGCTTGAGCAGCGGGCCGCCGCCGAGCGCCGCGAGCGCGAGTATTTGCAGTCAACGGTGAACCGCTACCTGGATTACCTGACGGAAGTGGGCGATGGCGATCTGGCCGCGCGCCTGGACGTGGACGAGGCCGCCACCGGCGAGACGACTTTCCGGCCGCTGATCGCGCTGGGCGAACAGCTCAACCGGACGACCGAGAGCCTGCAAGTGATGGGGGTCCGGATGAAGGAAGTCGCCACGGGAGTCGCCTCGGCGTCGGCGGAGATTCTGGCGGCGACGACGCAGCAGATGGCGAGCACGACCGAGCAGGAAGCGGCCGTGACCGAGACGATGGCCACGGTCGACGAGGTGATGGCCACCGTCACCCAGACCGCCCAGCGCGCC
>JARKOQ010000060.1 GCA_029976005.1 Aggregatilineales bacterium | reverse complement strand
TGCTGATCCAGGACTCGATCTTCACCGGCTCCGCCGAGGAACACGGCGCCTACATCTCCGGCTCCGGGGATGACATCGTGATCCGGCGCAACGTCTTCCAGGGCAACGCGGCGGCGGGACTCCAGGTCAACGCCGACCCGCAGACCGCCACCGCCGAGGTCTTTTACTGGCTGGCGGAGACCACCGGCGACACCTGCGGCTGGACGGAGGAAGATGTGGAATTCGAAGGGGCGGCCACCTGGGACGACCTCAAAGCCTGCTACGACGGGCAGGGCCTGCCCGACCTGGGCCCGTTCTTCGAGGACGGCGTCAGCGAGCGTCTGATCATCGAGCAGAACGTGATCACGGGCAACGGCGCGGCGGGCGGGGCGGGGATCAACCTGGCCGCGCTGCGCCATTCCACCGTGCGCAACAACCTGATCTACGCCAACGACGCGGCCGGAATCGCCTGCTGGGACAATGCCTATGCCGAGGAGAAAGGGCTGGAGCCGTCGCCGTTCGGCTGCCGGAACGTGCTCATCGCGCACAATACCCTGGTAGACCCAAGCGGGGGACGCGGCGCGCTGATCCTCAACCAGGGCGCGCGCGACATGCAGGTTTTCAACAACATCATCCTGCGCGGCAATCGGACCGATGCCTACGAGGTCACCGGGCGCTCCGGGCAAGGACTGCGCTCGGCGAACAACGTCGTTTCCGCCCAGACCATCGACGACTCGCCCGGCGTGGCCCTGCTCGACGACGTGACCGGCGTCAGTCCTGGCAGTGGGCTGGCCCAGTTCGCCGCGCCGGGCTTCGCGCCTTGGGTGATCGAGGACGGCCCCTGGCCCCACCTGAACCCGGCCCGCCCGGACTTCCGCCCGCGCCCCGACTCCTTCCTGGTGGGGCTGGCCGATCCGGCCTTCCTGCCCACCCTGGACGCGCTGGGCCAGCCGCGCACCGGCCGGACGGTCGGCGCGCTGGAAGCCGCGCCGGAATAGTCGCAGTCTGGCGACCTGCCTCCTCAAAAAAACACACAGGGCCGGCATTACGCCGGCCCTTCGATCCCGATTGTGGGATGGCTCTAGCGCTTGAAGCGCTCGTCCAGGCTAATCGTCTGGCGCAGGCCGTGTTCGAGCGTGAACCTGGGCGCGTAGCCCAGCAGTGCATGGGCCTTGCTCAAGTCGGCGCGCAGGCGGGAAACGCCCGGCGAAGTCCTGGAGATGATGCGCTGGGCGTCGCGGCCCGTGACCTGCTCGATCAGGCGCACCAGGTCGGCAATACTCGTCTCCACCCCGCTGCCGACGTTGATCACTTCCCGGTCGATCCCCGGCGTGGTCGCGGCGGCCGCCAGGGCGTCCACCACGTCGTCGATGTACACATAGTCGCGGGTATTGGCCCCGTCGCCGTGCACGATCACGCTGCCCCCGGTGATGATCCGCTGCAGGAAGGACGGGATCACCGGCGGGAAGGAGGCGCGCAAGGGCTGCCCCGGCCCGTAAGCATTGAAGATGCGCAGCGATACGGTCTCGATTCCCCACAGCGCCCCGATCGTGCGCACGTAAAATTCCGCCGCCAGCTTGCTGACGGCATAGGGCGACCCCGGCTGTGGGGTCGCGTCCTCGCGCACCGGCTGGGTCGGCTGCTCGCCGTACACCGCGCCGGAGGAGGCCAGCACCACGCGCCGCACGCCCGCGTCACGCATGGCTTCCAGCACGCTGACCGTGCCGCCCACGTTGACGGCGTTGTAGTCACGTGGATACTGCAAGCTCTCCGGCACGTGGACGCGCGCCGCCAAGTGATAGACACATTCCACCCCCTGGAGGAGCGTCCACAGGCCAGGGATGTCGTTCACATCCCCGCGTGTAAAGGATACTCTTGGCGACAGACGAGTCTGATCGCCCCGGCTCAGGTCGTCGATGACCCGCACGTCGTGGCCGCCCGCCACCAGGCGGTTGGCAAGCGCCGTCCCGATGAATCCTGCTCCACCCGTAATCAGAAAACGCATGATGCCTATCCTCAGTCGCGCTGGTGAATTCCCAGGCCCACTCGTGGCCGGAATTATAGCAGACCCGTCTGGATCGTTGCCCGGAATTCGGCCTGCGCATATGCTATAATGCCTGCCGCCAAAACGCCAGATTAGCGGACAGACCCTGACCCATGAACCAGCCCAACCCGCCCTCCGACCCGCTGCCCCCGCCGCCCGTCTACCGCCGCGCGATCAAACCCTTTTCCCGCCGGGTGCGCGTGGCGCTCGTCGCCGCCGCGGCGGTGGCCCTGGGCGTGTGGCTGCTGGGCACACCGCCCGGCCTGGAGGGCAAGGCCGACGCGATTGGCTACGCGATCTGCCACCAGATCGCGGCGCGTTCCTTCCTGGTCAATGGGGAGCCGCTGCCGCTGTGCGCGCGCTGCACGGGCACTTACCTGGGCGTGATGGCCGGGCTGGCCGTCCTGGGCCTCTCCGACCGGCGGCGCAGCGCCGACCTGCCCCCTAACCAGGTGCTGGTCGTGCTGGCCGGATTCGTGATGCTGATGGGTCTGGACGGGGTCAACAGCTTCCTGCACCTCTTCCCCGGCTACTCAGGCCCCTACGAGCCGAGCAATCCCCTGCGCCTGCTGACCGGCTCGCTGGCCGGGCTGGCAATGATCGCGCTCGTGCTGCCGGTCTTCAATGCGTCGGTGTGGGCCCGGCCGGAACCGGCGCGCAGCGTGCGCTCCCTGCGCGAGCTGGGGGGGATGGTCCTCGTGATCCTGCTGGTGGACGCGGTCGTGCTGCTGGAGAATCCCACCGCCCTGTTGGTGCTGGGCCTGATCAGCGCCGCCGGGCCGGTCGTGATGCTGACCCTGGTCTGGGCGGTGCTGTTCCTCAGTCTGCTGCGCCGGGAGAACACGGCCCGCACCCGGCGCGATCTGATCGCGCCGCTGGCGGCCGGGCTGCTGATCACCCTGCTGATGATCGGCGGTATCGATGCGCTGCGCCTGGCCCTGACCGGCTCCTGGGCCGGGTTTGACGTGAGCGCCCTCAGGCCGGGCGGCTGAGACTCCGGTCAGGCGCCGTTGGCATCGAAGGGCGGCTGACGGGCGGCCACGGCCCGCCGCAGGTCGTCCGCGGCGGCCAGCGCCGCCGCGCGATCCGCCGGGGGAATGTCCAGCGCTTCGAACTCATCCTCGTCGACCAGCACCACCTCGCCGCCGGGCATCACCACCAGGTCGAGGGCCAGATCGTCGGCTCGCACCGTCGCCGTGTCCAGGGACGCCGGCCGGGTGATGTTGCAGTACCAGCCTTTCAGCCCATCGTCGGCCGCGGCATGAATCTCGAAGATGTTGTACCAGCGATCGGCGTAGAACCACTCCACCATCCGGTCGCCCCGCCGCAGGAGGATCGGCCCCAGGCGGGCCTGATCCCTGGCCTCGAAGCGGGCTTCGATCTGGATCTGGTCCGGCGCGCGGGCCACGACCCGCCCATCGTAACGGTAGACCTCGCGCCCCTGGTGATCGAGCTTGTAGACGGTTACCGTGTCCATGCGATCGGGCGCTATGCCTGGCTGACCCAGGGCAGCGCCGCGAAAACCGCTTGCGGGGCATAGGCCACCCCGACCAGACTCGGTCCGGTATGCGCACCCAGCACCGGCGCAATCGACGCGATAGGCAGCCAGGTACAGTCGAAGCGCTCGCTCAGCATCCGGCGCAGTTCTTCAGCCCCCTCCGGGTTGAAGGCATGCATGACCTGCATGCGCAGGGCGCTGCCCGGCGCATACTGATGGGCGATGCGATCCACCAGGGCCGGAATCGCGCGCCGGAAGGTGCGCGCCTGCCCGCGCTGGTAGTAGCGCCCGTCCTCCTGGCTGACGCCGATCACCGGCCGGATCTGGAGGACCGAGGCCAGCAGCCCCTTGATGTGGCTGATCCGCCCGCCGTGAATGAGGTACTTCAGGTCGTCCAGGGTGTAGATAGTCTCGGTCGCAGCCCGAACGCGCGCCACCATGTCGACGATCTGGGCGACAGCCCAGCCCGCCTTCGCGGCCCGCGCCGCCGCTTCGACCTGCCAGCCTTCTGCGCCGGAAAGCGTCAGGGTGTCGATGAACGTGACATTGGCTTCCGGGACCATCCGCGCCCCTTCGCGGGCCGCGTTGATCGTCCCGCTCAGCCCCGACGAAATATGGATCGAGATGATCTCAGGATCGGTCGCGGCGATTTCGCGGTACAGCGTGGCGAAATCCCCCGCGGAGGGTTGCGATGTGGTTGGGAAGCTCTCCGTCGCAGCCAGCTTGGCGTAGAACTCCTCCTGTTGAATATCGACTCCGCTGCGGTAACTGACCCCATCGAGCGTGATCACCAGCGGCGCCAGGTGGATGATATCTTCTATCCCGGCCCATTGGCTCGGAGCCAGGTCCATGCCACGGTCACTTACGATCTGCATCTGAAGTCTCCTGTCCGGATGAATACCACAACCCGGTTATCAGGCTGTGGGAAAACAGCTTCCTGGAATAAGCTCAGGCTCTGCCCAGGGTATGCACGGCCAGCAACAGCCCGGCTTCGAACCGGACCGCCGCCTGATCGGTGGAGAACACGTTGCTGACTCCCCTGGCCGGGCCGAAGCGCAGGGTCTCGGCCCGCAGCGGATAGACCAGCCCATCCGTCGCCACGCCGAGCGCATCCCCACCCAGCGGGATCAGGGACAGGGTGTCACCCGGCTCGCCGGTCAGAAGATGTATCCCGGCCGTGAGCACGCGAGCCACCTGCCGCCCGGCCACCAGCCGGATATCATGGCCGGCCAGTTCGGGCAGCGTCAGCAGGAGCACATTCGCCAGAGTCTGATCGAGCCGGTCGCCGAAAGCGCCGATCACGTCGATCTGGCCGGCGCGGGCCGCCGCATAACGCAGGGCCAGCTCCAGATCGGTTTCATCCTTGGCGGCCGGATATTGCTGGATAGCCACGCCCTGCGCGCGCAGGCGCGTCAGGTCGGCTTCGGCCAATGAGTCCATGTCGCCAACGATCACGTCAAGAGTAACACCCAAGGCAGCGGCATGATACGCCCCACCGTCGGCGGCAATGCGAATTGCCTCCTCGGCCCCCACCAGGGCGCGCTCCACCAGCGGGCCTGGATTCAGATCGCCATGTGCGAACACAATCGCGCGCATTCGCGCTCTCCCTACAGAAATGCGCCGCCCGATGGAAGGGCGGCGCGGCGGCAGCATGTTCGGGTATCGACAGCCAGACGGAGCAGCGGACTACCGCATCTTGCGAATCCAGCGTTCCTTGAATTCCAGGTCGTCCAGATCGCGCGCTTCCAGGAAGTCCGACACGAGACGGTGGAACGAAGCGGGGTCTTCCAGCATCGGGAAGTGCTTCGCACCGGGCCACAATACGCAGCGAAAATCGTCTCGCCCATGATTGAGGTAGTCGAGCAAGGGCTGGGCGGGCGGGATCAGGAAGCCGTCCTCGTCCCCGTGCACCAGCAGCACCGGGATGCGGATCATGCGCAGGTCCCAGGCCAGATCGACCGTATCGAACGAGCGCGCGCTGGCCGCGAACGCGGACGGCGCGGTCTTGGCGGCTTCCCCCAGCAGCCGGTCGTAATCCGCGACCGCCTTGTCCAGGTGCCGTTCCAGCAGGTCGCGCGGCACGATCCCCATCAGGCGCGTGTTGAGCGGATTCGGAATCTGGCCGGGCTTGATGTTGCTGGGCGCGATCTGCGGCTCCGGCTCCGGCGCGGGGGCCGGGCTGGCGGGGGCAGACACGGTGGGTGGGATTCCCTGCTCCGCGCCGCGATGCAGCACGGTGGGCCGGTACCAATCCGGGGTGCCCCGGCTGGAGTCGGCCGACCGGGCCGGGGGAACACCCTCCGCCTGGGGCCGGGCCGGCGCATCCGGCAGGCCCGCCGGACGCGCCACGATCGTGGCCGCCGGAGCGCTGGGGGCCGCCGGACGGGCCGGGGCCGCCGTGAACGGGGGGGGTGCGGGCGGCGGCGCGCCGCGTTCGGCCTCGAATACCGGCGCGCTGATCGCCAGCACGCGCGCAACGCGATCGGGGTGCTTCAGGGCGTAGCGCACCATCACCGCGCCGCCCAGCGAATGCCCGATGAAAGCGGCCTTGGTGATACCCAGCTTCTCCATGAAGTTGCCCAGCAGCTCGACCTGGGCATCCAGAGTCAGCCGGTCGGGGTCCTTGCCCGAATCCCCGTAGCCCCACAGGTCCAGGGCATAGGTGCGGTACTTCATCGAAAGCTGCTGCATGGTGGGAATCCAGTAGCGCCACGATGACAGCCAGCCATGCAGCAGAATCACCGGACGACCACGGCCCAGCACTTCGTAGTGGACCAGATCATTGTCAATGGTTATGGCGCTCATGCAAACAACCCCTACCGGTTAGTCGCGGCTCAGCTCAGACCCAGGCCTTGCAGAATCTCCGCCACCCGACGAGTCAGCTCGTCCGGAGCAAACGGCTTCAGAATATAGTCGATCGCCCCGGCCTCCAGGCCGGTCTTCATCTCCACGTCCTGTCCCTTGGCGGACAGGAAGACCACCGGGATGTCCTTGACGTCATCCATCCCCTTGAGGGCGCGGCAGGCTTCGTAGCCGGTCATCCTGGGCATGCGCACGTCCATCAGGATCAAATCCGGCCTGACGCCGGGGGCCAGCTCCACCGCCTCGGCGCCGTTCGCCGCCTTGAAGACCTCATGCCCGGCGAACTTCAGCGTGAATTCCACCAGATCGCGAATATCACGCTCGTCTTCTGCAATCAAGATTCTGGCCATCATGACTCCACTCAAATGGGCACCGGGGCAGGTCACGGCCCGCCCGGTTCAGCGCCAGTCCTATTTCATCCGGCCTGGGCCGCCGTCTCCGGCGACGAGCCGTCCGCAACCGGCATCGCCACAAAGAAGGTGGTTCCCCTGCCCTCTTCGCTGTCGAACCAGATCCGGCCGCCTTGCATGTCGACCAGTTCCTTGACGATCGCCAGGCCCAGGCCCGTGCCAGGAGTTTCCATCACCAGCGGATGTTCGTCGTTGCGGAAGAAGCGGTCAAAGATGCGGTCGGCGTACTTCTTGGGAATGCCAATCCCGGTATCGGAGACCGAGAACACGACCGACGCGTCCTCCAGATACACCGCAAGGGTAATCTTACCACCTTCGGGCGTGTACTGGTAGGCGTTGTCTACCAGGTTGGTCATAATCTGGGTCAGCTTCTCGGCATCGGCCGAGATCAGCGGCAGGTCTTCGGCAATCCGTTCAATCACGCTGATCGACTTCTGGTCGTTGCGGATACGCCCCGCCAGGTTGTTGGAAACCGACCGCAGCAGCTTCACCATGTTCACCGGCTGCATGTTGAGTTCAACCCGGCCCGAGTCGATCCGGGAGATATTCAGCAGGTCGTTGACCAGGTTGCTCAACCGGTCGGCATTGTTCTTGATCGTGCTCAGGAATTCGCGCTGGCGATCGCTCACCTCGCCCGCCGCGCCCATCACCAGCAGATCGGCATAGCCCTTGATGCTGGTCATCGGCGTGCGCAGCTCGTGCGACACGTTGGAGATGAAATCGGTCTTCATCCGGTCGACTTCGACGTCGCGGGTGATGTCGCGCAGCACGGACACCGTCCCCAGGAACTGGTCGCCCATGTGCACCGGGGCCAGCATGACGTTGACGACCTTCTCCTCCAACTCCAGGGTCTCGGAGAGGTAGTCGCCGACCCGGATCGAGGCAGGATTCTCCATCCAGCGCTGGATGGCGTCCATCCAGCGCCGCCCGCCGCCGCCATACAGCCCGCTGAGGGTGGCGATCGGCCGGCTCAACACCCGGTCGCGCTTGATCTCCAGGATGCGCTCGGCAGCCGAATTGAACAGGATGATCGCGCCGTCCTCGTCGGAAACGACCACGCCGTCGGCCACACCTTCCAGAATCGAGTTGCTCTTGGAGGCCTCGACCTGCTGCTCGCGCACCATCTCGCCCAGACGATCCGCCTGTTCGCGGATGTAGCGGTACAACTCGGCGTTGCTGATCGAGGTGGCAAGCTGGCTGGTGGCGGCCATCACCAGGCGCAGGTGATCCTGGTTGAAGACCCCCGGCCGGTCGCTGTACAGGAACAGCAGCCCCTGGATGTCGTCACTGGTTTCCAGCAGCACGGCCAGCGTCGCGCGCGGGATGGCGTGATCTGGGGTGCGGCGCACCCAGCGCGGGTCCTCCTGCACGTCGTCGATTACCAGCGGCTCGCGGTGCTCGATCATCCACCCGGCCAGGCCCTGGTGCGAGGTGAGCGCCTGAACCGGCTCCGGCTCGATGATCTGGCGGCCCAGTTCGGCGCGCTTGAACAGGGTCTCGGTCTGGTGATCGATCAGCAGGATCGTGCCCAGGTTGGCCCCCACCGCCCCGGCCAGCAGTTCCAGCGCGCGCGCCAGCACGCGGTCGATGTCCAGGGTGGAGGACATCTCGGCCGTAATCGTGTACAGGGTATTCAGACGGTCGCGTTCCGCCCGGATTTCCTCGGTCTGGACGCGCACGCGCTGCTCAAGCTGCTGGTTGAAGCGGCGCAACTCCGCGAACAGGCGCGCGTTCTGAATGGCGACCGCGAGCTGGCCGGCGACCGTGTACAGGATGCGCTGGTCGTTCAGGCCAAAAATCCGGTTGGGGCGGTTGTCCGCCACCGCCAGGACGCCCACCGCCTGCGCGCCCACGGCCAGCGGCACCCCCAGGAAACTGCGCACGTCCGGCAGGACGGTTTCGATGCTCAGGTTGCGGCGCACTTCAGGCAGCTCGGAACCCACCAGCAGCAACGAGCGGTTGTTGCGCAGAATCCACGAGAATTCATCCCTGGCCCGGTTGCGCGGGGCCATGTCGACGTCCTTGCCGTTGAGCACGGCCACCGGGAAGCTGAGGATATCCTTTTCCTCGTCGTACAGGGCCAGGTAGAACCATTCGGCATTGGTCAGGGACGGCACCTGGCTGCGCACGATGGGCAGCAGCTCGCGCATGTCCACGGCCGCCGAAACCGCCTGGCTCAGGTCGTTGATCATGAACGCTTCCTGAACCTGGGCGGCCGTCTCCGTGTTCAGACGGGCGTTTTCGATCGCGATCGCGGCCTGCCCGGCCAGGGTGCGCGCGATGCGCTGCTCGCTCAGGCCAAAGCTGCGGAACGTTCCATATGCCTTGACCGCGATCAGCCCGATCGATTGATCGCGCACAACCAGCGGCACCAGCATCAGCGCGCCGACTCCGGCCGCGTTCATCTCGGCCAGCTCGCGCCCATCGGCCGGCGCTTCGTCCGCCCGGATAATGGTCACGCGGCGTTCTTCCAATGCCTGGAGCCGCGCCGGATAGTCCGGCAGAGCGTAGATCGTGCCGGCTTCGACGCTGCGGGCCGGGTCGCCTTCCCGGTTGACATCGGCATAAACGACCAGATTCTGCTCCACCTCGTCCCACAGCATGACCGTGCAGGCATCCGCCTCCAGAGCGTGCAGCACCTGCTGGGCCACGCTGCGGATCACCTCGTCCAGGTCGAGCGTGAGCGAGGTCGCCTGAGACGCCTCGAACAGAGTCTCCAGCTCGCGGGTACGGACGAAGGATTGTTCGAGCAGGTTGGCGTTCTGGACCGCGATCGCGGCCTGGGTCGCGATGGTCTGAACCAGCTCGACCTGGCTGGACGCGATCCGGTACGGTTCGCCGATGTGCTCCAGCGACAGCATGCCGATCACCTGCCCGCCGACCGTCAGCGGCACAAACACCGCCGACGCGACTCCGCGCTCGGAGTAGCCGGTCTGGACCGCCGCAAGCTGGCGATGCTGGGCGAAGTTCTCCACGACCATCGGCTTGAGCGTGCGGCGCAGGTAGTCGATCACCGGGTTGTTGTCCAGCGGGATCAGCTCGCTGGGCGGCGCATCGCCGCGCGGCACGGTCACCACCACCGAGCCAACCTGGTGCTCCGGCGCAAACATCACCGCCCGCCCGAAGTTCATGCCATCGACGGCGCGCAGGCTCTCTTGCAGCGCGACCTCGAGAATATTTTCGATGTCCAGCGACTGGGCCAGCAGGGTCGAGACGCGGTTGAGCAGGCGCAGGCGGCTGGTCTGCTGTTCCAGGTCGGAGGTGCGGTCGCGCGCGTCCGCGAAGAGCTGGGCGTTTTCCAGGGCCACTGCCGCCTGGTTGGCGAAGGCCAGCGCGAGCTGGGCGTGATTCTCCGTGTAGTAACCCGGCTCGGCCTTCTCCAGGGCCAGCAGGCCGATGATCTCGCCCTTGCTGATCAGCGGCGCGCCGAGCCAGTTGCGGTTCAGGCGCTGCTCGCCGCCGGGGAAGCGCGGGTCGCCCACCACGTCCGGCACGTTGAGCGACTGGCGGCGCTCGGCCATCTCGCGGAACAGGACGCTGTCCTCGATGGCGACCGACAGGCCCACCAGTTCGTCCGCGCCGCCCGCGTAACCGCGCGCCGCGCGAATCTGGAGGTCGTTCGCCTGGCGCAGCCACAGCGTCACACCGTCGAACTCGAGCACCTGGCCGAGCTGGTCCAGCACCTCGCGCACCACGTCGTCCGGCTCCAGGTTGGCCGTCAGGCGGCTGGAGACCTCGGTCAGCGCGGTCAACTGATCCGCGCGGGCGGCCAGGTCGGCTTCCAGGGCGGACTGCTCGGTCACGTCCTCGACCAGGACCACCGCGCCGGTCACGTCCGCGGTTTCCTTGAGCGGGTACAGGTAGAAGTTGAGCACGATCGGCTGGCCATCCGGGTTCGCGCCCGGCACGCTGAAGCGCGTGCGCGGCTCGCCGGTAGTCAGCACGGCCTGCAAGCCCTGGGCCAGCATCGGGACGTAATCCGGCCGGTAGTCGAACAACAGCCGGCCGATGGACTCGTCATCCCAGCCGAAATGAGCCTGCATGTAGGCGTTGCAGGTCGTGATCCGCCCGGCGCGATCCACCACGACGATGCCCTGCTGGATCGACTCGACGACCGCGTTGGTGAAGCGCTGCAAGTCGCGCGTCTCCTGGTAGAGGCGCGCGTTCTCCAGCGCGATCGAGGCCTGCGTGGCAAAGATCGCGGCCCGTTCCATCGCCGACGGGGTAAACGGCTGGCGCTCGCCGGTCTTGACCAGACTGAGCACGCCCAGCGCGCTGCCTTCGCGCAGCAGTGGCACGCCCATGATGGCATTCGCCGTCAGGAAGTCGCCGAGGACGATCTCCAGGTCCGTGCGGCTGGTCACGTCGTTGATGTACATCGGGATCTGGCGGGTATAGACGCGCACGTCCAGCACGCGCTGGTTGTCCTGCGCGATCCGCCGGCCGATGAAGGCCTCCTGGCCGGGGCCGACGCCCGCAATTCCCACCAGGTCGCCGCCTTCCGCCTGCCAGATGTAAGCGCCGTCCACGCCCAGGATGTCGAGACTTTCCCGGCATACGCTTTGCAGGGTGGCGGAGAGATCGAGCGTCGCGTTCAGCTCGCCGGAGAGGCGCGCCAGGGAAGCCGAGAAACGCTCGCGTTCGGCCGTCTGCTGGTAGAGCCGCGCGTTCTCGATGGCGACCGCGGCCAGATTCGCCACGCGCTCGACCACGGCGATGTTGGCCTCGTCGAACCCAAAGGAGTGCGAAAGCTCGCTGTTCAGGGCCAGAATGCCCATCAGGCTGCCGCCGGCCACCATCGGCACCAGCATCGAGGTGAATTCTCCGGCATCCCACCAGGCCCGCAGGTCGGACTCGGCCAGGTCGTCGCCCTGCTCGTCCAGGAAATACACGTGGCCCTGCTGCTCGCGGCAGATCGCGCCCAGGGCCGTCCCTTCGACCGGCAGCGGCGCGCTGGGCTTCACCTGAACCCGGTTGGCGCTGACGAAACGCGCCTCCAGGATTTCAAAGTCGGGCAGGTCCGGCGCATAGAAGGCCACCATCAGCCGTGTGAACGGGATCAGGCGCTGCAAGCCATCGGCGACAGACTCGATCACGCGGTCGATGTCCAGCGCGCTGGTCACGGCGCGCATGATCTCGTTGAACAGTGCTTCCTGTTCGGCGGAGCGGCTGGTTTCCAGGTACAGGCGCGTCATCTCGATCGCGCTGGCGGCCTGGCTGGCGAATAGCTCGATCGGGCGCATGCGCTCGGCGGTGGGGGCGGCCCCATCGGCCGGGGTGTCCATCCCGATCAGGCCGATCAGGCGGTTTTCCGCGCCGTAGATCGGCAGGTACAGCTCGTCGCGCGGGTGCCACCGGTCGGCTGGAACCGGCTCCCCGGCCCGGCTGACCTCGCCCTCCCAGGTGTGCTTGACGACCCAGGGCGCGTCATAGCGCAAATAGAAAGCCGCCCCGACCCCCAGGTTGTAGAAGTCCGGGTCGGACATGCGCCGCCGCCAGACCGGGCCGGGCGTCAGATTGGCGTGAAGCTGGTCGGCTTCGGCGTCGGTATACCCGGCGTAGAACAGCGCCGTTGGCTCCAGGTGTTCGTCGCGCAGGGTGATATGGACGCGCTTCCAGCCCGCGTCACGGATCCCTTTGGCGACCACCTGCAAGCGGGTAGGCACATCGGACGCGCTCTGGATTTCGCTGGAGACGGCGTACAGACGCTCCAGCACGTCGCGTTCCTGGCGGGCGATCGTGGCTTCGCGCTGGCTCGTTTCCAGCAGACGGAAGTTCTCGATCGCGATCGCGGCCTGGTGAGCGAAGATCTCCAGCGGCTCGATCGTGGAGCGCACGGGCCGCCGGCCATCGACCGGCGCGTCGACGCTCAGGATGCCCAGCGTCGCCCCGCGCGAGTCGCGCAGGGGCACGACCAGGGCGTCATCGGGGTGCCAGCGCGAGAAGCCTTCCGACGTCCCATAGTACTCACGGTGGTAGTAAAAGCTCGCTTCGCGGTCGGTGAAGCTCTGCTCCCAATCCTCGGCTTCCTCGGCGGGCAGGAAGTACGACTGGCTGATCTGGTACTCCTTGCGGAGCAACCCTTCGATCTCATTGCGAGGGATGACGATCTGGCGAATTTCCTCAAACTGCGCCAGGGGAATACCGGCCTGGGCCACCCGGCGGTAGACGCCCTTCTCCTCGTCGAGCAGGCTGACCAGCACCACGGAGAATCCGGCCGAGACCTGGATGGCGACCGCCACCGCTTCCATGACCTCTTCCAGATCGCCGGCCGTGCGCAGCACCTGGCTCAGCTCGAAAATCTGGTTGAGCTGCTCCACCCGGCGGCTGAGGAGCTGGCCGCGGCTGATCTGCTCGCGGAAGCGGGCCGCATTGCCATAGGCGATCGAGGCCTTGTTGACCAGGGCGGTGACGAACCCCCGGATTTCCTCGTCGAAAGCATCCGGCCGGTCGGCGTAGACGTGCACCAGGCTGACGAGCTTCTCGCCATAGTAGGCGGGCACGGCCAGGGCCGAGACCGCCTCCGCCGGAGCCGGGGCCAGATCGGACCCGGCGTAATCCGGCACGTAAACCTCGCCCCGGCGCGCCATCGCCGCCGCCTCAATCGGGGCGGACTCGCTGAACTTGTCCACGGCTCCGGTGCGGAGCAGGACTTCCGGCGCGTCCAGATCGGCCCATTCCTCGCGGGGAGAGAGCATCAGCAGGGTGCAATCGGTGGCCTCGGTCACCCGCAGTGCTTCCTGGCGGATCACGCTCAGGATACGCTCCAGTTCGACGGTCAGATTCAGCTCGTTGCTGACCCGCCCCAAGGCATCCAGCACGGCCACCCGGGTGAGCAGCCCCCGGTCCGTCATCCCGATCAGCCGGGCGCGCTCCACGGCCGTGCTGAGCTGCATCGCCACGGTGAAGAGCACGTCCAGATCGGCGGGGGTGTAGTCCCCGCTCCGCCGGTTGGCGACCGCCAGCTCGCCAACCCCCTGCCCGCCAATCTGGAGCGGGGCCAGCATGATCTGGCGCAGCTTTAACTGCGCCGTCAGGGGCTGGTACTCCGGCAGCAGGCCGGCGCGGGTATCGTTGCTGAGGAAAGGCTCACCGGACGCCACGACGCTCTTTTCGAAGCCGTAGCTGTAGGCGTCCATGACCAACGGGGCGTCCAGGGTCAGCCCGACCGCGTGGCGGGCTTCGATCACCAGCCGCCCGCTGTCCGACTCCAGAAAATCGACGAAGGCCACGTCGCTCTTGAAAAACTCGGCCAGTTCGGCCAGAACCTGATCGATGGTCTGATCCAGGGGTTCCTCGGCCCGCACCAGCGCCGCGACCCGTTGGAACAGGCGCGTTTCGACCCGGCGCGCCTGGCTTTCCGACTGGAGCCGGTCGTTGGCCAGGACGACCGCCATCTGCGCGGCAAAGATGTTCAGGAGCCGGCCGTCGCCGTCGGTGAAGCCCGCCTGCCCGCGTTTATTGGCCGCCAGGGCCGCGCCGATCGGCTCGCCGCTCACCAACAGCGGCACGAGCAAGAGCTGGGTCAGTCCCACGAAGCTGGCCTGGGCGTCCAGGCCGACCTCGGCCGCCAGGGGATCGCGGCTGAGGTCGTTGCACAACCAGGTATCGCCCGCTTCGAGCAGGCGGCGCAATCCCCGCTCAGGGGCGGCCGGGATTTGCAGGTATTCCAGCAGGCTGGCGTCCAGCCCATACACCGGCGGCACGGGCGCCAACGCCTGTTCCTCCGGCCGGAAGAGCAGCACGCCGCAGAACTCGACCGCCAGCGCCGCCGCAATCTGGGCCGACAGATCGGGATAGATCGCCTCGAAATCGGTCGCCCGGCCGATGGTCTGGCTGATGCGCCGCACCGCGTCGAATTCCTGCCCGCGCTGCTGCTCGCGCTCGGAAAGCTGGATGCTTTCAATGGCAATCGCCGCTTGGGCGGCGAAGACCTGAAGCTGCTGCATGTCGCGCGGGCCAAGCGGCTGGCCGTCCCGGCGGTTGCTGATCTGGACCATGCCCAGCCGCCGCCGGCCCACCACCAGGGGCATCAGCCCGATTGAGCGCACCCCCAGCACGTCGAACAGGTCGAGCAGCCCGGTCTCGGCGACCAGGGCCTCGTCGCGCACCCAGTTGGAGGACCAGCCGTCGTCGCGCTGCCACAGGCGCTGCGCGACCGTGCCCTCGTCCAGCGCAATCCGGTAACGGCCGAGCAGCGACTCCGGCAGGCCGTGAAACGGCGACTGCGCCACGAGGCGCTTGCTGACCGGATCGTGCATCAGGATGCCGCAGATCTCGACGTCGCAGGCCTGGGCGATGCTGGTAGTCAGGCGGTCGAACAGGACCTGATAGTTGCCGGCATCCATCCCGGCCAGGGCGATCGCCTGGATGCCGGTCAGCTCGTCCGTCCGGCGCCGTTTTTCCTCCAGGACACGTGCCTTGTCGATGACCGCCGCCGTCTGATTGGCCACCGATTCCAGCAGGGCCAGGTCTTCGTGGTTGAAGCAGCCCGGCTGGCGAGCCACGAGCTGAACCAGGCCGAGGAACTCATCCCCCACCCGGAGCGGCGTGCCAATGTAGCTCCGGAAGGGCAACGTCGCGCCGGCCCCGCCATTGCCGTCGCCATTCCCGGCCACGTCCAGCCCGGCCAGCCCATCCTCGACCAGCAGCGGCTGGTGGTAGGTGCGCACCCAATCGCCAAAGCTACCGGCGTGGACGCCCGTTCCGCCGGCGGTGTGCATGGCATTGAGGAGCATGTCGTTTCCGCGCGAGGCAATCGGGCGCAGGCTGCCATCCTGATCGTTCAGCGTCACGATCGAGGCGGCATCGCAGGTGATCGCCTGGCTCAGGCTGGTCAGAATGGCGGAGAGGGTTTCCTCGAAGGGGGCATTGCGGCTGATCGCGAGGCCGATCTCGCTCAGGGCGACCAGCGCCCGGCTGGCTTCCGGCCCGGCTTCGGAGCGGGCCGCCGCCAGGTCACGCAGGACAACCACCATCTGGCGGGCATCGCCGGGCAGGCGGTGCGACGCGGCTTCCACCCGGCGCGAGCCGATCCGGAACGAGGCCCGGCCTTCCATCGCGAACAGGTCGCGGAAGGTATCGGCGGGATGGACGGCCTCGGCCATCAGTTCCAGGTCGGGATCGCCGCCGTTGAGATCAAACCACTGCCGGGCCTGGGGGTTGGCATAGGCGATCTTGCCGTACCCGGCCGTGACCAGCACGGCATCCGTCGCGCTCGCCAGGTTGACCGAGACAGGCGGGCGCTCCGCTTCGGATGAGGACGTGCCCTGCCGGAAGCGCAGGAGCAGGTAGACCCCCAGCAAAAGCACCACTCCGGCAGTAATCAGGTAGATAGCCAGGTTCATGGCAAGTGCTTCGTCAGATTGATGGGGCAGCCCGGATCACGACTACCATTCGGTCTCGTACTGTTCCATGGCGGCGCTGCCGGTTCGGCGATTTTCGGCGGCAAGCTCGGTGATCTCCCGGATGTCGGCGAACGTCCGTGTCCGGGCGGAAACCGCCCCGGACGAAACCGTCATCAGCGGCACCTGACGATCGTTGCCGTCGGCATCCTGGACGATCATGTACCCGCGCTCGCGGTCGATGAACGAATAGTGCTGCTTGACTTCGCCGGCGAAGCGGGCCACGATCTCGGCTTCGATCTGGTCCGCCCGGTCGGCATGGGTGATGACGACGAAATTGTCTCCGCCGGGATGCCCGACGAAGTCATTGGCCGTGCCCAGCTCGTCCACCACCTCGCCCAGCAGGATCGCCGCGAAACGCTGGACCTCGTTGCCGGCCACGAAGCCGTACACGTCCTTGAAGTACTCCAGGAAGTTGATCTTCAGGTCGATGTACGTCCAGGTATTGGCGGCCGGGTCGCGCATCAGGCGACGAAGCTGATCCTCGATCAGGCGGCCGCTGGGCAGGCCCGAATTGGCGTCCGTCAGCGAGATCATCTCGGAGCGCTGGATGGCGTTCTGCACGCGCAGCTTCAATTCCTCGATGTCGAACGGCTTGGTGATGTAGTCGTCCGCGCCCAGTTCCAGCCCGGCGATCTTGTCGCTGCGCTCGTCCTTCTGGGTCAGGAAGATGATCGGGATGTGGCTGGTGCGGGTGGTCGTGCGCAGTTCCTTGCAAACCGCGTATCCGTCCATGTCCGGCAGCATGATATCCAGCACGATCAGATGCGGAAGCTGCTTGCGGGTGTAGTCGAGCGCGTCGCCGCCCCGGGGTGCGACCTGCACTTCGTACCCCTGCCCGCTGAAGTAGATGCGCAGCATATTGGAAATATCGACGTCATCTTCGACCACCAGAATTTTGGCTTTGCTCATCCTGTGACTCCCCGGCAAGATGCGCTGGTTCGGCCCTGGAGATCGACCTCCGCCGCCAGACGCCAGATGGCATGCTAAGTACTTCCTTAAGCAAGGCTTATTGGCATACTATACCATGCGAACGCGGCGCAACGCTACCACCCACCTAACCGTCTCCAAACCCTTCAGGTTTGTGCCGGCGCGGCGCTCCCCGCACGGAATATACAGATTTTCGTAGATTCAGAGGGTCAGGAGCCAGGTCAGTCCCGGCCCCGGTGGGATATCCAACCCGATTCACCCCGTTGTTGGATAGGATTCGGTTAGAACCGTTATTAAAGTCTTACCGCTTCTCAACGCTCGAAGCGGGCGCTCAGCGCGCGCGGCGGGCCTGGGCCTTCTCGCGCACGCGGGCGATCTGTTCCTCCGTGACCGGCCCGCGCTCGAAGCTGCGGAAGTAGCCGAGCTTGAAGCCATGCCGCGCGGCAATTTCGGTGATCTCCTGCACCTGGGCGCGCGTGATCTGCTTGCCCAGGCTGTAGTCCTCGTAGCGGCCTTCCAGGGCCAGGGCCATCGTCTCGGCCATGCAGGCGTAGGCCATCCGCGGCGGGAAGCCGAAATCGAAGTGGAAGTCCACGTCCCCCGGCACTTCCACCATCCCACCCTCGATCACCAGCACGTCGTCGCGCACCGCCGCCACCTGCTTGGAGACGTCGCGCGGGCGCGCCACGTCGCACACAACCGCGCCGGGCTTGAGGTGCTGCGGCTCGATCACGCTGGTGATGGCGCTGGTAACGGTCAGCACCAGGTCGGCGTCGTAGATGCTGTCCATGTCGGTGCTGATCCGCAGGCTGGCCCGCCCACCCTGGCAGCGCTCGCGGACGGCCGCCAGCGCGTCCTCGCGCCGCCCGACCAGGTTAAGCTCGGCCACGTCGTCGGAGAGCAGCTCCGCGCATACGCTGCCGATCGTGCCGGTCGCGCCGACCACGGCCGCCTTCGCGCCGTGCAGCGGGATGTCCATTCTGGCCGCCGCCGCGCGCACCGCCTCCACCGCCATCTGGATCGTGTAGGCGTCGCCGGTCGTGACCGGCACGCTCAGGGCCTTGGCGATCGTGATCCCGGCGTCCCCCACGACCGAGGTATACGCCCCCAGACCCAGGATGCGCGCGCCGAGCTTCTCGGTCAGCCGCCCGGTGGCGATGATCTTGTTGTAGACGCGCCCGACCGGCAGGCTCATCATGCGCTGCGGCGTGAACGGACAGGCCACGAACCAGCCGCGCAGTTCCTGCCCGGTGCTGGCCGAACGGATGCCGGTGATCTCCGAGATGTAGACCGGCGGGAAGAAGAGCGAGAAGAAATCCACCTGCTGCTGGGTGAGGATCTTGCCCAGCCACGGCCACTTGCGCGAGACGTCCTTCTTGGGATCGATCGGGTGGATGATGAACGCGAAGGGTTCTGGAGTGGGAGGCATGGGTGTCTGGGAACCTTGCCGGAGGCGCCTCCGGCCACACGAACGAGGGCTTCTTTATAGAGAACGTGACTATCCTTCAATACCGGGGTCGAGAGAGCGTGTTGCTCGACGTTCCAGCCGCACAGGAATAATCACCCAATCAATTCTATAGATACCTCTCGATAATTGCCGGTAACACGACAGAGAAAGTGGCAAGCAGCAAGGTCCCTATAATGCGTGCGATTGAGCCAATACTTAGAAAACTATCGGGTGTAAGACGTGTAGTCTGATACAGCGTTTGAAGGCGCATAAAGTATTCATAATCCTTCTCTGGCAGTGCCTGGAGTCCAGTAGCCAATTGATTCAATTGGGCTTGGATGGGACTTAATAGTCGCCACTTTTCTGCTTTAACAATATCTCCCAGAAAACCCAGTGGAAATAGAATCCCGATCGCGACGGCAAGATAGGCCATGAAAAGAAACGCGGCGGTAATCGGCACGTTCAGAGAAGAACCTTCAGGCAATACAACGAGGAGGATGAGGAGAAAAAGGGGTAATGTGATCATCGAAACCAGACCCAGTTGTTTCAAGCCATGACTCGTCCTCTGGATCTGAAATGTGTCATAAGGGTTCAATTTGTATAATTCAAAGCGGCATGTTGAGAGTTTCTTAAACTCAAAAAAGATCATCGTCGTGCTAAAGCTAAATTGACCGAGAAAAATCGTAATGACAGCACAGATCCATAGGATCGTTGCGGGCAGCCTTATCCCATTTACGTTGAGATTTAACCAGTAGAGAGTGACAAGGAGAACCACTGAGATGGCACCGCCCATGAGGGCGCTCATTTTCGGTCCAAACCAGAGCCGATCCCATGAGATAAGTGCCTGAATCTGCGCCAAATCGCGTAGACGCCGATGGAGGGCACTGATTCTATAGGCGGCTGTCTGCGCCAGAATCAGGGCGGCCACGTTGAGGGCTGACAACAATACGGCCAACACGGCCAGGCGGACCGGATTCATCTCGGCCCACTGGGACGTTAGCGCCGTTAGAATCAAGCCGGGAATGAAAATGATGCAAAAGTATACGCCGGACAGAAGGACATAACCCAGACGGGAGAAAATCTCGATTCCATACCTTCTAAACAGGCGCGACGGGATGGCGTACATAAAGACAAAGTTATCCAGGCGTTCATGCTGATCGGCATAAGCATTCGCCAAAGCCACTTCTTCCTGCGATCGGGTTTCCGATGAAGCCGTAACGTCTATTGAGTCCATTTTCTCGTTCCCTGCGTATGTTGTCTTCAACAATATCATAATGGGGATTGTCACTCGGTGGTAGTGAACAGTGGATCACGCCACCGCACGAGCTGCGTTGACGGTATAACCGCCATAGACAACAGAGTTAACAACGACAGGTGCGATCCGTGACGCAGCCTGTCGGGTCTGGATGGACTCGCGCGGGCTGTCCGGCCGGGACGGCCCGCGGGTTCGGCGCTTACCAGGTCTCTTCCTCCTGGACTTCGCCCGCGCGCGGGTAGTGGCGGGGATGCCTGTCCCGCACCTGTTCGGGCATGGTATGGTGCGTGCTCTGCTCGAAGGTGATGTTGCGCGCCACGACGCGGTTGGTCGCTTCCGCC
>JARKOQ010000045.1 GCA_029976005.1 Aggregatilineales bacterium | reverse complement strand
TCGGTCAGGTCGCGCAGGCCGTCGCCGATGAAATTGAAGGCCATCACCGCCGTGAAGATCGCCAGGCCGGGGAAGGCGCTCAGCCACCACTGGTCGAAATTGTCGATCCCGTCGGCCACCATGCGCCCCCACTCCGGGGTGGAAGGCTCCGGCCCCAGCCCCAGGAAGCTCAGCCCGGCGAAGAGCAGCACGGCGTTGCCGATGTCCAGGGTCGCCATGATCACGGCCGGGGCCAGGCAGTTGGGCAGGATCGTCCGCACCAGGATGTAGGCCCGCGACGCGCCGATCGCCTGGGCCGCCTCCACGTAGTCGTTCTCACGCACGCTGACCACCAGCCCGCGCACGATCCGGGCATAGTTCGGCCACCAGACCAGCACCATGGCGACGATCGCGTTCATGATGCTCGGCCCCAGGGCGGCGGCGATCGCCATCGCCAGGATGATCGTCGGGAAGGCCATGAAGACCTCGGTCGTGCGCATCAGCAGTTCGTCCCACAGCCCGCCCGCGTACCCGGCCAGCGAGCCGACGATCGTCCCCACGATGGCCGCGAACACGATCACCAGCAGCCCGGCCGGCAGCGAGATCCGCCCGCCGTACAGGATGCGCGTGAACACGTCCCGCCCAAGCTGGTCGGTGCCCAGCAAATTGGTGGCGCTGGGCGGCTGCAAGCGGTTGCTCATATTTTGTTCGAGCGGCCCGTAGGGCGCGATCAGGCTGGCGGTCAGGGAGACCAGTAGCCAGATCAGGCCGATCACGATCCCGACCACCATCAAGGGATTCTGCCTTGCCAGTCTGCGAATCTTCAGTCCCATAATGCGTCCCTGATGGCTCCCTAAAGCCGGATGCGCGGATCGAGCACGTAGTACAGCATGTCCACCACGAGGTTGGTCACCACGAAAACCAGGGCGATCAGCATGCTGACGCCCATGATCGGGGCGAAGTCCAGGCTGCGCGCCGCGTCGTAGGCGTAGCGCCCGATCCCACTCCAGGAGAAGATCGTCTCGGTCAGCACCGCCCCGGTGAGCAGGTTGCTGTAGGACAGCCCGACCACGGTCACGACCGGGATCAGGGCGTTGCGCAGCCCGTGCCGGAGGATGACGGTTCGCTCGCGCAGGCCCTTGCCGCGCGCCGTGATGATGTAATCCTTGGAGAGCGCCTCCAGCATGGCCGAGCGGGTGATCCGGGTGATCAGGCCCGCCGAGAACGCCCCCAGCACCAGCGAGGGCAGGATCAGGTGGGCGATCGCATTGCCGAGCGTCTTCCACTGCCCGGCCAGGATCGCGTCGATCGTGTACAGGCCGGTCACGGCCGGCGGCGGGCTGATCACCGCGTCCAACCGGCCCGGCCCCGGCAGGATGCGCAGGCGCAAATAGAAGATGACGAGCGCCATCAGCGCCAGCCAGAAGACCGGCGCACTCACTCCAACTAAGGAGATGATCCGGGCGATGAAATCGATCGGTTTGTTGCGCCAGATCGCCGAGATGACGCCCAGCGAAACTCCGGCGATCAGGGCAATGAAGATGCTGGCCGTCGCCAGCTCGACCGTGGCCGGCAGGTACTTACCCAGCTCGTCGGCGACCGGCCGCCGGGTGCGAATCGAGGTGCCCAGGTCGCCCTGGAGCAGATTCTTGAGATAAGTCAGGTATTGGATGTGAACCGGCTGGTCCAGCCCCCACTTGGCGCGGAAGGCCGCGACGATCTCCGGGTTGGCCGCCGCGCGCTCCCCCAGGTTGGCCGCCATTGGATCGCTGGGAACCAGGTTGGCGATTGTGAAGGCGACCAGGGAGATGCCGATCACCAGCGGCACGGCCAGGAGCAGTCGTCTGAGCAGGTAGAGATAAAGTGGCATGGATGCCTCGGCCTGGACGGCTCAGCCCACGATCCGGGGGAACTGCGCCGCTCGAACAGAGCAAGAGTGTAAAAAGGGGTGGCGAAAGCCCCGCGCGGGTCGCGCCGCGGCCTTCGCCACCCCGGTGGAACGGGCCAGGTTTACCGGCTCAGCAGCGCCAGATCGACGCGCCACTGGCTGTTATAGACGAAGCCCTGCAGGTCCGCCGCGTAAGCGAAGTGCACGCCGGGCTGGAACAGCGGCGCGAACGGGCCGGACTGCTGCTCGTAGAGCTGAATGTCGCGGAACAGCTCGTTGCGCACGGCCGGATCGGTCTCGACCTTCACGGCGTCGCGCAGGTCGAGGATCGCCTGGTCGGCGTTGTCGTCCGTCCACTGGGCGCGGTTGCCCACCACACCGGCCGGCAGGAACTCAACGTAGTCCAGGGTGTCGTAGTAGTCGGGATTCCACAGCCACAGCCCGAAGCCCTGCTCGCCGGCGCGGTAGGCATCCAGCGAGACCTGCAACTCTTCCGGAACCAGGTTCACGGTGATGCCCGCCTCGGCCAGGTCGGCCTGGACCTTCTGGGCCACCAGGGAGAAGGACGTGCCGATGTAGGTGAAGTCCGGGTAACGCAGATCGACTTCGAAGCCGTCCGCGTAACCGGCCTCCGCCAGCAGCGCGCGGGCCTGATCGAGATCGCGGGGCAGCGCCTCGGCCGGGTCGAGCGCGCCGGCGAATCCGATCGGGACCATCGCCGCCGGGGTGTTGGTGCCCGTCCCGCCCAGGATGCGCAGCCCATCGTAATCCAGCGCGTAACGGACGGCGAGCTGCACCTGCGGATTGCTCATCGGCCCGCCGACTTCGGGATTCTGATTCATCAGCAGGAAGATCAGCGTATCGCTCTGGGTGGAGTAGACCTGGATGTTGGGGTTGCCTTCCAGCGAGGGAAGCTGGTCGGAGGAGATATCCATCGCGATGGCGATGTCGCCGGCTTCCAGGGCCAGTTTCTGGGCGGAGGCTTCCGGCATATTGCGGATAATGATCCGGTCGAAGTACGGCGCCTCGCCCCAGTAGTTCGGGTTGCGGACCAGCACGGTCTGGACGGTCGGCTCGTAGACGTCGAGCATGTACGGGCCGGTGCCGGACGAGTTGTCGTCGAACCACAGCTCGGCGGTATCGGTCTCGGCCGCATCAGCCGCGTCGGTGCCGCCCTGGGCTTTGACTTCTTCCGCGTTCACGATCGAGAAGGCATCAAAGACCAGCTTGGCCAGGATGGCCGGGTCGGGCTGGGTCAGGGTCAGGACGACGGTCAGGTCGTCCGCCGCCTCGACGCTGGCGATGGTGTCGGCCAGGAAGGAGGGGTTGTCCTTGAGGTTCTTCATGCGGTTGAAGCTGAAGACCACGTCGGCGGCGGTCAGGGCCGCGCCATTGGAGAACACCACGTCATCCCGCAGGGTGAACGTGTAGACCAGGCCGTCCTCGGAAATCTCCCAGCTCGCGGCCAGGTTGGGGACGATCTCGCTGACCGAATCGGCCGGGAAGCTGACCAGGGTGTCGTACACCGCCTTGTGGACGAGCGAGCCGCCCGGCTCGTACGCGCGGTGGACGTCCAGGCCGTTGTAGTCTTCCGCCAGACCCACCACCAGGACTTTTTCTTCCTGGGCGCTCACCGCGCCAAAGGCGGTCAGGCAGACGGCCACGACAAGAAACAGTCTCAAGAAGCGACGCATCTTTTCCTCCTCACCAACATACGGACTATAAAGTTGCAGGACAGCTATGGGAAACGCTATTGCTTGAATTGTACTCCGGAAAGACCATCCAATAACAGCAAAGTTGTCCAACCCAACAAACGTTTCTATTGGGCAGTTAGCACAGGCAGCACCCGCTCGCCCAGCAGTCGAACCCCTTCTTCGGGTCGATCCAGGCCGTGCGGCGTGCCGAATTCGATCCGGCTGGCCCCGGCGGCAAAGAGCGTTTCGGCCTGCCGGATCAGGTCGTCGGCGTCCCCGGCGAAGGCGAAGCGATCGAGCAGATCGTCCGAGATCAGGGCCGCCGCGGCCTCGATCTCCTGGCGCTGGACGTGCGTCCGGATGCGGTCGAGCAGTTCCGGCTCGACCCGGACGGTCGGATCGAGCGGGGCGACCACCGGCAGGTAGAGCGCCGCCGCCCGGCGCGCGGCCAGCCGCGCCCGGCCGCGATCGGCGTCGATCACCGTCACCGCGCCCATCACGATCCCGACTGCGCCCGGCGCGCGTCCGGTCTGGCGCTCGCCAGCGGCCAGGTAGCCGCGCATCACACCCACCATGTCCGGGTTGGCCGAGCCGCCGACCTTGACCTCGTCGGCCAGTTCCCCGGCGACCGCCGCCAGCTTCGCCCCCCACGTCCCGACCAGCACCGTCACCGGCCCGGTGGGCAGCGGGTACGGCGCGCGGACGTGCGGCGCGATTGAATACACCTCGCCCGCGTAACCGCCCGCCTGCCCGGAGAGCAGACGGCGCACAATCTCGACCGTTTCGCGCACGGCCTGCACCGGTCGGGCCGTCTCCTGGATGCCGTGCTCGGCCAGCCACGCCCCGCGCGCAATGCCCACGTAAGCCCCACCGGGGGCCGCGTCGGCCAGCAGGGCCGTTTTGGCCGCGATATCGACCGGCGGCATGCGGAAGGGCGAGACCGCCGCCGGGCCGAGCCGCGCCCGGCGCAGGAAGGGGGCCATCAGCAACAGCGGCCCGTAGCTGGGATGGAACGGCGCGTCACAGTAGACGCTCACCGCGTCGAAGGCGTAGCGGTCGACAAGCTGGGCCAACGCCCGGTACTCGGCCGCGCTTTTGTCCGTCTGGAAGGCGATGCTCAGTTCGCGAGTCATAGTCAGGTCAGATCGCCGCTGTCCATCGTCCGGCGGGCGATCCGCTCGATGCGCATGATCACCCGTTCGTCCGGGTCGGGACAGGCGACCAGCGAATCCGTCTCCAGCCAGTCGTTGGCCTCGAGCTGGCGCTGTTTGGCCGCCAGCAGGGGCAGCACGGCGCTCAGGGCGTAGATGCAGAAGTGCTTGCCGTCCGGCAGACGCAGCCTGCTGCTCTCGGTCAGTTCGAAGTAATCCCCGACCGCCAGGCCGCACACCGAGCGCCCCTCGATCGCCACCACCCGCACCCGCAGGTCGTACAGCGTAAACGCGCCGCTCATACATCCTCCCGGCGGAAATGGGGAATCACCTTGCGCCCGACTTCGACAATCGCCGCCAGCGGATCGGGGCCGAGCGGCGGCCCCAGGCTCAGGTGCCGGACGCCCATCGCGACCAGCCCCTCCAGGCGCGCGATCAGGTCGTCCGCGTCGCCCGCGATGCCGATCTTAAGCATCGGCTCCGTCAGCAGGGCCTTGGCTTTCTCGACATCCTGTTCGACCATGATCGCCTGCTCGACCGGGGCGAAGTCCTCGCGGGTCAGGCCGAGTTCGGCCCAGATCAGGGGACTCATGGCGTGGCCGTAGTAGGCGATCTTCTCCTTGAGCGCGTCGATCGCCGCCGCGCGGTCATCCCCGATCGAACACCACACGCAGGCCGCCAGATCGATCGACTCGACATCCCGCCCGGCCCGCGCCGCCCCGGCCTCGATGTACGGCCGCACGGTCGCGTAATGCTCCGGCGGGAAGAGCAGCGGCAGCCCGCCGTCCGCGATCTCGCCGATGGCCTCCAGGATGCGCGGACTCATCGCCCCCAGGTAGATGGGCACGCGCCGCAGCGGCTTGAAGCGCAGGTACGCCTCGTTACCCCAACGCAGAAAATCCCCATCAAGCGGGACGCGCTCCCCGGACAGCAGGCCGTTGATGGCCCGCACGCTCTCCACCACGGCCGTGCGCGGTTTGTCCTGGGCGATCCCGACCCACTTCAGGAAGTCCCCCGCCCCGGCCGAGAGGCCCAGGTTGAAGCGCCCGCCGGAGTATTCGTCCAGGGTCGCCGCAGCCATCGCGATCTCGGCCGGATTGATCGTGTACGGGTTCAGGATGCACGTGCCGATCTCGATCCGGCGCGTGGCCTGGGCCACGGCGGTCAGGATCACCGGCGCGCTGCGCAGGAACAGGTCGTTGCTGACCCAGAACTGGTCGAAGCCGGCGGCTTCCGCCGCCTGGGCCAGCCGGACGTACTCCCCGACCGGCAGATCGTTGTTCAGCCGCACGCTGAATTTCATGGGCGGTCGCTCATCCTTCTTCGGGCGCGAGAATGGCATCCGCTTCCATCTCGACCAGGTACTCTTCCCCGACCAGGCGGCTGACCTCGACCAGGGTATTGGCGGGGCGGATGTCCCCGAAAAACTCGGCGTGGGCGCGGGCCGCTTCCTGCCAGCGGGTGATGTCGGTCACATAGATCCGGGTGCGCGCCACGTCGGCAAGAGAGCCTCCCGCCGCCCGCAGCGCCCGTTCGATCTTCTGGATGATGAACACCGTCTGCTGGTAAACGTCCCCCGCGCCGACGACCTGACCTGAGTCATCAGTCGCGGTCGTGCCGGACACGGCGACGTGGTTGCCGATTCGGACGGCGCGGGAATACCCGGCCATGTCCTCCCAGACGGTGCCAGAGGAGATATTGGTTCGTTTCATGGCGTGCTCCTCGGAAAGCAGCGTTCAGCCGTCAGCCAAAAGCGTCAAAAGCAGCTTGAACCGCCAAAACGCCAAGAGCGCCAAGGAAAAACGCGGAGAAATGCAAAATATAGAGCCATGTGCGTTTTTCGCTTGCCGCTAGGACGCTCAGGCGCCTGACCGCTTTCTCTGGCCTCCTGGCCTCCGGCCTCCGGCCTCCGCTTTCCCGCTACTCGATCACGATCAAACTCTGGAACCCCGCCGTCAGCGGCTCGCCGCCGCCGGGCCGGACGGCGACCACGTCCTCCACGCGAGCGGAGCACTGCCCGTAGATCAGGATGCTCGGCTCGACCGTGAACAACATGCCTTCCTGGATCACCGTCTCGTCGCTCGCCGTCAGGAAAGGTGGCTCGTGCACGTCCAGCCCGATCCCGTGGCCCAGGCGGTGGCGGAACTCCGCCCCGTAGCCCGCGTCAGCGATCACCTGGCGCGCCGCGGCGTCGACCTGGGCAGCGGTCGCCTGCCCGGCCTTCAGGGCCGCGATCCCGGCCGCCTGGGACTGCATCACCAGGTCATACACGCGCTGGAAGGCCGCGTCCGGCGCGCCAAAGGCCACCGTGCGCCCGTAGTCGTAGCAAAAGCCGTCGTGCACGGCCCCAAAGTCGAACAGGATCGAGACGGGCGGGTACAGCTCGCGGTGCCAGGCTTTCTCGCGCTGGCCGAAGATCAACTCGTGGTTCGGCCCGACGTTGTACAGCGAGGTCGTGAAGGACGGCCCCAGCGCGCCATGCCGCCGGAGTTGGAAGTCCACCTCGGTGATGATCTCCAGCTCGGTCATGCCGATCCGGAGCTGGGCCAGCACGTCGGTGAAGGCCGCCTCGGTGATCGCCCCGGCCTCGCGCATTTTGGCTATCTCGGCCTCGGTCTTGACTGCGCGCAGGCTGCGCAGCACGGCCGTAGCCGAACTGAAGGTCGCCTCCGGGAACAGGCGGTGCAGGGCCGCGACCGTCTCGCCCAGGGTGCGGTCGCTGATCGCAATGCGCGCCCTGGCCGTGAGGCCGAACCGCCCGGCGATCTGCCGGACCAGGGCCGCCGGATCGTCGAAATCCCCCAGCACCATCACCTCGACGCCCGCGATCCCGCCCAGACCGCCGAATTCCGCCGTCATGCGCGGCAGGGTGAACACCGGCGGCCGGCCGGGGGCGATCCACAGCCCCTCCGCCCAGGCGCCGGGGTGCATTACCGCGCCGAAGTTGGGGATGTCGCGCGGGATGCCCGCCAGATACTGCAAATCGGCCGAGATGGGGAAAAACGCCAGATCGGCCTGACCGGCCAGCAGACCGGCAAAACGCTGCAATCGCTCTTCGTAGGACATGGGCCTCTCCCTGTGCGCCGGATCACGCGGCTGTTATACATCACCGCGTCTGGATCACCAAAGCAAAAAAGCATCTCACCGCGGAGGACGCAGAGAAAAAACCTGCGATCTTCAAACCCTGCCTGCATGGTTTGACCCTTATACTCCTGGCTTTTCTCCACGTTTTTCCTTGGCGTTCTTGGCGTTTTGGCGGTTCATTCTGCTTTTCCGACGTAAACCCGCGCCACGCGCGGCAGGAGGGCGGTCACGATCTCGTAGTTGATCGTCTCCGCCTTACGGGCCACCTCCTCGGCGCTCAGGATCGCGTCCCCCTGGCGGCCGACCAGGACGATTTCATCGTTCACCTGCACCGGCCCCACCCCGGAGGCATCCACCACGAACTGGTCCATGCACACCCGGCCGATGATCGGCGCGCGCCGCCCGTTGATCAGCACCTCGCCCCGGTTGGAGAGCAGGCGCGGATACCCGTCGCCGTAGCCGACCGGCACCAGGGCCGCAGTGATCGGAGTCGGAGCCACGTAGGTCAGCCCGTAGCTGACCCCCGATCCCGCCGGCAGGAGACGCACCCGCCCCACATGACTCTTAAGCGTCAGGGCCGGGCGCAGTTCAACCGTCGGGGCCACTTCGTCCGAGGGGCGCAGGCCGTACAGCGCGATGCCGGGCCGCACCGCGTCCAGGTAGGTTTCCGGCAGGTCGAGGATCGCGGCGCTGTTGGCGCAGTGGCGCAGCGGGATCGCGTACCCGGCCGCGGCGGCCGCCCCAAGCACTTCGCTGAAGCGGGCGAACTGGCGGCGAACGGCCGTCTTGTCGGCGGAATCGGCCGTGGCGAAGTGGGTGAAGATGCCTTCCACGCTCAGGCCGGGCTGGGCGGCCAGGTAGGCCAGGAAGGGCAGCACCTCCTCCGGCAGCAGGCCGAAGCGGCCCATACCGCTGTCGACCTTGACGTGGACCTTGAAGGTCCGGCCGAGCGCAACCGCCCGCGCCGAGGCCGCCTCGGCCACCGCCGGATCGATCACGGCCAGGCTCAGGTTGTGCTCGACGGCGAGCAGCGCCTCGTGCGGCGGCGTATAGCCCAGCACCAGAATCGGCGCGGCGATCCCCGCCTGGCGAAGCTGCACGCCTTCCAGCACGCGGGCCACGGCCAGGCGGGTCGCGCCGTGGCGCAGCGCGGTGCGGGCCACCTCGACCGCCCCGTGCCCGTAGGCGTTGGCCTTGACGACCGCCATGACCTGCACGGCCGGCCCTACGTGCCGGCTCAAGGCCCGCGTGTTGTGAGCGATCGCGCTCAAATCAATCTCGGCATAGGTGAGTGGATTGGGCATGAATTGGACTGAACTCCTAAACGCGATCATGAAAACTACCTGTTTCATATTCAAGATGATTTAGTATACACTGAGCAAGAGTGGATAAATAAGCCAGGCATGTAGCGATCATGCCCACATTTCGCACAGCCATTTGTACAGGATGCGCGCATCCACTTCGCCGGGCCTATCCCCGTCCGTTTCCGACACGCCAGCCATAAGGAGGTTGCCATCGGTCTCGAACCAGATTGAGAGGACGCCCCGTTTATGTTTTTTGTCCGGTTGCAGTTGAATACCAAAGGTGAAGACTATGTCCAAGCATGTTTCGCGTCTTCTTCTTGTCGTGGCCCTGCTGGTCTCTGCCCTGGGCGGCCTGACGGTCGCTGCTCAAGACGACTGCAATTTTGTGGGTGAAGTCCCGATCGGGGTGATCGCCTCCCTGACCGGCGACCGGCCCAAGGTCGGCCAGAGCACGGTCGAGGCGGCCGAGATGGTCGTCGAGGAAATCAATGCCCAGTGCGGCCTCCAGATCGACGGCGAAAACTACGAGGTCGTCATCCTGGTCGAGGACAGCGAGTCGAAGGGTGAATCGGCCGTCGCGGCCGCCACTCGTCTGATCGTGGACGAGGAAGTCATCGCGATTATCGGCCCGCAGGCCAGCGTGGAAGCCGTGCCCGCCGGGCAGGTCGCCAACGACCGCGAGACCCCGATGATCAGCCCGTGGTCAACCAACCCGGCCACCACCCTCGACCGTCCGTGGGTCTTCCGCGCCGCCTTCCTCGACCCCTTCCAGGGACCGGTCGTGGCCGGCTTCGCCCAGGAAGAATTCGGCGTCACCACCGCCGCCGTCCTGTATGACATCGCCAGCGACTATCCCAAGGGCCTGGCCGAGAACTTCCGTGACGCGGCCGAGGCTTCCGGGATCGAGATCGTCGCGTTCGAGAGCTTCACCACCGGCGACACCGACTTCAGCTCGCAGCTCACCAATATCATTCGCGCCAACCCCGACGTGATCTTCACGCCCCAGTACTACAACGAAGTCCCGCTGATCGTCCAGCAGGCCCGCGAGCTGGGCTACGAAGGCCCGATCCTGGGCAGCGATAGCTGGGGCACGCCCGACCTGCTCGACCTGTGCGGCGACGCCTGCAACGGGCTGTTCTTCAGCACCCACTACGCGCCGGACATCGCCACCGACGTGGCCCAGACCTTCATCTCCAATTACGAAGAACTGTACGGGGCCAAGCCGGACGACGTGGCCGCGCTGACCTACGACGCCTTCCAGCTCCTCTTCACCGCGATCCGCGACGCCAACTCGCTCGACCGCGCCGACGTGCGTGACGCGCTGGCCGCGATCGAACTGTACGAAGGCGTGACCGGCGTGATGAGCTTCGACGAGCAGGGCGACCCCGTGAAGTGCGCGGTCATCATCAAGATCGTCGACGGCGCCTTCACCTACTACGATTCGGCCTGCCCGGCGGGCTTCCCACCGGAAGACGCTGGTGAGCCAGCCGCAACAGCAACGCCTGCGTCGTAACCCAGACTGTGCCGGAGCGCCCCGTGATCGTGCGGGGCGCTCTTGCTTCCTCCCTGTGGAACAGAACCGGAGTCCTATGCGATGGATCTGTCTTTTCTGCAACAGTTCATCAACGCCCTCCAGTTAGGCAGCCTGTACGCCCTGGTCGCGCTGGGTTACTCGATGGTCTACGGCGTGCTGCTGCTGATCAACTTCGCCCACGGCGACATCTTCATGTTCGGGGCCTTCCTGGGCGTCTTCTGTTCGATGACCCTCAAGCTGCCCTTCGTGCCAACCCTGCTGCTCTCGATGATCCTGACCGCCCTGCTGGGCATGACCATCGAGCGGGTGGCCTACAAACCGCTGCGCCACGCCTCGCGCCTGTCGGTGGTGATCACCGCCCTGGGCGTCGGCCTGCTGCTGGAAAACGGGATGCTGGCCCTGACCGGGGCCGACCCGCGCAACTACCCGGAAGAATTCCTTGTCACCACCGTCTACAACATCGGCGGGCTGAGCATCTCCAACGTCAAGATCATCATCATCGTCCTGGCTTTCGTGCTCTTCCTGGGCCTGTACCTGATCGTGCAGCGCACCAAGTGGGGCATGGCCATGCGCGCCATCTCCTACGATAAGTTCGCCGTGCCGCTGATGGGCGTCTCCCAGAACCAGATCATCGCGCTGACCTTCGCCCTGGGCACGGCCCTGGCCGCCGCGGGCGGCATCCTGTGGGGGGTGGCCTTCCCCGTCCTCAACCCCTACATGGGCATGCGCGTCGGCTGGAAGGCCTTCATCGCCGCCGTGGTTGGCGGTATCGGCGACGTGCGCGGCGCGTTTCTGGGCGGGCTGCTACTGGGCTTCGTGGAAATCTTCGTGGTCGAGCTGGGCCAGTACGTGGGAATCTCGTCCACCTGGCGCGACCCGATCGCTTTCGCCCTGCTGCTGATCATCCTGGTGGTGCGCCCGACCGGCCTGTTTGGCGTGGCCCGCCGCCAGAAAGTGTAAGGAGGAGCCATGAGCACCCTGCGTCAAACCGTCTCCCGGTGGCTCGCTCCGCTGCGCCGCCAGCTTGGCCGCACCCCCGTGCTGGCCTTCATGCTGGCCTTCCTGCTGGCCGTCCTGCTGGAGCAGCAGGTCGGCGAGAACTTCGCCAAGAGCCTGGAATTCCGCAAGATTCCAAAGTTCTTCGGCCTGGTCGATATTTTCGAGCCGTTCTCGGACCTGGACTTCTCCGGAATCCTGGCCCCGTTCTTCCCCTCCCCGTCGATGGACGTCGAAACGCCCATCCAGGATTCGGGCGCGGCGATTGGCGAACTGGTCAGTACCTTCTGGAACGCCCTGTTCTACCAGGGCGCGCGCAACCCCGGCTTTTTCAGCGTGCTCGTGCGCGTCCTTGTCTATGATATTGTGATCTTTATTGTTCCCATTCTGATTCTTGCCCTGCTCCTGCGCGGGCCGACACTGTGGGTCCTCCAGCGCCTGCCGCGCTGGCTGGCCCTGGCCCTGCACCTGGGGGCGCTGTACGTGGTGCTCATGCTGTGGGGCGCGGATGGCGGCACGCGCGAGTTGATCCTGATCTACATGGGCATCAACATCATGCTGTCCGCCAGCCTCAACCTGGTCAACGGCTACATGGGCGAATTCTCGGTCGGCCATGCCGGATTCATGGCGGTCGGGGCGTACGTCTCGTCCGTGTTGACAATGGTCTTCTTCACGAACAGCAGCGTGTTCGGCCCGGCCCTGCTCTCGCCCGATCTCGGCCTGCCCTTCGGGTTCATCATCGCCCTGCTGGCCGGCGGGGTCGCCGCCGCGCTGGCCGGGCTGCTGGTCGCCTTCCCGTCCTTCCGCACGCGCGGCGACTACCTGGCGATCGTCACCCTGGCGATCAACTTCATCGTGACCGGCGTGATCAACAACATGGAGGTCGTCGGCGGGCCACGCGGTCTGAACGGCGTCCCGCTGTGGACCAACCTGACCTGGATCTTTCTCTTCACCGTGCTGTCGATCGCGGCGATCTACAACCTGGTCAACTCCACCCTGGGCAAGGGAATCATCGCCATCCGCGAGGACGAGATCGCCTCCAGCCTGATGGGGGTCAACACCCGCAAGCTCAAGCTGGTGGCCTTCCTGGTGTCGTCGTTCATCGCGGGCGTGGCGGGCGGGCTGTTCGCCCACCAGCTGGCCTACGTCAACCCCGGCAACTTCGGCATCCTCAAATCCACCGAAGCGCTGGTCATGGTCTACCTGGGCGGGATGGGCAGCATCAGCGGCTCGATCATCGCCGCCGTGATCTTCACCATCCTGATCGAGGCCCTGCGCCCGCTGGCCGTGCTCAAATGGGTGGTCATCCCCCTGATCCTGATCCTGCTGATGCTCTTCCGGCCGCAGGGGTTGTTCGGGTTCCGGGAACTGAAGCTCAACCTCGGCCTGCGCCCGAAGCCCACCCAGGGCCAGCCCACGGAAACGGAGGCGTCCGATGCCGCTGCTGCAGATTGACCACCTGACTCACACCTTCGGCGGCCTGCGCGCCGTGGATGAGTTCAACCTCAGCCTGGAATCGGGCGAGCTGGTCGGCCTGATCGGCCCCAACGGCGCGGGCAAAACCACGGTCTTCAACCTGGTGACCGGGGCCTATACCCCCAAACAGGGCAGCATCCGGCTCAACGGCACCGAGCTGGTCGGCAAGCCCGCGCACGCGATCAACGCGCTGGGCATCAGCCGCACCTTCCAGACGATCCGGCTGTGGAACCAGATGACGGTGCTGGACAATATCCGCATCGCCAACCACCACCGCATCCGCTACAACCTGGCCGAGGCTTTCCTGCAACTGCCGCGCTACCGCCAGCAGGAAGCCGAGTTCAAGGAGGATGCCTTCGCGCTGCTCCGCCTGTTCAAGCTGGAGCGCTTCGCCGACGAACCGGCCAGCAGCCTGCCCTACGGCGCGCAGCGCCGGGTGGAGATCGTCCGGGCGATGGCCTGCAAGCCGCACGTCCTGCTCCTGGACGAACCGGCGGCTGGCATGAATCCGCAGGAAATCGGGGAACTCATGGACCTGATCCACTGGATTCGGGACGAGTTCAAGCTGACCATCTGGTTGATCGAGCACCAGATGCGGCTGGTGATGAACGTCTGCGAGCGGATCAAGGTGCTGGACTTCGGCCAGACCATCGCCGAGGGCACCCCGGCCGAGATCCAGAACAACCCCAAGGTCATCGAAGCGTACCTGGGCGAACAGGGGGAGGTGGCCTGATGCTGCTCAACGTGCAAGACCTCCACGTCTCGTACGGCGCCATCCGGGCCGTGCACGGCGTCTCCTTCGAGGTCGACGAGGGCGAGATCGTGACCCTGATTGGGGCCAACGGCGCGGGCAAATCGACCATCCTGAACACCATCGCCGGGCTGCTGAGTCCCAACAGCGGCCGGATCACCTACCAGGGCCAGGACATCGGCGGCCTGGACGCGCACAAGGTCGTCCAGCGCGGGCTGGCGCTCGTCCCGGAGGGGCGGCGCATCTTCGGCAACCTGACCGTGTCGGAAAACCTGCGCCTGGCCGGGTATCAGCTCCAGGCGGACGAGCGCGCGCGGCGCATGAAGCGCGTGTTCGAGCTGTTCCCGCGCCTGGGGGAACGCCGCGACCAGCTTGGCGACACGCTCTCCGGCGGCGAGCAGCAGATGCTGGCCGTTGGCCGGGCGCTGGTCACCGGCGGACACCTGATGCTGCTCGACGAACCGTCGATGGGCCTCGCGCCGATTCTCGTCCAGCACATCTTCAGCATCCTGAAGGAGATCAACGCCCAGGGCACCACAATCCTGCTGGTGGAGCAGAACGCCCACATGGCGCTCAAGATCGCCCAGCGGGCCTACGTGCTGGAGACGGGCCACATCGTGCTGTCCGGCCCGGCGGCCCAGCTCGCCAGCAATCCGGATGTGCAGAAAGCCTACCTGGGGGCGTGACGAAAGCGCGACGGCCCGAAATCCCGTGGAGACGTCCGGCCGGACGTCCCGCCCGCAGGCCCAAACACAAAGCCCACCTCTCGCGGTGGGCTTTGTGTTTGGGCGCTGGCGACCTACCCCTTCACGAAGGGGGCCAGGTGCCGGTCGAAGTGGCGCTTGAGGAAGGCGTGATATTCGGCCTCGCGCCCCCGCAAGAGGGGCATCAACGCCGCCCCGAAGGTATCCAGCACCGAGCCGAAGGTCACGTGCAGGACCTGCCGGGCGTCGAACTGGTCGAGCAGGCCGGGCAACTGGGCGTCGGTCAGGCCCGCCGCGGCGGGGACTCTGTCCAGCACGGCGGAGACGTGGTAGGTCTTGCGATCTTCCTCGTAATGCGCCCGCGCGAAGTCCAGGATCGTCCGGAACAGCGGCACGTCGGCGTTCGCCACAAGGCGCAGGGCTTCCAGGTAACTGGTGCCCGCCGTCTTGAGGTGCACCAGCCCGCGCGCGTGGCGCGCCGCCAGCGGGTAGACCGTGAACTTGTCCGAGCCGGTATGCAGGCTGAGCTTGTAGCTGTCTCCAAAGGTGCGGATGATCTCGGCGTGCCCGGCGATGTTGGCTTCCAGTTCGCCCAGGTCGCCGATGTAGTCCACGCCCTTTTCGAAGCGGCCCACGAAGCGCGGCGCGAGACTGACGAACGGCACGCCCAACCGCCGAAGCTCGGAGGCGATGTAGAAATGCTCGTGCAGGGAGGTGGCCGTGCCGGTCTCGTCGACCGACATCTCCAGGTCGAAGGGGCGGCCGCCCAGTTCAGCCTGGATGCGGCTTGTCATCTGGACGGTATGGGCCACCGCCGCGCCATATTTGGCCAGCGCGCGCAGCAGGGTCGTCTCGTCGAAGTCCAGCCGCCGGGTCTCCAGGTCAAAGCCGCGCTGGTAGCGGGCCTGGGTCTCCGCGAGCGTGCTGTGCAGGACATCCCAGGGCAGGCGCGTGACCTTCTCCCGCAGGACGGCCAGGCCATCCGAATCGGCGGCGTCATCCACCCGGTCGCCCGGATCGATGGTGAAGAAGCGATACCCGGCCTGGACAAAAAAGGGCACGTCGGTCAGGTGCTTCATGTGGTCGGCGTCCGCGCCCCACGCCGCGCGCCACCCGGCCTGGAAGACCCCCCAGGTCGCGTCGTCGACCACCTGCTGGGGCGTCCGGCCGGTGCGCGTATTCTCCCGCACCGACTGCTGGGCGAAGATCGGCGCGACTCCGGTGCCGCGCGCGGCCTGGACGTGGCCCGGCGTGGCGATGCCCAGCCGGTCGCCAAACCCGGCCGAAGTCGCCAGGCCCAACGGGACCGGGTTCAGCCAGGGCAGGCGCGCCCGCAGCGCCCGCGCGTTGGCGGCCGTCAGGGGGCAGACCAGCAGGCCGCTTTCGGCCGCTTCGCCCTCGAAACCGGCCGTCAGGCCGCGCACGATCAGGGCCTTGCCGCCCTCCGGCCTGATCCCCAGGGCATAGGTCGTCCCTCCCTCGTTGACCACCGATTCTTCGAACACCGGCACGGAAAATTCGGGAAGTGTAATCATCGTGTTCTCTCCTCAAAATAATAGCAGCGTGCAATCCGCGAAAGAGTAACTTTTCGCCTCTTGCCACTTGTCTCCAGTTCACCCCGTGCTGGCGCGCACGATCATCTCCTCGTCGTACAGGTATTCCTGGTAGCGGGCATCCCCGCCCAACTGATCGAGGAGCAGGCGCGTCGCCGCCGCGCCCATCTCGAACTTGGGGACGGAGAAGGTCGTCAGCGCCGGGGTCACCTCGCGGGCCATCAGGATGTCGTCGCCGCCGATCAGGGCCAGATCGTCCGGGATGCGCCGCCCAAGCTCGATCGCCGCCCGCATCGTGCCCAGGGCCACCAGATCGTTGCCGCCGACGACCGCGTCCAGCTCAGGATGATCGGCCAGCAGCCCACGGGCGGCCTCATAGCCGCTTTCCCAGGTCGGCAGGCTGGTCCGGTACCAATCGGGGTTCGTCTCCGCCGCCAGGTCGTTCATCGCCTGCACGAACATCCCCAGGTTGGAGCGCACCCCGCCGCGCTGGAGCAGGAGATAGCCGATCCGGCGGCGGCCCAGACCGACCAGATAGCGGGCGGCCCGCACCGCGCGGTAACCGAACCCATACCGGCTGCGCACCACGCTGGCGAACCGGTCCTGCCCTTCGCGGTTGATCAGCACCACGGCCCGCCGCTTGGCGATCAGGGGCAGCAGCACGTCATCCGCCAGCCGCGAAGCGCACACAATCAGGCCGTCGGCCGTGGTCTCCTCAATCTGGCTGAGCACGGCTTCCTCGCGTGCCGGCCTCTCGTTGGTATTACTCAGCAGCACGCCGTACCCATGCGCCCAGGCCACATCCTCCGCGCCCTGGAGGATTTCGGCGAAATACGGGTTGGTGATGTCCGGCACGACGATCGCGATCATCTTGGTCTGGCGCGTGACCAGGGTGCGCGCGGCGCGGCTGGGGCGATAGTCCATCCGGCTGATCACGTCCTGCACGTGGCGACGCGTCCGATCGCTGATGCGGCCGGTGTTGTTGACCACCCGCGAGACGGTCATCGGGGATACCCCCGCTTCGCGGGCCACGTCCTCAATGGTCACGCGCCGTTCTTTCCTGGCCATACCGGCTCCTTCGTCCAGGAGACAAACCAACCAGGGCGGGCAAACGCATCAAACCGAAAAAGCATTTCACCGCAGAGGACGCAACGAACACAGAGAGGAAATCAGGTTCTCATAGTCCTCCTCGACATTTTTCGTGCTTTCTACGGCAGCGTCTTTCTGTTTTGCCTTTCTTGGCGTTGTTCCTTGGCGTTCATGGCGTCCTGGCGGTTCAAATTGCGTTTTGGTGCGATTGTCCTGCACCCTCAGGCGAAACTGATTGACAAACGCCAAAAACCTTTATACACTGAAAACGTAGGTCGTGTTAGCGCTAACTTTAAGCAAAATAGACAATTCTTGATGGAATATCCGACGAGTTAACGTTAACCTTGGCCTCAGTATACCACATTATTCCCAGCACAATTTTGGCCTTATAGATAAGAGTTAACGTTACCCCCATTCCGTTCACCCTGCTTTGCCGAAAGGAGGCCGTTCCGGTCAAAGACGAGCTCCACCCGACTGCCCAGCTTGTTTGGTTTAAGGGTTTCAAGCCATAAGGAGCAAAAATGCAAAAGAAACGCGTTATCCTCGTGACCCTCACTCTCCTCCTGCTGGCCGCCATGACGGCCTCCGTCCTGCCCGTTTCTGCCCAGGGCCCCTACCAGGAATCTCCGGAACTGGCCGCCCTGGTGGCCGCCGGCAGCCTGCCCCCCGTCGAAGATCGCCTTCCCACTAACCCGCTGGTAGTCCCGGTCAACGACAGCATTGGCGTCTATGGCGGCGTCTGGCACCGAGCCTGGCGCGGCGTGACCGACTTCCACTGCTTCGGCCGTATCATCTACGATCCCGTGCTGCGCTGGCCGCATGACCCGGCCAATCCCGTCGAGGAAGGCCTGGCCGAGCGCTGGGAATGGAACGAGGACGGCACCGAGCTGACCCTGTACTTCCGCGAAGGCCTGAAGTGGTCCGACGGCGAGCCGTTCACCGTCAACGATGTGACCTTCTGGTGGGAGAACATCGAGAACGACACCAATATCACCACCGCCGTCCACACCGAGTGGAAGACGCTGGAGGAACTGGTCCCGGTCAACGACACCACCCTGACCCTGAAGTTCTCGCAGCCGAATGGTCTGGCCGAAACCGTCGGCCTGGCTTTCCATGGCAATCAGTGGCCGCTGGGCTTCGAGCGCTTCGGCTTCTTTGCCCCGCGCCATTACCTGGAGCAGTTCCATCCGGCCTACAACAGCGAAGCCACCTACGAGCTGTTCGAGGAAAAGGCCAACGACTACAATCCTGAGCGTCCGGTGATGACCGCCTGGCAGATCACCAGCTACGAACCCGGCACCACGCTCATGATCGCTACCCGCAACCCTTACTACTGGAAGGTCGACCCGGAGGGCAACCAGCTCCCGTACATCGACGAGGTTTACTTCCACCTGGTGGAAGACACGACCGGCGTGAACCTGATGGGCATCGCCGGCAACCTGAGCATGCAGGCGCGCGCCATCGACCTGGCCCAGTACCCGGTCTACATGGAAAACGCCGAAGCGGGCAACTATCACATGCTGCTCTGGCCACAGGCCATGGCCTCCGCCGCGACCCTGTGGTTCAACATGAGCTATCCGGAAGACAACTATCGCACCCTCTTCCAGGACCTGCGCTTCCGCCAGGCGACCTCCATCGCCATCGACCGCAACGCGATCAACGACATCGCCTTCCTGGGCCAGGGCGTGCCGCGCACCGAGACCGTCGTCCCCGACTCGCCCTACTACATCCCCGAACTCGAGAACTACTACGGTGAGTTCGATCCTGAAGGGGCCGTCGCCCTGCTGGACGAGATCGGGCTGGTCAAGGGCGCCGATGGGTACTACACCTTCGCCGACGGCTCGGAGCTGACCCTGGTCATCGAGACCTCCAGCACGGCCACCGGCATGGAAGACACCCTGGAACTGGTCTCCCAGAACTGGAACGACATCGGCCTGCGCAACCAGGTGATCATCAGCCAGCGTGACGTCTTCTGGCCGCGCGCCGGCGCCAACGAAGTCATGGTCTCCACCTGGACAACCGACCGCGGCCTGGTGCCGATGGTCGACCCGATCTACCTCTTCCCCTTCGACGAGCGCTCCTGGATGGCCCCCGCCTACGGCACCTGGTACAAGACCGGCGGCGCGCAGGGTTTGCAGCCGACCGCCGAGTTCCAGGCCGCGATGGACCTGTATGATGAGTACAAGTCCACCGTCGATCCGGCCCGCCAGCTCGAGATCGGCCAGGAACTGGTCCGCATGTCCACCGAGAATCTGTGGACGCTCGGCACGGTCGGCATGGTTCCCAACCCCGTCGTGGTCAAGAACAACTTCATGAACGTCGACGAATACCATGTGGCCGACTGGATCATCATGACCCCCGGCACCATGAATCCGTCGCAGTTCTACTTCACCGATGGGGATGCCAATCAGTAAGTCAGCTTGCTGAACCACCGTCAGCCGGCGAACGCGATTCGCCGGCTGACGCCCCGGTAGCCCGACCAGGAGACAGCCTATGTTGACTTACATCACTCGCCGGCTGTTGGCGATGATCCCCATGTTGATTGCCGTATCGTTCATCTCCTTCGTCATCATCCAACTGCCCGAAGGCGACTACCTCACCACCCTGCAAGCCGTCCAGGGAACCAGCGGCGGCGGCATGACCAACGAGCAGGCCCAACTCCTGCGCGAGCGGTATGGCCTCAACGAGCCATTCCTGACCCAGTATTGGAAGTGGATCTCCGGCTTCCCGCGCGGCGACTTCGGTTATTCCTACGAATGGTCTTCCGACGTCTGGCCGCTGATCGACGACCGGGTGTGGTACACCATCCTGGTGGGGGGCTGCTCCATCCTGGTGATGCTGGTGATGTCGATTCCGATCGGCATCTATTCCGCCACCCACAAGTATTCCCTGGGGGATACCCTGCTCTCGGCGCTGGCCTTCGTCGGATTGTCCATTCCGGGTTTCCTGCTGGCGCTGATCTGGCTCTACATCGGCGGCATCCTGCTTCGTCTGGACGTGATGGGCGAGGTCTCCAAGCAGTATCTGACCGCCCCGATGAGCCTGGCCAAGGCCTGGGACTACTTCGTGCACCTCTGGCCGCCGGCCATCATCCTCGGCCTGGCCAGCACGGCCCAGTTGATGCGCATCATGCGCAACGGCATGCTTGACACGCTCAACCAGCAGTACGTCATGACGGCCCGCGCCAAGGGACTGACCGAGCGAAAAGTCATCAATAAGTATGTGGTGCGCTCCGCGCTGAACCCGGTCGTCAGCGTGGTCGCCATGGAGATCCCCAAGATTATTTCATCCTCCATCCTGATCGGCGTGGTCATGTCCGTGCCGACGACCGGCCCACTGTTCCTGCGCTCCCTGCAAAACCAGGACATGTACGTCGCGGGTACCTTTCTGCTGATGATGTCCCTGATGCTGCTCGCCTCGAACCTGATTGCCGACCTGATCCTGGGCTGGCTGGATCCACGGATTGTGTACTCATGAGCGAAAAGACGCCCCAACCCCTCGATCTGGCCGCGCAGTCGGCCGCCCTGCAAGACCTGTACGGCAAGCTGGCCGAGGCCGAGCCAGCCGTCATGGCCGGCAGCATCGCCTCCCTGAGCGAGGACGAAGCCCGGTTCGCCGCCTCCCAGTGGCGCATGATCTGGCGGCGCTTCCGGCGCAACAAGGCGGCCATTATCGGCGGCGTGATCGTGCTGATCTACTACCTCGTGGCCCTGTTCGGCGACTTCCTGGCCCCCTACGATCTGGCCAGCCGTTTCACGCAGCAGGTTTACCTGCCGCCCCAGACCGTCTACCTGTTTGACGAGGGCCAGTTCCGCCCCTACGTCCTGGCCGTCAAGACGGAGTACGACCAGAACTTGCAGCGTATCTACGTCCCCACCGACGAAAAGGTTTACCTGAACTTCTTCGCGGAGGGCACGCCTTACAAGTTCCTGGGAATCTTCGAGACCAACGTCCACCTCTTCCAGGGATCGGACGGCCAGATCGTCAGTCTGCTGGGGACCGACCGCCAGGGCCGCGACATGTTCTCCCGGATCATCCTCGGCAGCCAGATTTCCCTGACGATCGGCCTGATCGGGGTCATCCTGAGCCTGATCTTCGGCTCCATCCTGGGGATCGCGTCGGGCTACTTTGGCGGGATTATCGACGAGATCATCCAGCGCCTGATCGAGCTGGTGCGCGCCTTCCCGACCATCCCGCTGTGGATGGCGCTCTCCGCCGCCCTGCCGACCAACTGGTCGCAGATTCAGACCTACTTCGCCGTGACGATCATCCTGTCCCTGATCGGCTGGACCTGGCTGGCCCGCCAGTTGCGCGGCCAGGTACTCGTCCTGCGCGAGAGCGACTACATCCTGGCTGCCCGGCTGAGCGGGGCCAGCCACGCCCGGATCATCTTCCGCCACCTGATTCCCGCCACCCTGGGCCAGATCATCGTCGTGTCGACGCTGTCCCTGCCGGCCATGATCATGGCCGAAACGTCGCTGAGCTTCCTGGGCCTGGGCCTGCGCCCGCCGACCACGAGCTGGGGCGTGCTGCTCCAGGAATCCCAGAATCTGCAATCCCTGGCGCTCTATCCGTGGGTGATCACGCCAGCCGTGGTGATCGTGATCGTCATCCTCGCCTTCAGCTTCCTGGGTGACGGTCTGCGCGACGCCGCGGACCCCTTCACCGTCTAGGTATCGCCGGAGCGCACCATGCAATCCCAAAACCTGCTGGAAATCAACGACCTGCACGTGCACTTCCATACCCTTGACGGCGTGGTTCATGGAGTCGACGGAGTCACGCTCAGCGTGCGCCGGGGCGAGACGCTCGGCGTGGTGGGCGAATCGGGCTGCGGCAAGAGCGTGACCGCCCACAGCATCATGCGCCTGCTGCCCAAGCAGATCGCCCGCATCCACGCCGGGCAGATTCTGTTCCGCCGCCGCAACGGGGACGTGGTCGACATGACCCAGATCGACCCCGAAGGCGACCTGATCCGGTCGATCCGCGGCAACGAGATCGCCATGATCTTTCAGGAGCCGATGACCTCGCTCTCGCCGCTGCACACCATCGGCGATCAGATCATGGAGACGATCATCCTGCATCAGAAGGTCAATAGGCAGGAGGCCGAGCAGCGCGCGCTGGAAACCCTGCGCGCCGTGCGGATCGCCAACCCGGAGGGGTTCATCAGTTCCTACCCGCACCAGTATTCGGGCGGGATGCGCCAGCGCGCCATGATCGCCATGGCCCTCGCCTGCAATCCGTCTCTGCTGATCGCGGACGAGCCGACCACCGCCCTGGACGTGACCATCCAGGCCCAGATTCTGGACCTGATGCGCCAGCTCCAGCAGGAGTTCGACTCGGCGATCATGATGATCACCCACAACCTGGGCATCATCAACGAGATGGCCGACCGGATCGCGGTGATGTACCTGGGTAAGGTAGTCGAGATCGCCGAGCGTAGAACCCTGTTCAAGCGGCCCGCCCACCCCTATACCGTCGGTCTGATGCAGTCCGTGCCGGAGATGGGCAACACGGAGAAAAAGCGCCTCTACCCGATTCCGGGCATGATTCCCGACCCGTTCAACGTGCCCCAGGGCTGTGCCTTTCATCCGCGCTGTCCGGCCGTCAAGAAAACGCCCTGTACCGACCCGGCCGGGGTGCCGCTGGTGGAAGTCGAGCCGGATCACTTCGTGCGCTGCACGCTCTATATGGACTAGACGCCATGCCACCCGAAAAAACAACCCTGCTTGAGATCAAAGACTTGCAGATGTATTTCCCCATCCGGCGCGGCCTGCTGAAGCGCACGGTGGGTTACGTCCGGGCGGTGGATGGCGTCAGCTTCGAGGTCTACCAGGGCGAGACGCTCGGTCTCGTCGGCGAAAGCGGCTGCGGCAAAACGACCCTGGGGCGCAGCATCGTCCGCGCCTACCGGCCCACGGCCGGCCAGATTCTTTACTACGGCGACACCAACGGCAACGGGCACGGGGTGGATTTCGCCGCCCTGAGCCAGCGCCAGATGCGCGCCTACCGCGACGACCTCCAGATGATCTTCCAGGACCCGTATTCGTCGCTCAACCCGCGCATGACCGTCCTGGACATCGTGGGGGAGCCGTTGTACATCCACAACCGGGCCAAGGGCAACGCCCTCAAGGCCGAGGTCAGCGACCTGCTCAAGCGGGTCGGGCTGCGTCCCGAATACATGAATCGTTACCCAAACGCCTTCAGCGGCGGGCAGCGCCAGCGGATCGGCATCGCCCGCGCCCTGGCCCTGCGCCCCAAGCTGATCATCTGCGACGAGCCGGTCTCCGCCCTGGACGTGTCCGTCCAGGCCCAGGTGGTCAACCTGCTGCAAGACCTGCAACAGGAATTCGGGTTGACTTACCTGTTCATCGCCCATGACCTGTCGGTCGTCCAGCACATCAGCAACCGGGTCGCGGTCATGTACCTGGGCCGCGTGGCGGAGATCGCCGATTCGTTTGCCCTGTACCGCCAGCCGCTTCACCCGTATACGGAGGCCCTGCTCTCCGCCGTGCCTTCCACCAACCCGGACATCAGCCGCGAGCGGATCATCCTCAGCGGGGACGTGCCCAACCCGGCCAGCCCGCCCACGGGCTGCGCCTTCCATCCGCGCTGCCGCTACGCCCAGGCCATCTGTAAGGAGAAGCGGCCCGAATGGCATGCCCGGCCGGACGGCCACGGCGCGGCCTGCCATTTCGCCGACAGTCTTTCGCTGCAAGGAGTTCACTGACCTTGACCCGCCCATCCCTGGACCAACTCAAGCGCTGGCTGAGCGCCCCCGCGCCGGTCAGCGACCTGGGGCAGCAGATCCGCGCCTCGCGGACGACGCCCCCCATGCTGGCCGCCATCCGGCGCGCCGTGCCCGATCTGAAGACCATCCCGCAGACCACCTACACCGACTACCGCGAATTCGAGCGCACCGGATCGCGCCCGGAATATCAGACCCCCTACTACCTCAAGCGCGCCTGCCTGACGCGGGCCATGCTGGAATACCTGACCGGAGACAAAAGCCGGCTCGACGCGATCCACGACTTCGCCTGGAGCATCTGCGAGGAAACCACCTGGGTGCTGCCCGCCCACGAGGAGCAAGGACCGGACTTCTGGGAGATCGAGCCGGCCTGGGTCCGCACGACGCCCTTCGGCGCGCACACCATGCTGACCCGCGAGCCGAACTCGATCGACCTGTTCGCCGCCGAAACGGGCGCGGCCCTGGCCGAGCTGGTCTACCTGGTTGGCGACGACCTGGCCCCGGAAGTGCGCCAGCGCATCCGGCAGGAGGTCGAGCGCCACATCTTCAAGCCGTATCTGGCCCACGCCCGCGATGACTGGTGGTTCAAGGGCGCGCTCAACTGGAACGGGGTGTGCAACGGCTCGATCGCCCTGGCCTTCCTGCGCCTGGAAAACGACGTCCCGACCCTGGCTGAAGCCCTGGCCCTGGCCCTGGAAGGCTTCGAGGCCTACATCGCCACCGGCTTCGAGGCCGACGGCGGCTCGATTGAAGGCGTGGGCTACTGGAACTACGGCCTGATGTATTACGTCATCGTGGCCGAGCTGCTGCGGGAAAAGACCGGCGGCGCGTTCGACCTGCTGGCCCAGCCGCGCCTCAAGGCGATCGCCGCCTACCCGCCGGGGATGACCCTCGTCGCGCCGGGGCGCTTCATCAACTTCGGCGACGCCCTGGAATACCAGCCGATCACCCCCGGCATCGCCCAACGTCTGGCCGAGCGCACCGGAGTCGATCAGCTCCGCAGCCTGTTCATCCCCCTGGACGAGGCGGTCGAGATCGTCCACAGCATCGCCAAGCTGCCGGTGATCGCCCGGCTGGCGGCCTGGTGGGATTCCACCCAGCCCCTGCCCGCCCACGAGCAGCGCGATTTCTACCTGCCTGAGACGGGCGTGATCAAGCTGGTCGGGCAGACCGGGGCGGGCCAGCAGGTTATCCTGGCGACCAAGTCCGGCCACAACGACGGCCATCACAGCCACTGCGACGTGGCGACCTTCATCGTCGCGGTGGACGGCGAAAGCCTCCTGCCGGATGCCGGGCGCGGCCACTACAGCAAGCAGTACTTCCGCCGGGAGCGCTATGCCAACATCTTCGCCAATTCCTACGCCCACAACGTGCCGCGCATCGGCGGCAAGCTGCAAATGTGGGGGCCGGAGTTCGGCGGGCATAAGCAGTTTCACGGCGTGATCCGGGAGCAGGGCCAGCGCGGCAGCCAGAAGTACGTGATTATCGACTTCGCGGCAGCCTACGATCTGCCCGCGCTCACCGGCGCGCGACGCAGCCTGGAGTTCGACGCGGCCAGCGGCCAGATCAGCCTGACCGACGAGTACAGCTTCAGCGGGTCGCCGCTGCCCATCGAGGAAGCCTTCTCGACCTGGTTCCCGGTCGAGGCCCAGGGCGCTGTCGCAAGGATCAAAGGCGAGCGGAGCGCGCTGGAGCTTGAAGTGCTGGAGCCAGCGGGCGCACAGTTTCAGATCGAGAATCTAGAAGCCGCCTGCCGCGAAAACCATCTGGAGGGTACACTCTCCAGGCTCTCGGTCACACTGCCGGAGGGCGCGCTGCGTTTCCGTATGGTCATTCGACCTCACTAGCGGGACTCATCCCAGGAGTATCGTCATGCCAACCCGTTGGGCTTCCGAAATTCGCGAGTTCAAGGACGAAAAGACCGGCCGCACGATCAAACAGTTGACCTCGCGCGGCAACAACGTCCATCTCTACTTCACCGAAAACTCCTTCGTCCAGGGCAAGAACGAGCTGATCTTTGTCTCCGACCGGGCTTCCGGCGAGGACAAGGCCCCGCATGAGGTTCCCAAGTACAGCCTGTTCCGGATGAACCTGGACAGCGGCGCGATCGAGCAGATCGCGGACGAAGTCCTGGCCTCGGCCCACGCCGCCACCAAAACGCCGGATGGCTCGCTGATCGCCTACACCAACCTGGACGAAAACGTCAAGGTGCTCGACCCGGCCAGCGGCGAAAGCCGGGTGGTTTACACCGCCGACCGGGCTTACCGGATCGCCAGCGTGCCCTCGATCGCCCCTAACAAGCGCTACGTAGCCTTCGCGCGCAACGAGCACGTGGACATCGGCATCCACTACCTGGGGGCGAACTACGCCGGGTTCAAGGAACGCTTCTACGCGATCAAGGACGGCCGGATCACGCTGGCCTACACCGACGGCTCCGGCTGGCTGGACGTCTTCAAGGACACCCACCAGCTCGGTCACTTCCAGTTCGCGCCGGACGATTCGACGCTGGGCATGTTCTGCCACGAAGGCCCCTGGAACCTGGTAACGCAGCGCATGTGGTACCTGGACTTCACCTCGCGCGAGGCCCGGCCGTGCTTCCGCCAGGACGAAAACGACTCGATCGGCCACGAGTTCTGGACGCAGGACGGCTACGTGTTCTTCGACGATCGCGGCCCCGGCCACGACGGCACGATCACCTCCGACCGGACCCAGGCCGTCGCCACGGACGTGCCCGTCAACACGAACGCCCTGATCCCGTTCGTCGGGCTGATGGATCGCCGGGGAAATCTGGTGCGCAAGGTCGAGATGCCCTACTACTGCAACCACTACCACGCCAACCCGGACAACAGCCTGCTGGTCGGCGACGACGTGGACGACCTCGTCCTGATCGACATCGCCGGGGAGAAACCCAGCCTCCAGGTGCTGTGCAACCACAAGACCTCGTGGCACACCCAGAGCAGCCATTGCCACCCCACCTGGGACTGGGACGGCAGCCGGATTCTGTACGCCTCCGATTTCGGCGGGCGCGTGCAGTTGTACATGGTCGAGCTGTAACCCATCCGGCCCGGAGAGCGAGGGGGCCATCCGGGCCGGACGGGCATTCACCCAGAGAACCTGCGGCACGCCGGATGGACGACCGGGGGTTGGGGGAACAGGCGAGGGCGGCCGGGGCGATCCACTGGCAGCGCGGGTCGCCCTCGCCAACGGCGGACGCGCCCATCGAAGACCCATCGAAGGAAGACGAGCGAACGCATGAACTCACGCGAGCGCCTGCTGACGGCACTGAACCACCACGAGCCTGACCGCATCCCGTTCGACCTGGGCAGCGTCCAGGTCACCGGGATTCACGCCGCCGCTTACCGGGGCCTGCGCGCGGCGCTGGGCCTGCCGGACGTGGAACCCAGCCTGTGCGACTCGATCCAGCAGCTTGCCCGGCCCGACGAGGACCTGATTGCCCGCCTGGGGGTGGACGTGCGCGGCCTCTTCCCGCGCAACAGCCACAACTGGAACGTGCGCGAGGAGCCAGCGGGCGACGCCTGGCTGTACCACGACGAATGGGGCATCACCCACCAGCGCCCCCGCCCGGATGGCCTGTACTACAGCATCGTCCGGGTGCCCCTCGGCCGGCCCGACCTCACCCCCGCCGCGATTGAGGCTCATCCCTGGCCGGACATGGGCGATCCGGAGCGCATCGCCGGGCTGCGCGAGCTGGCCCTCGGCTACCGCGCGGCCGGGTATGCGGTCACGCTCAAGGACCCCTTCGCCGGGATTTTCGAGATGGGGCAGCGCATCGTCGGGATGCAGGAACTGCTGATGATGATGGCCCTGGACCCGGCCCTGGCGGGAGTCCTGTTCGACCGGCTGCTGGCGCTCAAGCTGGCTTTCTGGGAGATGGCCCTGCCGGCCCTGGGCGACCTGGTGGACGTGGTCACCTACGCGGACGATTACGGCACGCAGCAGTCGCAGTTGATCTCGCCCGCCATGTTCCGGGAGCAGTTGAAGCCGCGCCTCAAAACCCTGTTCGCGCGGATCAAGCAGTTGGCTCCCCACACGAAGCAGTTCTTCCACTCGTGCGGCAACGTCCGCCCGCTGATCCCGGACTACATCGCGATCGGCACGGACATCCTCAACCCCGTCCACGTCCGGGCGGCCGGGATGGAGCCGGCCGCGCTCAAGCGCGATTTCGGGCGCGACCTGGTCTTCTGGGGCGGCGGGGTCGATACCCAGGACGTGCTGCCGCACGGCACGCCGCAGGCCGTCAAGGACGACGTGCGCCGTAACATCGACGCGCTGGCCCCCGGCGGCGGGTACGTCTTCAATCCTGTTCACAACATCCAGCCGGACGTGCCGCCGCAGAATATCCTCGCCATGTGGGAAGCCCTGCAAGAATACGGAATCTATCCGCTGCCGGTTGAGTGATTTGATCGCGATTTAGACAAGGGAGAAAGTGATCATGGAAACCCGTTACCCGCCACAGCCTGAGGCCGTCCGGCGTTACACCACCGAGGAGCTTCGCCGCGACTTTCTAATCGAGCGCCTGTTCTCGGATGACGCCGTGCACATGGTCTACAGCCACATCGACCGCGTGATCGTCGGCGGCGCGTGCCCGGTCAGCCAGGCGCTCGTGCTGACCGCCGACAAAAAAGACCTGGGCGCGGACTTCTTCCTGGAGCGGCGCGAACTGGGCGTGGTCAACGTCGCCGGGCCGGGCCGCGTGATCGTGGATGGGACCGCCTACCCGATGCAGAAGCTCGACGGGCTGTACGTCGGGCGCGGGGCGCGCGAGGTCCGCTTTGAAAGCGACTCGGCCCAGATCCCGGCGCACTTTTATTTCGTCAGCACGCCCGCCCATGCCTCCTGCCCCACCGCGCACATCCCGATCAGCAGCGCCGCGCCGAGCCACCTGGGCAGTCTGGCCAACTCCAACGAGCGCACGATCTACAAGTACATCCATCCGGATGGGGTCAAGAGCTGCCAGCTCGTGATGGGCGTCACCCTGCTCGACCCGAACAACATGTGGAACACCATGCCCGCCCATACCCACGCCCGGCGCATGGAAGTCTACTTCTACTTCAATGTCGAGGAGCCGAACGTCGTCTTCCACCTGATGGGCGAGCCAAACGAAACCCGCCACGTGGTCATGCGCGGCGAGCAGGCGATCCTCTCGCCAAGCTGGTCGCTCCACTCGGCGATGGGCACCGGCAACTACGCCTTCATCTGGGCCATGGCCGGCGAAAACCAGACCTTCAGCGACATGGACGCCATCGCCATGGCGGACCTGAAATAAGCGGGGGAAACCATGAGCATCCTCGATCTGTTCAAGCTGGATGGCAAAGTCGCGCTGGTCACCGGGGCCAGCCGGGGGTTGGGCCAGGCGATGGCCGTCGGGCTGGCCCAGGCCGGGGCGGACGTGGCCGGGCTGGATTACACCCCGGACTGCGCCGAAACCCGCGCCCGCGTCGAGGCCCTGGGGCGGCGCTTCCTGACCCTTTCGGTCGACCTGCGCCAGTCCTCCCAGGCCGACCTTCAGGCAGTCGTGGCCCAGGTCACCGCCGGGCTGGGCCGCCTGGACATCCTGATCAACAACGCGGGCATCATCCGCCGCGCCCCGGCTCTGGAGTTCAGCGAGCAGGACTGGGACGACGTGCTGGCGATCAACCTGCGCGCGGTCTTCTTCCTCTCCCAGGCGGCCGCGAAGGTGATGAAGGCCCAGGGCGGCGGCAAGATCATCAACGTCGCCTCGATGCTGTCCTTCCAGGGCGGGATCATCGTGCCTTCCTACACCGCCTCCAAGAGCGCCGTGGCCGGGATCACCCGCGCCCTGGCCAACGAGTGGGCGGCGCTGGGGATCAACGTCAACGCGATCGCGCCGGGCTACATGGCGACCGACAACACCGCCCCCCTGCGCGCCGACGCCATCCGCAGCCAGTCTATCCTGGAGCGGATTCCCGCCGGGCGGTGGGGCACGCCGGAAGACCTGCAAGGGCTGGTCGTCTTCCTGGCCTCGGCCGCATCCAATTACATGAACGGCGCGATCGTCCCGATCGACGGCGGCTGGCTGGCGCGCTAGCTTAAGGAAAACGGCGGAAGCGTCGAAGCGACAAGCGAAAACCAGGCGCGGCACACCAGCACAATAATCGTCCGCGATGGTTGATATCTTTGGCTGACCGCTGAACGCTGACGGCTGAAAGCTGTTTTTCGAGGAGAGAATCGCATGACCATTGTCAAACGCGCCGAGGCGGAACTGACCCCGATCGGGCCGGGCCGCCAGCGTTACCTGACCCATATCGGCCAGATCATGACGACCGTGCTGGAGATCGACGCGCCGCCCCCGGCCGAACCGGACGCGCCGCACGCCCACATCCACGAGCAGATCACGTTCGTGGCCGAGGGCGAAGTCGACTTCTACCTGGATGGCGTGCCGACGCGCCTGGGGCCGGGCGACCTGATCACGATCCCGTCCAACGTCCCGCACTGCATCCATCCCCGGACGCAGCGGGTCAAACTGTTGGATGTCTTCAACCCGATCCGGGAGGATTTCCTGAAGTAACCCGCCCGCTTCTGCCACGAGATGAACCAGGCCCACGCTGGCAATCGCTAGTGTGGGCCTGGTCTTCTTCCGGTAGGGACGACCGGCCGGTCGTCCCCGGCAGACCGGATGAGCATGGATTTTCACCGCTTATTCTTTGAAATCCGTGCTCATCCGTGCCTTTTCCGTGTTATCCGTGTCCTATTCCCGTTTTCCTACTGCCCAACCTGGTGGAAGATCAACTCCCCGAACAGGCTCGGATTCAGGTAGGACTGGTCGGCGGTGTCGTAGATCGACCAGATCAGCTTGGTGTCGCGGTTGGCGCTGGAAGCCCCATTGAGGTGCACCTGGAAGCCCAGGATGCCGCCGTCGACCGGCTCGATCGCCCAGACGGCGTTGATCAGCGGCACGGCCACCTCGACCGCGTAACCCGTGTCGGTGAGGACGGTCACGACTCTGGCCTCGGCGCTCGGCCCCCGCACCCCGGCGATGATCGCCTGGTCGGGCGGCAAATCGGCGTTGAGGGCCGGGATCGTGATCTGGGCCACGCCGTCGGTGTAGCTGGACAGACCGGTATCGCCGGTGGCGTTGATGTAGAACTCGACCGAGTCCTCGTTCCAGTAGTCGGCTTCGTGCTGGCCGCTGATGATGTTGTTGTCAATGATGTCGCCGCGCAGGTAGAGGTACTCCGCGTCGGCGGCCGCGGCGAAGGTCACGGCGGGCTGGCCGGAGGTCAGGTCCGCCCCGGCCGGGATCGTCACCGTGGGCACCCCGGCCCAGTCCTCGAACCGGCCGTCGAGCGTGATCGCCACCGGGAAGGGCGCGTAGTAAGTCGCGCCCGCCTCGCCCACCGGGGCCAGCATCCCGCTGGCAACCCCGGCCGGTTGAGCTTCGACCGGCGCGGCGGGTTCTTCTTCCACGTATCCGGCGCAGCTCTTGGCCAGCTCGACCCAGGTCGCGTCGGTCGATTCCGCGTCCAGGCCGTACCCGTAGGGGAACAGCGGCGCGTCGCAGCCTTCGGTCGGCAGGTTGGCGAAGTCGAACGGAATCTGGTCGATGCTGCGCGGCCAGGTGTAAGACAGCCTGCCGATGAACGGCACGTCGCCGAACAGCACATCGGCCACGCCATTCCCCTCCGTGCCGGGCAGCCAGGCCGCGACGAAGGCATCCGCCCGGTTCAGGGCGTCGGTGATGATCAGCGGCCGGCCGGAGAGCAGGATGACCACCACCCGCTCGCTGCGCGCCCGGACGCGATCGATGAGCTGGATATCGGCGTTCGAGAGGGCCAGCGTCGCGCTGTCGCCTTCCCATTCGGCGTAGGGCTGCTCGCTGAGCACCACGATCCCAACCTCGGCGTTGATCGGGTTGCCGCCGGCATCGCTGGCGTTGCGGAAGCGCCCCAGCCGGTCGAAGAAGACCTGGGTATCGGCCGATACCGCCGACTTGATCCCATCCAGCAGGGTCGTGCCCTCGGTGATGTTCCCCGCCCGGCCCTGCCATTCGATCGTCCAGCCGCCGGACTGGAGGCCGATGTCGTCCGCGCCTTCCCCGGCCACGAAGATCGTGGGCGTGTCGGCAGCCAACGGCAGGGTGGCGTCGTCGTTCTTGAGCAGCACCAGCGACTGCTGGACGGCTTCGCGCGCCACGGCCGCATGCGCTTCGGAGCCGACTTCGGCCAGCAGGGCCGGATCGCCCAGCGGGTGCTCGAAGAGGCCCATTGCGAACTTGACGCGCAGGATGCGCCGCACCGCGTCGTCGATGCGCTCCATCGGCACCACGCCGGAATCGACGGCGCGGGTCAGCGAGTCGATGAAGCCGTGCATGTTCTGGGGGACCATGATCATGTCCAGCCCGGCGTTGATCGCGGTCGCCACGGCCTCGTCGTAGTCGGACGAGATCAGTTCGTGCCCGGCCCAGTCGGAGACCACGAAGCCCTGGAAGCCCAGCTCGCCCTTGAGCACGTCGGTCACCAGATAGTGCTGGGCGTGCATGTTCAGCCCGTCCCAGGTCGTGAACGAGGTCATGATACACATCGCCCCGGCCTCGATCGCGGCGATATAGGGCGGCAGATGGATGGCGCGCAGAGTCGCCTCGTCCACGTCGGTCACGCCCCGGTCGATGTTCTGCGGGCCCCAGGGCGAAGTGCCCCACACGGCGCCGCCGTCGCCCACGTAGTGCTTGATCGTCGCCAGCGCCGTGGTTGGATCGGCCAGATCGTCGCCCTGCAAGCCGCGCATGTAGGCCACGCCCAGCTCGGTCACCAGTTCGGTATTTTCGCCGAAGCCTTCGTAGGTGCGTCCCCAGCGAATGTCCTGCGGGACGGCCACCACCGGCGCGTAGTTCCAGAAGATGTTGGTGGCGATCATCTCGCGGGCCACGATCGCGCCGATCCGCTCCACCAGCTCGGCGTTGCGGGTCGCCCCCAGGCCGATGTTGTGGGGAAAGATGATCGCCCCGGCCACGTTGTTGTGGCCGTGCACGGCGTCCACCCCGTAGATCATCGGGATGCCCAGCCGGGTCGCCAGGGCCGCGTTCTGAAAGCCCGCCACCATCTCTGCCCAGGCCTCGGGGGTATTCGGCTGGGGATAGCCACCCCCACCGCTCAACACCCCGCCGATGAAGTAATCGGTCACGTCCTGCGGAGTCAGGCTGTTTTTCTCGATCAGCGTCATCTGGCCGATCTTCTCTTCCAGAGTCATCCGGGCCAGCAAGTCCTCGACCCGCTCCTCGACCGGCAGATCGGGATTGAGGTACGGCGGCGTGTCCTGAGCGACGGCCAGCCCGTTGAAGGCCACCAGCACCATGCTCAGGCAAACCGCCAGGTGAATCAGGCGTCGCATGCTTGTCATCTTCCTTCCCCCTGAACCAAAGCCCCTCCGGCAGAGGGGCAGTCACACCGTGTCATACCGCCTTATTCTACAACAGTCCACGGCCCGACAGACACACGCGATCGACACAACCGTCGCTCAGGCTCGAAACAGGGGCATGCGCTTGTTGATTCGCGCCCGGAATCATGCTAAGATAACGGCAGTGTGTTAGCGCTAACGCAAGCCGGTTTTCCGGCCGGTGTGAGGCACGGAACAGGCCGGCCGGCCAGCGCCAAGGAGCCATCCATCCCCCATGAAAAAAACTGTCTGTTTTGGAGAAATCATGCTGCGCCTGTCCCCGCCGGGCTTCCAGCGCTTCACCCAGGCGCGCAGCTTCGACGTGATCTACGGCGGCGGTGAATCGAACGTCGCGGCCTCGCTGGCCAACTACGGCCTGCCCGCCGAGTTCGTCACCCGCCTGCCCGCCAACGACATGGGCGACGCCTGCCGCAACTACCTGCGCCAGTACGGGATCGGCGTCGATCACATCGTGCGCGGCGGCGACCGGCTGGGCATCTACTACCTGGAAATGGGCGCGGCCCAGCGCGGCTCCAAAGTGATCTACGACCGGGCCAACTCGTCCTTCGCCACCCTCGCGCCGGGCATGATCGATTGGGACGCCGCCTTTGACGAGGCAGACTGGTTCCACTGGACGGGCATCACCCCGGCCGTCTCCGCCGGCGCGGCGGACACCCTGGCGGAAGCGATCCAGGTCGCCCGCGCCAAAGGCCTGACCGTCTCCTGCGATCTCAACTACCGCAAGAATCTGTGGAAGTGGGGCAAAAAGGCCGGGGAGGTCATGCCGGGACTGGTCGAGGACTGCGACGTCGCCATCGGCAACGAGGAAGACGCCGAGAAGGTCTTCGGGATCAAAGCCCCGCAAGCCGACGTCACGGCCGGCAAGGTCGAGGCCGACGCCTACGCCTCCGTCTGCGAGCAGCTCAAGGCGCGCTTCCCGCGCCTGCGCACGATCGCCATCACCCTGCGCGGCTCGGTTTCGGCCAGCCATAACCGTTGGGGCGCGATCCTGTGGCACGAGGGGGCGGTCTACACCTCGCCCACCTTCGAGATCGTGCCCATCGTCGACCGCGTGGGCGGCGGCGACAGCTTCATGGGCGGGTTGATTTACGGCCTCAAGACCTACGACCATCCGCAGGACGCGCTCAACTTCGCCGTGGCGGCGTCCTGCCTCAAGCACAGCATCTTCGGCGACTTCAATCTGGTCAGCGTGGACGAGGTGCAAAAGCTCATGCAGGGCGACGCCTCCGGCCGGGTCAGCCGGTAGGGGTATGCAGATCTAGCAAGCGTCAGATGAAGAATCAGGGAGTTACACGAAGCGAGGCAATGGCGGCGCGGCGGCCACGCCGGGGACTTGAGTCGCGGGTGATCCGACGGCCACCACGTTCATCTTCGGCGCCCTGTTCTGGGGGTAACAACCCACCCCATGCTGTTGCGCACGCGCGGCTTTTTTACCCCCGGCATCGCCGGGAGGAGATTACTCATGGCTCGTTTCAACCGTCTGGCGGTCTACAACACCATGCAGGCCGAGGGACTCGTGCCGCTCTTTTACCACGCCAACCCGGAGACCGTGACCCAGGTGATCGGCGCGGTGGCACGCGGCGGCGCGCACCTCCTGGAATTCACCAACCGCGGCGACGGCGCGGTGGATGTCTTCAGCGCCGTGATCGGTGGGATCGCGACGACCTACCCGGATGTGATCCTGGGCGTCGGCTCGGTGGAAGACGCCCCGACCGCCGCCCTGTACATCGCGCGCGGGGCCAATTTCATCGTCGGCCCCAATTTCAACCCGGACGTGGCCAGGCTGTGCAACCGGCGTAAAGTCCCCTATATGCCCGGCTGCGGCAGCGTGACCGAGATCGCCACCGCCGAGGAAGCCGGGGTTGAGATCGTCAAGCTCTTCCCCGGCGAGGTATTCGGCCCCAGGTTCGTCAAGGCCGTGCGCGGCCCGCGCCCCTGGACAAGCATCATGCCCACCGGCGGCGTCACGCCCGACGAGGACAACCTGCGCGGCTGGTTCGAGGCCGGGGTAGCCTGCGTCGGGATGGGCAGCAACCTGCTGCGCGCCGACTGGATCAAGGCCGGGGAGTTCGGCCAGATCGAAACGCTCGTCGCCCAGACCCTGGCCCTGATCAAGACGATTCGCGGCTGAGTCGGTGGTTTCGGGGCGTTCAATTGAACGCCCCTGCCCGCACAATCTGTGACCAAACGTCCTTATCCTGAATTGAGGAGACCCTATGCCTCGAAATGTGGTGGTCGCCCAATCGGGCGGCCCAACCCCGGTCATCAACAATTCGCTGCGCGGCGTGCTGGAAGCCTGCCTGGATCGCCCTGACCTGTTCGGCAAGGTCTACGCCGGCTGGCACGGCATCGAAGGCGTGCTCAAGGAGGAACTGCTCGATCTCTCCGCCCAGCCCGCCGAGGAGATCGCCCTGCTGCGCACCACCCCCGCCGCCGGCACGATCGGCACCTGCCGCTACAAGCTCAAGGCGAAACAGGCGGAGGACTTCGCCCGCGTGATCGACGTCTTCAAGGCCCACGACGTCGGCTATTTCTTCTACATCGGCGGCAATGATTCGATGGACACCGCCCACAAGGTCTCGGTGTTGGCCCACGAGCGCGGCCTGGACCTGATCGCGATCGGCGTGCCCAAGACCATTGACAACGACCTGGGCGACTCCGAGTTCACGCTGATCGACCACACCCCCGGCTACGGCAGCGTGGCCCGCTACTGGGCGCTCAATGTCCAGACCGCCAACCAGGAAAACGCCGGCTCCAGCCCGGCCGACCCGGTGCTGGTTATGCAGGCGATGGGCCGCAAGATCGGCTTCATCCCGGCCGCCGCCCGCCTGGCCGACCCCCGCCGCGAGCTGCCCCTCCTGATCTGCCTGACCGAAGCCGGGCTGACCCTCTCCAAACTGGCCGACAGGGTCAACGACACGCTCAAGACTCACGGCCGGGCGATCGTCGTGGTCAGCGAGGGATTCGACGTGGGTGAGCTGGGCTCGCGCAAGGACAGCTTCGGGCACACCATGTTCAGCGCCAGCACGATGACCGCCGCCCAGGCCGTGATCAACTACCTGAACGACGTCGGGCTGCCCGTGCCCGGCGCGGCGCGGGCCAACGTGCCCGGCACCGACCAGCGCCACAGCATGATCACCGCCTCGACCGTCGACCTGGACGAGGCCTACCTGGTCGGGCGCAAGGCGGTGGACATCGCCGTCCACGACGGCAACGGGTTCATGGCGACGATCCTGCGCCAACCGGGGGCGATCTACGGTGTGACGTTCGGCAAGGCCCCGCTGGAACAGGTCGCCAACTCGGAGCGCTTCTTCCCCAAGAGCTGGATCAGCGCGGATGGCTTCGACGTGACCGACGACTTCATCCGCTATGCCCAGCCCTTGATCGGCGGCGACTGGCCGGCCGTGCCGCTGGTGGGCGGCGTGCAGCGTTTCGCCCGCTTCCAGCCCATTTTCGCCGATCAACGCCTGCCCGCTTACGTGCCGGAAACATATCGCTAAGTATCTATCCATAGACCCTGATCGCGACAACTGAACAAGGGGCTTAAGCCCCTTGCCAGACAGATTCCAGAGTCATCCGCCTACGAAAGGTGCTTTCCTGACCATGACCGACCCGACTCAACCGCTCCGCGACTTTCAGCCGCAGCACCCCTTCCTGATCGGCATCGACTCGGACGGCTGCGCGTTCGACACGATGGAGATCAAGCACAAGGAGTGCTTCATCCCCAACATCATCAACTCCTGGGGCCTGCAACCTGTCTCCAAGTACGCCCGCGAGGCCGCGGAGTTCGTCAACCTGTATTCGCAGTGGCGCGGCGTCAACCGCTGGCCGGCCCTGGTGATGGTCTTCGACCTGCTCAAGGAGCGTCCGGAGGTCATCCAGCGCCAGGTGAGCATCCCGGAGGCAGCCTCGGTGCGCGCCTTCGCCGCCCAGCAGACCCATCCCCTGAGCAACAGCGGCCTCAAGGCCTACATGGCCGAGCATCCCGGCAACCCCGACCTGGAGACGGCCCTGGCCTGGACGGTGGCCGTCAACGACGCGATCGCGGCCATGGTGCACGGCGTGCCGCCCTTCCCCTACGTGCGCGAGAGCCTGATCCGGCTCCAGAACGAGGCGGACATGATCGTCGTCTCCGCCACGCCGACCGAAGCCCTGGTCAAGGAATGGCACGAGCACGACATCGCGCAGTACGTGCGTGTCATCGGCGGACAGGAGATCGGCACCAAGGGCCAGATGCTCAAGCTGGCGGGCGAAGGCCGCTACAGCCCCGATCACATCCTGATGATCGGCGATGCGCCGGGCGACCTCAAGGCGGCCCGCAGTGTCAACGGCCTGTTCTATCCGATCCTGCCCGGCAACGAGGACATGGCCTGGCAGCGCTTCTACACCGAGGCCCTGGATCGCTTCCTGGCCGGGACGTATGCCGGGGACTATGAAGCCGCGCTCATCGCCGAGTTCAATACCTACCTTCCCAGCATCCCGCCGTGGAAGAGCTAAGCGCCGGGAGGGCGCCTTCCATGTTTGATGTCACTGGCAAAGTCGTGGCGGTCACCGGCGGGGCGGGCGTGCTGTGCAGCGCGATGTGCCGCTGCCTGGCCGGGCTGGGGGCGCGCGTCGCCGTGCTCGACCTCTCCGCCCAGGCCGCCGAGGGACTGGCGGCGGAGATTCGCGCCGCCGGCGGCGAGGCAATCGGGATCGCGGTCGACGTGCTGGACAAAGCCTCGCTGGAGGCTGCCGCCGAGCAGGTCGTGGCGACCTACGGCCGGGTCGACGCGCTGATCAACGGGGCGGGCGGCAACAAGCCCGCCGGGACGGTCCAGCCCGGCGAGCGCACCTTCTTCGACCTGCCCGCCGACGCCATGCAGTGGGTCTTCAACCTGAACTTCGTCGGGACGGTGCTGGCCTCGCAGGTCTTCGGGGCGCGGCTGGTCGCCCAGGGGCGCGGCTCGATCCTCAACATCTCGTCGATGTCGGCCGACCGGCCGATGACCCGCGTGGTGGCCTACAGCGGCGCGAAGGCCGCCGTCAGCAACTTCACCAAATGGTTGGCGGTCTACCTCGCCCAGGAGTGCTGCCCGAACATCCGGGTCAACGCCATCGCCCCCGGCTTCTTCCTGACCGAGCAGAACCGCTTCCTCATGACCCGGCCGGAGGACGGCGCGCTGACCGAGCGCGGCCAGCAGGTGCTGGCCCACACGCCGATGAATCGCTTCGGCACGCCGGATGACCTGCTGGGCGCGGTGGTCTGGCTGCTCTCGGACGAGGCCAGCTTCGTGACCGGGATCGTCCTGGCCATCGACGGCGGGTTTAGCGCCTACAGCGGGGTATAAGCTCATGTTGGATGCCCAGGCACTCGCACTGGAAGGCAGCGCCCTCTCCCCGGAGGTCATTCGCCAGACGCTGGAAGCCGGGCTGGGCGGGGGGCGCTTCGACGGGGCCAGGTTGCTGGTCCTCATCCCCGATCACACCCGCACCTTCCCGCTGCCGCTGCTCTTCCGCCAGATGGTCGAGGTGCTGCGCGGGGCCAGGCAGCTCGATTTCATGGTCGCGCTGGGGACGCACCCCGCCCTGGAGCCGGACTCCATGCACGCCCTGCTGGGCCTCACCGCCGAAGAACGGACCGGGCCATACGCCCACATCGGGCTGCTCAACCACGCCTGGGACGACCCGGCCAGCCTGGTCCAGATCGGCCTGATCCCACGCGAGCGGGTGCAGGCTATCGCGGGCGAGGTCTGGCATCCCTCGCTGGGCGGCGACGTGCCGGTGCGGGTCAACCGGGCCATTCAGGACTACGATCACCTGATCGTGGTCGGGCCGGTCTTCCCGCACGAGGTGGTCGGCTTCTCCGGCGGGGCCAAGTACGTCTTCCCCGGCATCAGCGGCGCGGAGATGATCAACGTCACCCACTGGCTGGGGGCGCTGATCACCATCCTGGATACGATCGGGGTCGCCCATACGCCCGTAAGGGCGCTGATCCACGCGGCGGCGGAAAGCCTGCCGCTGCCGGTCACCCTGGCGGCGGGCGTGGTCGAAGGTCACGCCCTGACCGGCCTGTTCGTCGGCGACCATCTGACCGCCTGGAACGCGGCCGTGCGGCTCTCCTCGGAGCGCCACATCCGCTGGGTGGATCAACCCTACCGTGAGGTGCTCTCCTGCGCGCCGCCGATGTACGACGAGCTGTGGACGGCCGCCAAAGCGATGTACAAACTGGAGCCGGCCATGGCCGCAGGCGGCGAGATCATCGTCTACGCCCCGCACCTGGAGACGGTCAGCCACGTCCACGGCAAGTACATCGCCCAGGCGGGCTACCACGTGCGGGACTACTTCCTCAAGCAGTGGGAGCGCTTCAAGGACATCCCGCTGGGCGTCCTGGCCCACAGCACCCACCTGCGCGGCTCCGGCACGTTCGAGAACGGCGTGGAGCAGGCCCGGATCAAGGTCACGCTGGCGACGCGCATCCCGCCCGATGAGTGCGCCCGCCTCGCCCTGGGTTACCGCGACCCGGCCGCCATCGACCCGGCCGCCTGGGCCAACCGGGAGGCGGAAGGCGTGCTCTACGTGCCCAAGGCGGGCGAGATGCTGTACAGACTCAAGAGACCAGAGGCCAGAGACCAGAGTCCGGAGACCTGAAAGGACCAGACCGCGCCAGGGGGTGTCTCTGGCGGCAATCAAGAGGGATAATTACGCCGGGCGCGCGGCAGGGCCGTTCAATTGAACGGCCCTACAACGGCCCCCATCGACGGGATATCCGGGCCTGTGCATGGCGGAACCCGCCCAGGGCGGCGTCAAGAGAAGGGCACACAGACGATGGAATGGCGGCCGTTGGATCGCCCGCGACTCATGAACCTTCACATAATAATCCGGCAACGGGATCGATACGCCATTTGTAGGGGCGGTTCGCGAACCGCCCCGGACGACCGCCGGTCGTCCCTACAACCGTCCGCAGCGTTACCGGATCAATTTGTAAACGCTCATGAGTCCCCGGCGTGGCCACTGGGCCACCATCCGATCGTCCTGTCTACCCGCCAGACAGCCTGACTGACCCATGCAGGGAACACCACCGCCGGACGAGATCGACCGCGCCCGGCCCCTGCTTTTACTGAGAACTGAACACTGACGACTGAGAACTGTCTTTCAGGAGATGACACCATGACTCACTACTTCGTCGGCATGGTCGGGCTGGGCGTGATGGGCGGCAGCCTGGCCCGCAACCTGGCCCGCAACGGCTACAGCGTGGCCGGGTACGACCTCGATGCGACCAAGCGCCAGGCCTTCGCCGCCCACGCCTCCGAGGGGCCAATCGCAGCCTTCGACGCCATCCCGGCCTTCCTCGCCGCGCTGGAAAAGCCGCGCCGGGTGATCCTGCTTGTCCCGGCCAACGCGGTCGACAAGGCCATCGCCGATCTGAAGCCCCTGCTCGATCCCGGCGACCTGCTGATCGACCTGGGCAACAGCTTCTTCATGGATACCGAGCGGCGCGCCGTCGCGCTGGAAAAAGACGGCCTGCTGTTCATCGGCAGCGGCGTCTCCGGCGGGGAGAAGGGCGCGCTGCGCGGCCCGGCGATCATGCCCGGCGGCCAGCGCTCGGCCTACGAGCTGGTCGCCCCAGCCCTGGAAGCGATCGCCGCCAAGGTCGACGGCGACCCGTGCGTGACCTACATCGGGCCGCGTGGGGCCGGGCACTACGTCAAGACCGTGCACAACGGGATCGAGTATGGAATCATGCAGCTCATCGCGGAAGCCTACCACATCCTCAAGGACGTGGTCGGGGCGACGCCGGACGAGCTGCACCGGGCCTTCAGCGCCTGGAACGCGGCCGAGATGAACGCCTACCTGATCGAGATCACGGCCGCGATCTTCGCCCGCCAGGACCCGGACAGCGGCCAGGCCCTGGTCGACCTGATCCTGGACGAGGCGCAGCAGAAGGGCACCGGCAAGTGGACCAGCCAGAACGCGCTCGACCTGGGCGTGCCGCTGCACACCGTCAACGCCGCGGTCGATTCGCGCATCATCTCCGGGCTGAAGGCCGAACGCGTGAAGGCCGAAGGGCTGTTCGCCAAACCGGCGGCGGCCTTCTCCGGCGACCGGGCCGCGTTCTTCGAGGATGTACGCGCCGCGCTGTACGCCGCGATCCTGTGCTCGTACGCGCAGGGGTTGGCCCTGCTCCAGGCCGGCAGCAAGGAATACGGCTACGACCTCAATCTGGCCGACATCGCCCGCATCTGGCGCGGCGGGTGCATCATCCGCGCCCGGCTGCTGGAGGACATCCGCCAGGTCTACGCCGCCAATCCGGCCACGCCTAACCTGCTGATCGCCGAGCCGTTCCGGGGCCAGATCGATTCGCGCCAGGCCGCCTGGCGGCGCGTCCTGGCGACCGCGATCGCGCACGGCATCCCCGCCCCGGCCCTGGCCCATTCGCTGGCCTACTTCGACGCCTATCGCACCGGCCGCCTGCCCGCCAACCTGACCCAGGCCCAGCGCGATTACTTCGGCTCGCACACCTACCGCCGCATCGACAAGGAAGGCGTCTTCCACACCGAGTGGGAGGAGTAGCAGCCGGGCAAAACATTGGAGGGGTGGTTCGCGAACCGCCCGAACTGCCCGGCAAAGGTGCGCGATCGACACGTGGCGGACGGGTCACGATGCGGAGCATCGGCGTGACCCGTCCCTACAACACGATACCGCGTGGGGCGGGGATTCATGGATCCCGCCCCTATCTTGTCGTGCCTCTACAGCTTGAACGCCTCTTTGGCCAGGTCGTAGGAGGCCGCGCGGGCCATCGCCAGGCCGTCCTCCACGTCGATCACCCCGCGCACGATCAGGCCCGCCAGCCAGTCGCAGGCCGCCCG